>NZWP01000009.1 GCA_002701645.1 Fidelibacterota bacterium | reverse complement strand
GTTTGACCCTAATACATTACCAATAACAAAGTCATTATGTCCCTCTAGAGAAGAAATAATACCAACTACTAGTTCGGGAAATGATGTTCCTATAGAAACAATTGTTAATCCAATTACAAGATCAGAAATTTTGAATTTCTTTGCGATATCTTTTGCACCATCTATTAACCACTCTGAACCATAGAATAAACCTATAGATCCTATTATAAGAAACAAGATGCTAGACAACATTAGTACAATCCATTCTTATTGATATATTCCCATACTTCCTTTGGTACCATATATCTGATTGTTTTTCCATCTCTCCAACGTGCTCTTATATTTGTAGAGGAAATTTCAAATTGAGGAATGTTGGCAAAATGCACTTCATCTAATATCCATTGAGGTATATCGCTAGGAATAAATCCTGGTCTAATCGCAACAATAATATTACATAGACTCATGATTTTTTTAGGATCTTTCCAATTATGGAACTCTCCCAAAGTATCACTCCCCATTAAAAAATATAAATCTTTCTTATCTAGATTAAGAGTATTAGCAAACTCAACAATAGTATCAATAGTATAACTAACATCGCCTTTACTGATTTCAAAATCAGATATTTCAAAATTTTCATTACTAGTAAGTGCCATATTCAACATATCTAACCTTTTCTTTGATGAGGATATAATTTTACCCTTCTTTGCAGGTGAAATGTTTGCAGGTACAAATATCAATCTTTCAAAATTTTCAGATTCAATAATAGTCTGGGCGATTAGCAGATGGCCAATATGAGGAGGATCAAAAGTGCCGCCAAATATACAGGTTTTCATAGTCTACCTACCTTAAGAGTTGTTATTTAAGATGTCCGAAGCTATTTTTTTAAAACTATCATTAACTAGTGATTCATCGCTTTTATTTAAGCTGTCTAAAAACTCTTCAGCCTCTTCATTTTTATCCAAAAGAACCAAGCAACGTATTACCTCTAGATTTGCATCTCTATAATATGTTGTATCATAATAGTCTTTAATCACAATTTTATAAGCAACAATTGCTGAATCGTAAGCTTTCAACTTAAAGTACAGCTCTCCTGTTTGCATGTTCTTTTGAGCTAACCTTAATCTAAGCTCTTTAATAAGGTTATCAGCACCCACAGAATGGTTAGATGAAGGATAGTCATCCAAGAACTGTTGTATCTCGATTATAGCCTTCCTACTAGATTCTTGATCGTGATAATAGTTTGGAGATAATGCCATTAAAGTTTCACATATTCTCCATCGGGTTTTCTCGATATAAGGACTGAATCCCATTCTTGATACCAACTTCTCATATTCAGTTAAAGCTAGCTCATAATCTTCATCGAGAAAATAAGACTCCGCTAAAAAGAATAACGCATCATCTCCTAAATCAGTATGAGAACCTCTATCAACAATAATATCAAATTGTTGTGCTGCTTTTGCGTACTTCTCATCTTCAAAAAATACCAATCCATCTTCAAATCTGGTTTTATAAGGAATATTATCGTCGAAAGGATTTGCCCAGCCACAACCGGCTATAAAAAAAATAATTGAAAAAAATATGAGTTTCATATTAGGTATTATTTGATATCTTGATTCAGAGTTAGAAAGAACCACTTAAAGAGAATCTCACCATATTTGAATGTGGATCAAGCTCTCCGCCCATGACATAACTTACATCAAATCCAAATGAATCTAAACGAGCACCTAAACCAAGAGTTGTGTAGCTTAAATCACCAGATGGATCATTTATAATGCCTGCTCTTAATGCAAAATCTTCTACAAGAAAATATTCTACTCCAATGTTAGTAACCATTGATTGATCATTTATTTCATAATTTAAATCAAATGCTACGTTCATTTTATCTTCAAGAGTTAGATAACCTAGACCGAAGCCAAGCTTAGTAGGTAGTGGATCTTCTTCTCCGTCTCCGAAACTAACACCTGGACCTACATTTGTTAATACAGCACCCATTGTTAAATTAGGATTGTTCATTGCATTATGTTTAAAATAACCAACATCAAAAGCAACGCTACCACTAGCAGCATCAAGACTACTTATAACAGCAAGTTCTTGATAGAAATATTTTCCATTTACACCCCAAGATGAATCTTCATCAATTTTTTTAGCATAAGATACATTTAATGCATACATATAGCTAGAAAATGAACCTAACTCAGCTCCATTCTCATCTGTACTAATCTGATCTCCAAGGTTTAAATAAGTAAAATGACCGCCAATTGCTCCATCTTCCTTAAACGGTGTAGCAAACGTAATAAAGTCATATGCCATATCATCTACTAGATTTGGAAGATAACTGGTATGCATAAAAGAAGCTTGAGTATTAGAAAGATTAGCTAAACCAGCTGGATTATAATATGTTGCATAAGCATCATTTGCCACTCCAATTTGTGCCTCTCCCATACCATTAGCTCTCGCACCTGGATTTATGGATAAAAATAATGATCCTGCTTGGCCTTGAGCCATAACAAGTTGTGATAGTAAGATAACGGTTGTAATTAAATTTTTATATTTCATGATAGACAAAGATAAATAAAAATCAGTAAAAGAACAAAGGAATATATGTTATAATTAAGACTCCTATTAACCTTATAAAAAAATAAGGCATTGTGGCTGTATAAATCGTTGGCATATCTTTTTTAAAACGATATGAAGCTAGAAAGAGATTCATACCTACCGGAGGCGTAATATAACCTAGCTCTAGATTAGCAATAAAAATGATTCCTAGATGTATTGGATCGATACCAAAATATATTGCTAGAGGAGCAATTAGAGGAACTATAACAATAATAGCTGAAAAAATATCCATAATACATCCAGCAATGAGTAATAAAATATTTAAAGCCAATAGAAATACTATAGGAGAATCAATAGATGTTTTGACAAATTGTAAAATCTTTAAAGGAATTTGAGCATCTACAAGATAACCGGTAAATCCCATAGCAAAACCAAGAATAATTAATACCCCTCCTACCAATGTAGCACAATCAATAACAATCTTAGGGATATCTTTAAATTCTATATCTTTATATATACATACCTCAACAAACAATACATACCATACTAATAAAGCTGCACATTCAACTAAAGTTGCTAATCCGCTAAATAAGCCATAAATAATGAATATTGGGATAGCTATCTCCCATTTTGCATTAAGAAAAGATTGTTTTAAATCTTGAATATTAAATTGAACCTTTTTTTGATTCTTTGGCTTATGGTATATCCCATAACAAACAATAATAAATAATAAAAATAGACCAGGAATAAGACCGCTTTTAAATAATTCAATCGGATTGATACCAGCTGTAACAGAGTAAATAATTGCAGGCAAACTTGGTGGAAATAACAATCCAAGCGATCCGGCGGTTGTAATTAATCCCAAAGAAAAAATTTCAGAATAGCCATCCTCAATTAATATAGGGTATAGAATGGCTCCTAAAGCTAAAATTGTCACACCAGACCCACCCGTAAGCGCTGTAAAAAAAGCGCACAACAAAACCACAATTAATACCGTAGAACCAGGAAGCCATCCCAACGATGCTTTAAAAAAACTGAGAAGTCGCTTAGAAATATTACTTTCAGCAAGTATATATCCAGCTAATGTAAAAATAGGAATAGCTGCTAATGTAGGAGAAACTACAATTCGATATGCACTATCACTAATAGTCGACATTAAATCAAAGTTTGTAGCCCAATCAGTAGGCTCTGATAAAAAGAAAAGTATTGAAAGAGCAGCTAAAACAACAAAAATAGGTAAACCAAATGCTACCAATGTAATGGTAGCCAAAACTTTAAGTGTTAAAAGAATTTCATTAGAAAATGGAAATTGCCAATAATAAAGAATTATAGTAATCAAAAAAGAAAAAAAGACTAACAAGAGACGATAGTTTAATCTACTGCTACTTGTCATTATCATATGATACCAGATTAACAATAATCCGGCTGGAATAATACTTTGAGCAAACCATACTGTTATAAATGGAGCAATAAATTCTGGATATTCTATCCCGATCTGTATCATTTTTAAATAAGAGACTGCAAGCAGAAAAACTATTCCAACTGAAACAGAGTGAACTAAAAAATGACCGATATTGAATTCAGAAGACTGTTTAAATACTGGCTCTCTAACAACCGCTAACAGTCTATTAGATCTTGCAGCTAATACTGCCCCAATAAAAGCAATCCACAGAGTCATATGTTGAACAATTTCCTGAGAAGCAGGAATCGAAAATAAATCTATAAATCTAGATAAAATCTGAAAAACAGGAAAAGAAACAATAATAGCAAAACATACATAACAAAGAAAATTCTCTGCTTTACTAAGTAAGCTATTATTCATCAATGGCTGAAGTAACTTTATTATAAATTTCCTGAGATAAAAAAGTATCAATGACGTCTGGAGTTATTTCCTTTTTAAAGGACTCCCAAACTTCCAATTCTTGATCGGTTGGAGTTTTAATTTTCATACCATATTCCTGCATTGCATCAATGGCCTTAACTTCCATTTCTCTTCCATTTTTTTGATACTTTTTTCCAATATCTTCTGCTACAGCCATCATCGCTTTCTGATGCTCAGGTTTTATTCTTGACCAAACTTCATCGTTAATTATTACAGCGCCGATAAAAGTGGCCCACTTTAAATCTAGCATATTTGGCGTTAATGCAGACCAACCAGAGCTGGCAGATAAAATAGGTACAGTTTGCATTGCATTAATCATACCAGTTTGCAATCCTACAAGAATATCAGTTTCTGCCATAGGTATAGCATTAAACCCAAATTTTTTAAATAATTCTACTGTAACATAGTCACCTGCTGATGTAAAAATCTTTGCATCTTTTAAATCTTGAGGTACTGCAATTTCATCTGCAGAAAACCAATATACCCACCCAATGTCTACTAAGAATAATAACTTAAATCCACTATCAGATAATTCACTATCAATATCATCAAACATAGCCTCTTTCACTCTATCCACTTCATCATAATCTTTAAAACCCATAGGCAATGTAAATGCTTGAATACTATCTGTTAAACGAGCTAAACCAATCGAAGACATAGCAGATCCTTGAATTTGACCGATACGCATTTTACGAATTGTATCTATTTCTCCGCCTACAACGCCATTAGGATAAATACGTAGTTGCACCTGACCATTTGTTTCCTCTTGCCATCTTTGACCCATTTCTAAAAGAAGATTATAATATTCTGTTCCTTCGGGAGCTACGGTTGCAAGCTTAATAATAATTGGCTTTGATAGTAAAATTCCAGACAGAAAAACTACTACAATAATATTTTTTAGGAAGTTCATTATATAAATTTACATATAAAAAAGGTCATCAACTCTAGTTAACAACCATGATGCTCTTAACTTAGATAGTGTATTCGCCTGTTTCATATCTTTATCTTTACTAATATCAATTGTTAGAGCTTTATCAATTAACTCTAAAAAATATGCTTTGTCTTGCTTAGAAACAGCAAAACTTTCAGCTAATGTAACATAGATGCCAATATTATATCCCTTTGCTGCACGATCAGCTAATTCAAAATACTCCAACGCTTTTCTTTCGGAGTCTTTGTCTCCACTCAAATCATTGAGATATACGCTCATCATTGCAGCATATAACGATCCTTTCTCCCAATCTGGATCAATGGCAATGGCATTCTCAAGCAACCATCTAATATTATTCAAATCAATTAGATATTCTGGATCTCCTTGACTAGCCTGTATTGATCCTGCCATCGAACCGCTAAGCCAATATAGATAAGGAACATCATCGACATGAAAATCTACTTCGGCTTTTGTCTTCATCTTTGATTCAAAGTCGACATGTCTTAAAGATAGTGCTTGTATCATATAGTTTTTTGAGGTTAGAAATAAATCTAATGACTCACTATAATACTCTCTTGCTGTATAGTAATCTGCGTACATCAGCCTATCTGCCTTTTCCATGAGAATACCATAAGAATATTGCGTTAAACTTTTAGAGGCATTTAAATAGACTTCTGAATTGAATGCGTCATTTTTAATCTTCTTTTCATGAGATTTGAATGAAATTGGTATAGCATACTCTGCTATACTAGCTCCGAACATTAAATCTCGATTTGATGAGCAAGAATTAAAAAATAAACCTATAAAAATAGCTAAGTATATATTTCTTTTTTTAATATTAATCATAAGCTGGAAATGATTTACATAATTCTTGTACTTCTGATTTTACGGAGCTAATAGTAGACTGATTTTCACTATTCATAATAACTCTATCAATTAACTCTACTATAATCTTTACTTCATCTGTATTCATACCTCTAGTAGTCAATGCTGGCGATCCCACTCGTATTCCGCTCGTAACAAACGGACTTTTAGGATCAAAAGGAACCATATTTTTATTTACCGTAATACCAGCTTCATCTAAAGCATGTTCAGCTTGCTTTCCAGATACAGATTTGTTTTGTAGGTCTAATAATACTAAGTGTGTATCTGTACCGCCTGATATAAGATTATATCCTCTTTTTGTAAACTCTTCTGCAAAACATTGAGCATTTTCAAGAACTTGTTTTATATATACTTTGAATTCAGCAGATAAGGCTTCTTTAAATGCTACTGCTTTCCCAGCAATAATATGCATCAATGGACCTCCTTGGATTCCTGGCATTACTGCACTATCTAAAATTTCAGACATCATTTTTGTTCTTCCTGATTTTGGCGCTACAATACCGTATGGATTTTCAAAATCCTTTCCCATTAAGATAATCCCACCTCTTGGGCCTCTGAGTGTTTTATGCGTGCTGGTAGAAACGACATGACAGTGCGGAAATGGCGAAGGATGCATTTCAGCCGCAATTAAACCTGAGTTATGACAAATATCTCCATGCAAGAAGGCTCCAACCTCATCTGCAATTTCTCTGAATCTTTCGAACTCCACTGTTCTTGGATAAGCACTAGCTCCACAAATTATTATTTTAGGCTTATGCTCTCTTGCTTTCTTTAGCAAATCATCAAAATCAATTAAACAGTCATCTTTCTTAACGTGGAATGTTACTGCATTGTATAATTTTCCAGAAAAACTTACTTTAGATCCGTGGGTTAAATGTCCTCCATGGCTTAAGTCAAGACCCATGATACAGTCTCCAGGGTTGAGCATTGCCAAAAACACACCCATATTCGCAGAAGAACCTGAATGTGGTTGTACGTTAGCATATTCAGCTTTAAAGAGCTCTTTAGCGCGATGAATGGCTAAATTTTCTGCTTCATCAACATGGATACATCCACCATGATATCTCTTTCCAGGATAGCCCTCTGCATATTTGTTTGTTAAAACGGAACCTGTAGCTTCTAATACTGCTTTGCTTGTAAAATTTTCCGAAGCAATTAATTCAAGGAAATTTGTTTGACGATCAAATTCAGAATTAATGATTTTAAAAATTTCATTGTCTTCTTTCTTCAATTGGGACATAAATCTACCAATCGCTTTGTTTTGTAAGAGACTCGCTCACCCACTCATAGCATCTGCCAGCTGGAGATACTCTTCCGGTAGCTTGAATATCTTTATCAAGCATAAACCAATCTGCATGCCCAAATAAAACATCATTTTCTTCAAGCCATCTTTTTTGCTTAAAATATTTAGAATTACCCTTTTTTGCTGCCTGAACAAAATAATTATATGCTAACGATGCAACGACCTTATCAGATCGTGAAAACTTGTCACCTCTACATATATTCATAGCCTTATAATATAAATTACCCATATGAGATAGGGCTTCAGCATTATTCTTTGATATTCTCAATGCTTTTGATCCCCATTCATAAGCTTCATCAAACTCATCTAATTCCATATGATTTTCAGAAATCTTTATTGCCACTCTATAATTATTACGGTCTAAATCAAATAAATCCTCTAAAACTTCAACAGCTTCATCAAAATCAGAATTTTCATTGTATGCATTACCCAAAGTAAGATAAACCATATTATTAGTTTCATTATAACTTAAAGTACCCTCTAATGCATCGATAGCCTCATCAACATCTCCATTATCCATCAATTTTTGCGCATACTCTATAGCATAAGAAGCATTTTCTGGATTATCTTCAAATCTTGCTTTAAAAATTTCAAGAGGGTCTTCTCCGGAATTTTCATAGACCCTAGCTAACTCAGATTGAATAGCAGAATTATTTGGATCAAAAGATAAAATCTTTTTTAGAACTGATACTTGTTCATCTGTTCTTCCTTGATCTCCATATGCAGATGCCAGATCTCGCAATGTATCTGTATCTTTAACATCAGAATCTAATAGCCTTTCATACTCAATTATCATTTCATCAGTTTTGCCTTGTTTCTTAAACGAATATGCCAACCTTTTCATCAAGTCTGTGTTATCTGGTAATTCTTCTAAACCTTCTACTAAAACTTTTTCAGATTCATCAAATTTTCCTAGGTACTCTAACGCAATCGCCCAATATAAATAAACATCATTTGGATTGACCCAGTCTGGGTCCCATTGATCACATCTTAAGTTCATCATTTCTGAATAAGCATTTGCACTTAATTCCCAATTGCTACTTCTGTAGTATTCAGCAGAACTACTGGATAATTGAGGACATCTGTCCTCTCTTTCATCTTCAATAGAATACGGATACCAGCCATCATTATAAATCAATCTAGTAGCTTCTCTACAATCCACTACTTTAATTTCGACATCATTTGTAATTCTTAGCTGTTCTCCTCTTCTACATTGAGCATCAAGGGATGCGGAGAATAAAATACTTAAACCAATTATAGCCCATAAATAATTTCTCATTTTGTCACCTAATTATTATATTTTTCTTCTTTTAACGAACCATAAATCTCCAATACTTACTCCTACATTGAATGATTGTACAGTTTCACTTCCTACATTATAAATATTATCTCTATTTATTAAATTATAGCCAATATCAATTTGGTTCCTCATTAAACCAAATTCAATACCTACTCCTAAACCTAAACCAACCTCTTTAACATTATCAAGATTTTTAATATCATAATCACTAAATGATAATCCCGCTCTAAAATGAAACTTGTCTGTTGAATAAGGCTTTGCAAACTTCAGAAATCCAATATTAATTTTACTCTTCCCTTTAATGTATCCCGGGTAAAGTGAACTAGATAAAGCATTTTTTCCATTATTATTCCACGATTGTATCTCTAGTTGAGCATGATATCTTTCAGCAAATTCATAATCAACACCTGCTTTAAAATCGCTTATTGATATTTCATTTTTAAATATAGCATTGGTTGGCATTAATGCGGCAGCAACATTCGGATAATCCTGTGAATCGTGATAGTTATTTGAGTTTAAATCTAAAAATGCTTGATAAGACTCATTTTCCACATCAATATCATTTAATGAAAAATTATAATTTAAAGATAAAACTAAGGGACTGTCATTGAATGAAAATCGTCTTGTAGTATAGTAAAGTTCGATTAATGAACCTGAAAAATAATCTCTAGATTGCAATAAATGATCGCTAGAATCAATAATAAGATTTTGTGATGACCTGGATGATCCAAATATAACATCTAGACCCAATCCAATATCATCCGTATCTGTAAGCTTGTAACCGACAGCAAATTGAGCCATTGAAGAACCTCCACCCGTTTTATTGGATCGAGAATAATCTAATGTATCAGATCCAGCAAATATAAATTCATTAAATGTGCTGTCTACGACAGTTATTTCTCTGGAAAATAATGGCTTAAATGTTAATCCAAATGAAATTTTTTGCTTAGATGGGATAATTAATTTTGCTGACGCTAATCCAGAATTTTTGCTAGAACTAGAACCAAATTTATTACTTTGACTTTCAAAAGAGGTGTTCAGATATGTAAATGATAATTTATGCCATGTTGATGGATTGGATAATGAAACATCATTCTTAAAACTAGGCAATAATCCTACTGATCCTGAACCTACTATAGCTGCTTCATCGTTCTGAGAAAACATCCCATAGCCATAGCCGCTCATTGTCGATTGACTAAATAGCGCACTTAAAAATAATAATAAAACAAAATTACGGTTTAACATATAACACCTCTACAGATTCTGTATCTAATCTAATTTTATCAAATGGGCTGTTTACTGGACCGCTATAAAGCATTAAACCATGGTTATTAATGACATCATTTTTATAAGACTGAAGAAAAGCTTGAATAGGGATTTCTATCTTTCCATCTTCCACCTTCCTAGATATAATAAAGTTTTGATCTGATACATAAGCTGAATCACTCAGAGATTCGTCGTCAGATAAAAATGTAGTAAAATCCCAATTTTCTACAGAATCTGAAAGCGCTGCAACTACAACATAAAACTCATCACCTTCTTCGAGATTTGAAGACTCTATATTAAGTACGAGATTCGCATTTTTTACGATTGAATTTCTTTCTAGTTCATTAATGATATCCAAATCATATCGTAAAACTGACCGAAGCCCTGATCCGGAATTAAGTGTCACATAATTTTTATCTTCTTCCTCTACTATCTGAGGAGAAAAAATACTAAGGCCTTTGTCTCCAAAGAAGAGAATTGAAGTATCTATGGTAGTTGTGTCATTCACTGTTGCCTTATACCAGACCCTCATTCTTGGTTGACGACTACTCTCATCACTTTCAATTGTAAATAACTCATCTAAAGGTTCATCATTTTTTAACATAAGAGTTCTTGCTGGATATGTAAATGTATCAAAATAAAACTCTTTCAATAATTCAAGGTTATCATCTTTAAATAAGAAATCTAGAGTGTCATATCCTGCACTGTCAGGCTCAATATTAACTAATGGAATTTGATGCAATAATGTGGCATTATTTTCAAAATCTATATAATTATCTAATGAATAATAGCTAGTAGAATCTTCAGAAAAAATACTATCTTCAGTTGCTACAATTGAATACAAAGATAAATTTGATGCTGAATTTAACGAATCTCCAGTTTGCATGTATACCAGTGCACTATCAACTTGTATTGAATCTGCTAATAAATCAAACAATGCAGTTGGAGGCAATGAGCCTGAAAACAAAGTAAGACTAAATAAAGTAAATAAATTCTCTGAACCTTTTACATCTCCAAAGTAAAATTTACCTCCTCCTCCTCCTGAAGTTGGATTAATCTGAAATACTTTATTTTGATCTAAAGGAAGTGTTAGCGTGTTAATAGTATAATTTGGATTTTCTATCTCGCTATAAACAATAGTTTCTTCTGAGCATGCATTAAAAGACAAGAATATAACACTTGTGATTAATACCCATTTTGTAGAAAAATAATTATGCATTCTTTATATTTTTTTTATTCCTAGTTCAATAGCCTCTAATAATGGAGAATAATCTGTATTTTCTCCATAATCAAGATCTACAACGGAACAATTCTTAGCATCTTTAAAAACTTTTAATTTCATCAACTTGGAAGATACCTTCTCGGCGCCATTAACAATGATAGTTTTATCTGCATACATACATCCAATTTGATTTAGATTTAACGACTTTAATGGCGAAAAAGTTTCCTTTTTAAATCCAAGATTACTGGGATCAAAAATAACGTCTCCGTTTAAAGAGCTTGCTATATATACAGTCTTTATTTTGGATAAATTTTTATCATTTTTTGCTAAGGTCTTTACGAGCATAGGTATTAATGCAGATGTCCAGGCACTACAAATAATAACATTAGGATACCAGAATAAATTAGGTAACATCTTAATCGCTGCTAAACAATAAAAAGCAAATCTCTTATCATTGTCACTTAAAAATCTACCATTTTTTGCCTTATAAAGAAGGTTGTTCAATTCTCCAAAGATATCTTCTTGTTCTAAGAAGTAAACTTGTAATCTTGATTTTGGTAGAAATGCACTCTTAGCTGAGCATGCATAATCGACATCATCGAAATCAAATAAAATTTCCTTTAAACGAATAACCTCTCTTAGTATATATTTTCTCTCACTAATAAAGCCATACTTTGGCATTAAACATCTAACGTCATTACCTTTGTCCTGTAAACCTAAAGGAACTTTAACAGAAAGATCGGATAAAGATGAAACCGATGCAAAGGGATCCATTTCACTAGTTATATAAAAGAGTTTTTTTGTCATGATAAATGAGTAGCAAGAAATTAGCGATAGACAGTCAGAATTTCAACTCCCAATAATAATTAATTTTTTGAAAAACTGACTACTAAACCTATCATAATGAAACAAGACAATAAAAAAGAACCTCCAGCAGAAATAAATGGCATTGGAAGACCTTTAACTGGCATCAAACCTATCGTCATTGCAGAGTTAATAAATATATGAGATAAAAGAATTGATCCTAGCCCCACTATGACTAGACTAGCAAAATAATCAGAAGAGCGAAATGCAATATCTAAAAGTGTTTTAATCAACAAGAAACAAAATATCATCACGCACAAAATTCCTAAAAATCCTAATTCTTCGGCTATAACAGATAAAATAAAGTCAGATTCTTGTACTGGTAAAAACTTTAACTGCGTCTGAGATCCTGCCCCCCATCCTTTACCAAATAATCCTCCAGATCCAATCGCAGTAATGCTTTGAATAATATGATAAGCAGATCCCATGGGATCAAGATCTGGGTTTAAGAATGTTAAAATACGCTGTTTTTGATAAGCAGCTAGATTATTCCATAAAAATGGAGTTAGTAATCCTGTAAAAATATTAGCAAAATATAGTATCGATTTTGTAATAATATTTGCTTGAAAGCTCAAAAAACAAATAAACATTATAAATGCCCAAACAGTAAAATAAATGATATTCGATGCTGCTAAAATTGTAATAATTGGTGCAATCATTAAAAAAATTGTAAAATTACTTACTCCGGCCCACAACAGCATCGGAAGTAAGGGTGCGCACATAATAACTGCTGTACCTAAATCTGGTTGATTCAATACTATCAAAGCAGATAATAGTGTTAATATTGATGGCACTACAATAATAGAATTATCTTTTACTTCGAGTTGATGGTTAGATAGATATTTTGCAATAACAATGACCGTAGCACATTTTAAATACTCTGATGGTTGAATATAAAAGAATCCAAGGTCAATCCATCTATAAGTGTATTCTACGCTCGGTAAGAAGAACGGAATTATACAAAAAATAAAGGTTGCAATAAATATGATGGTTGAATTATCATGAATTGTCTTCATCGATATATTTTTAACAAAAATGAATACTATAAAAGAAAAAATAAGAAAAACACATTGCCTGTAAAATGAACTATTAGAACTAAGCGGATTATCAGAAATACTATATAGAGTCATCAAGCTAAAAGCAATCAATCCAATAATTATAAAAAACAATCTTGATACAGAATCCTTTGTGGTGCTTGATATGAATTGGTCTAAAAGCATAATCTCTAATTCTCCGCTAAAGATTTAGAAGAATTGATATAATATGAAACTATATCTCCTGCAATCGGCGATGCTATGGCTCCTCCACCTCCTCCATTCTCAATCATAACAACAATTGAGTACGTTGTATCTTCAACATCAAAAAAGCCAATAAACCATGCATGAGGTTCTCCGTGAGGATTTTCAGCAGTACTCGTCTTTCCAAATAGCTTAACATCTGAACCATTCAATCGAGCTCTCCATCCACTTCCCTGATCTGCGTTAACAGTATCAAACATTCCATCCCAAATATGATTCCATATTTTTTCTGGATATACAATTTTATCATAGTAAGATATTTCTTCAGATAAGTTTAGTCTTAACTGTGCTGTCTCACCTCTTGACGCAATATGATTAGTAAATTTTAGCGCTTGGACAGGAGTAATTAAAATATCTCCCTGACCTAATGTTAGATTTAATAAAGCACCTCTTTCTGACCAACCCCATCTTCCATAATTTTTGATATAGAAATCTTGATCTGGAATTAATCCACTTTTTTCATTTGGCAAATCAATTTCTGTTGATGTATTAAAGCCAAATTGCTTTGCAGTATCCGTCCAGTCTTTTAAACTAATCAGCTGCACTGTTTCATAAAAATATATATTGCAAGATTGTGCAATAGCTTTATTTAAATCAACAAGACCATGTCCATTTTCATTCCAGCAACGAAATTCACTTGTACTGCCGGGGGGTACATAAATACCAGTACATAATAAACTATCTGACGGGTCTACTAAGCTATTTTCAATCAAATTAATAACTGTAATCAATTTTAACGTTGATCCTGAGGGATAAAGACCTGCAATAGATCTATTTAATAATGGTTTATCTTTATTTTTTAATAAATCATTCCACTCAACCTCAGATGTTGTACCTCTATAAATACTCAAATCATAAGAAGGACTACTAACCATGCTTAATATTTCACCTGTATTAACATTGGAAACTAACACAGACCCTTTTTTTCCTTCTAAAATATTTCTACAATATCGTTGTAGATTAGCATCAATAGTTAATGAAAGATCTTTTCCTGGAAATGCAGGAATATTATTATTGTTTAATCTAAAAATTTCACGACCATGTGTGTCAACTTCTACATAATCTACTCCCTTAGAAAATCGCAATTCTTTTTCATACTGCTTTTCAATTCCTTGCCAACCAATCAACTCTCCAGCCCTATAAAGAAGATTCTTATCAAGCTTAGGAATTGTATCTCTATCTACTTCTCTCAAATAACCTAAAAAGTGAGCATCATTTAAAATAGGAGAATATATTCTTTCATCAGATCGATCATATTGAACACCTGGAAAATCTAATCTCATTTCTTCTATTTGAGAAATTTGTTCAAATGTTAAATTTTTAGCAATAGTAGTTGGAAGAAAAGGCCCTCTATGATATTTTTTATATCTTCTATTTAACTCTTCTGTATCAATGCCAATAATAGATGATAATTTTACAAATTCTTGTTCTTTATCTCGCAATTCATAGGGTTTTACTGTTAGAATATAAGTTGGATAATTATCGACTAATATTTCTCCATAACGATCTAAAATCAATCCTCTCGGAGCATAAGTTGTAAGCGCTTTAACGCTATTAACTTTGGATTTAGAAAAATGCCTATCATAATCAATCACTTGTAAATAAAAATATCTACTAAGAAGCGAAAAAAGAGCAAAACATAATATAAATAATAATGTTCTATAGTGAAAAATATCTGCTTTATTTTCTATCTTAAGCATCTTCTAATACCGACTGTTTTACTCCTAGAATTCTAGTAACAACAAATCCTACAAAAAAAGTATATAACGCTATAGAAAACCAATTTTTTAAGAAAAACAATATGTCATTAAAAAAGAAAAAATCATATCTAAAAAATGAATATAGTCCAATCCCTAAAAATACCAAACTCAGCCAGTATAAATCAAAATTTCTATATGCAAAATTGGAACTTACCTGGGATGCAAAATAGGCACATATCGAAAACACTAAACTGGATAAACCTAAATACAATCCATTGAATAATACTAAATCTGAAAACAACCCAATCAAAAAACCGATGATTGTTGCTCGAGAAGTACTCTCCATAGAGATAGAAGATAGAATAATAAATAACAGCATAATATTTGGCTGAAATCCATTTATAGTTAATAGTTCTGCAAACATTAGCTGCAATATGATTGCCATAACAAGGTATCTACTAAAATTGAAACCCATAACTCTATCCTTCCTTATCCACGATAAATAATTGATTTAAAGTAGACAAATCAGAGAAAAGTTTCATACGTATAACCTTATTTGAACTGTTAGATTCTTTATATACACTAATTACTTCACCTACTGGCAAATTTGGTGGAGAATATATACTGAGATTGGAAGTTAGAATAACATCACCAATTTGAACGTCTGATGTTGTTTGAACCTCTACAACTTCACATATGTCGCTTTTAATCCAACGCATAATACCTTCGGTTTCAGATGGCAGTATTTTTACGCTTAACCTAAAATCGATATCGCTTACTAATTGAACACCTGAATGATTATCTGATACAAAAATAATCTTCCCTACTATACCTCGAGATGATAATACTACACTATTATTATCTACGCCATCTACCAATCCTCGATCCAATAGAACAGATGACATATTAGAATTAATACCTTTAGATAAAATATCTGCTCCAATGAAATTTAATTCATTACGTTTTCTAAATTTTAACAAATTTCTTAATCTTTCATTTTCAATTTTATTTGATGATAAAATCTGATTTTCTAGATTAAGCTTCAAATTTTCATGAGATAAAACTTCAAGTTTTTTTGTTAAAAAAAGCTGGTTATCTAGCCAATTAAAAGGTTGATATAAAAAAGAAAATGTATCTAATGTGGTAGAGCGAGCATTTTGAATTCTCTGATTATTATTACTGAAAATAAGTAGAAATGAAACTAGGATGCAGATAAATAAAACTGAACTATCTAAATTTTTTTTAAAAAATAAGTCAATCTTAGCCATTCTTAACGAAGGACATTCTTAAATTTTTCTAAATCTTGTATTACTTCTCCACATCCTTTTACAATTGCTAGATGTGGTTCATCGGCAACATTAACAGGTACACCTGTTTTTTCACGTAATAATTGGTCCAAACCTTTTAATTGAGAACCTCCTCCGCAAAGAACAATACCTCTATCCATAATATCTGATGATAATTCAGCAGGTGTCGCCCCTAACGCGTCAGTAATTACGTCTAGAATTCTTTTTACAGGATCTTTTAGAGCCTGTCTTATCTCATCAGATCTTATATCTTTTGTTTTAGGTATTCCAGATACTAGATCTCTACCTTTTACTAAAATATTTTTAGATCGTGATTTCATAGCTGAACCAACTGTAATCTTTATCTGTTCTGCTGTTTGTGTTCCAACTTCTAATTTATGTTCATTTCTAAACCAATGCTGTATTTTGTCATCCATTTCATCGCCAGCAATTCTGATGGCTGTTTTGGTTACTACTCCGCTTAGTGATATAACAGCTACTTCAGTAGTTCCTCCACCGATATCAACAATAATATTACCCACAGGCTGACTAATATCTAATCCGATACCAATTGCTGCTGCAACAGGTTCATCCACCAGAAATACTTCTCTAGCTCCTTGCCTTTCTCCGGCATCTTTTACAGCTCTTCTTTCCACTTCAGTTACACCAGACGGCACACAAATAACCATTCGTGGCCTAGTCAAACGATTTAAATTTACTTTCCTAATAAAACCCTGCAACATTTCATCTACGGCAGTAAAGTCAGAAACTACTCCATCTCTTAATGGACGAATAGTCTCAATACCCTCATGGGTTTTCCCTAGCATTTGCTTAGCACTCTCACCCACAGCAATAACAGCTCCCGTTTTTGTAGATCTAGCAATAATAGATGGCTCATTGACTATAATCCCCTTGCCAGCTAACCATATCAAAGTATTAGCAGTTCCAAGGTCGATAGCGATATCGCCACTAACCCAATTAAAGCTATCGGTAAAGCTATTTTTGATTTGATTTAAGAAATTCATAGTCTATAAGTTATAAAATATTATTCTCATTCCTTAGTTTTTTTTATTTAGTAAGCCCTTCTTTACTTAAAAGATCTGCTTCCATATTTTTATCTCTCAGAACGTGAGAAACTGACCAGCTGTTTAGCATTGAACATAAATCTAGAACTTTAGCATGAAGCTTAATCATTCTTTCGTTTTTGACTTTATAATCACCATTGACTTGTCTTACAATCAATTCACTGTCAGAAAAAATTTTGACATCTAATATTTTCTTCTCAACACAAAGCTCAATACCTCTAATTAATGCCAAATATTCTGCTTCATTATTGGTACAATCGCCTATATTCTCAGCAAAAGAAAATACTGTTTCATGACCATTTTTTAACAAACCTCCAATACCGGCATTGTTTTTATCAAGCTGGGATGCTCCATCTGTAAAAAGCTTATAAGACATATCGCTACTATCCCATGAATCTTGCATAGTCTTTGGTAGTTTGACTAAACTATCTATTAAAGCAATTTCTTGATCAGATAGCTTATCCCTAAATCTTTCTAAAATTTTAATTAATTTTTTTTCGCTGTTCATAATTACTTAATATAAGAATGGCGTTCTAAGCCTATAATCTCCGAATCCATATTCATCAATAAAAGTAAATTCTTCTCCAATTTGGAAATAATACCATGTTTCATAATTATAGCTGCCTTGCATATTCATTGAACGAACTAGATCGTCTGGCTTACCAAGCAAGATATAAATCATTCCCATATCTGACTTCCACCCCCCAGAAGTTCCTCTTGAAAAATTCTCTTCTGCGAAAACGACTCTGGTATAATATTCTTCCATAAGTTCGTTAACTTTTGTCTGTGCAACAGGATCTCTTTTTGCCCAAACTTTCCTAAAAAATTTCTCTTTTTCTGACTGCTTAAGGCTTTTCAATTCTTTCTTTTCATCAGATGTTAAGATGTAGCTCATCTGAGCTAATGCAACATCAATATTATCAATCCCATCAAAAAGTGTGTTATTCTTTATTTTGAATGAAAATGACTTAGATGATGTATTTCTATTCTGACTAACTACTACTTTGACCTTCAAATCTCTTTTATCAATATTTTTAATAGGAATATTTACTAAATGACTTATTACGCTACTATTTGCAGTAGCCTTAATAGAATCTTCCCATTGTACTTTTTTATCTCCAATAATGCTAATCGTAATATTATATTCACCTGGATTTAAAACAACGTACTGATAGAAAGAGATGATATCATTACTCGGTATTACTCTACCACTTTCAGTAGGAAATTTATTCAAATCAAAGCCCCATAATCCTTTTACCTCTTTTACAAATATTGGATTATAAATTTGAAAAAAAGTACTACTCGATATACCTTCTAAGTCAATTTTTTTATCCTTCTTTCCAGATAGCTTTATATCTAAATCTTTTAGACTTGATGTAACAGTATAACTCTCAAGGGGTAAAACAAACGCTGTTGTTATTACTTTCTTCTTTACCTTTGATGTAGTATCACCAAATTTTTTAACAGTAATCGTATCTGAGAATAGCTGAGAAGATTGCTTTTCTTTCTCGCTATCTAGTATGGCAATATTTGCTTCATATTGAGCTTCAAAAAGACCATCTTTCTTCAGAAATTGTAATGTATTATTTGACACCTCCATAAACGATAGAATCTCTATGGAATCCTTAGCAACTGGGCGAACAAAAGAGCTGGCTTTAAACTGATCGATATTTCGATTAAAGCTCTGGGAAAATACTACGCTACATAATATCAAATAAATGGATATAAAATTTTTCATAAGTTGAAATTAAATTTAATTAAACCTTTGCTCGTTAGTAACACTAAATATTCTGAGATATGTTTCATTTGGTAAATATTTCTTAAAAAAGGAAAATCATAGTAATTAATAAGCTCTCTTGTATCTATATCAATAATCGCTAAACCTCTTGTTGTTGACAAGAATAATAATGAATTATCTACTACGGTCAGATCAGTTATCTTATAGTTGAAATAAAGACTTGAAGGAATAATTAAAGCGCCTTCCTTATAATCTACGATACCTAAGTCTGTAATCATGTATAAATTATCATTTCTAGAAAAAATCCTAGATACAGATCTAGATGCTATATCAATTTGATTTTTTTTCATCGACATATCAAATGTGCCATCTTTCCAATTAAGAGTTGAAATACTATTTTTTTCATTTTCATATCTGAAAACGGTATTGCTTAAAACAAAAAATATTTCATTTTCAAACTTTTCTATATCTCCCAAAAATAGATTTCTAGAGAAAATAAATTTCTCTATTGCGCTATTTACCTTTGCTTTTGAAGCCCTATTTATTTCAACAACTCCATTAATAGATCCAGCAAATACTGATTCATTCTTGTACTCTAAATGAACAATCTTTCCACGAGGAACCCCCTTCTCAAAACCAAGTGACCTGAATGAATCTTTCTTTGTATTATATACCAAAATATAGCTATCTAACCCAAACCATATCTCATCATCAATCATAATACTTGAATAGATATTATCTTTGCTAAAATTTGAGTAATGATTAGATAGAATATTTTCGAACTTATTATTATCAATATCAAATTTAGTAATACCATTAAAAGATTTATTTCCAATACCTGAAATCCACAACACATTATCATCAATCACAGATGTTGGAACAGTACATGCAAGACCATAGAATATTGGTGTTATTAACTTATTAAATTCATCTATTTTTAGAATATATCCATTAGAAAGTGACATCCAATTAATTCCATTATTTGACTTATAATAAGATAAATATTTTGAGAAGTTTCCTCTATTATCTGAAGCTCCATTTGAAGTTAAAAGCCATGCATCTTCAACAAAATAATCATTGAAATCAAATATATTCCATCTTAATTCTCTTGAGGAAATATCTCCCCAAACAATAGACGGCTCATCCGGTGAAACATATATTCCTAATAAGATTCCATTGACATGGTCTAATTTGAAAAATTTGCTATTCGATCGTAACCATAAATAATCTTTACTAGATCCAATATCGATAATCTGATTCCCGGATTTTAATGAAAGTGAATTGTATTGTAACGTATTCCAACTACCCTCTCTCGAAAAGCTATATTCAATAAAGTTATCTCCTACAGACCATAAAATTCCTGTATGTTCATCAAAATAAATATGTTCAATTGAATTAGACTTTAACCCCTGACCTTGCGTAATAGGACGCGCAAATTGTTGTGAAAATTTATTTAATCTTAAAATGCCTGCATTTTCTGTACCAAAGTAAAAATATGTATAATCTTCTGATATAGAATTAACTGCACCTAACGCGCCATATTGCTCCCAACTAAAAACATTAAATCGATTATCAACCTGACCTAATAAAGGTCCAATCAATAACATAAAAAATAGCAAATTAAAGATGTTGCTACTTTTTCTTTTTATTGAAGCTATTACGCTTATATCCTTTTCTGACTTTCGATACATGTCCATTATCCAAATATATGACCACATTTGCAAATTGTTTCAAGAAATAATCGCTTGTTGAAGATAAAATGATAGTGGTTCCTAGAACGTTATTCATTTTCATCAATCTTCTGCGCAGAATCATTTCATTTTTTGGATCTAAATGTAGACCATAGTCATCTACAAGAAGAACCCTAGGATCTTTTTCTACCCCTACAACAATTTTTAACCAATGTTTTTCACCGTCCGACAATTTGTTGATTGGCGTTTTCCAAAGATGTTCGAGGCTAAAGTGTTTAAAATGTCGCGTACGAATTTGTTTTATTTTAGCAGAAAACATTCCTTTTAAAAATCGTTCAACTGTACTATGACTCTTTAGATATTGGGAAAAATCATTAAACATGTCTACGTGAATGTATTGAATTTCTTTATGCTTTTTAATGTTTCCAAGAAAATTGGTTTTAAACTTACTTCCTTGATAAAGAACATCTCCATTTGATTCCTTTTGAAGTCCTGAAAGAACTTTCAATAGCGATGATTTTCCTGATCCAAAATTACCACATACACCATAAATCAACCCATTATGAAATTTTAGGGTATTAATTTCAAGAGCTTTTTTTGATCCAAACTTGAGCTTTAGACCACTAATATCATAAATCTGTTTTAATTCCATCTTTTTCTCCTTAAAAAGACAGAAAAACTATTCTTATAAATCTTCTAAATATTTTTCTGCATCTATTGCGGCCATACAACCAGAACCAGCGGCTGTAACTGCCTGCCTATAATGACTATCTTGTACATCGCCACAAGCAAACACTCCAGCTACATTGGTTAAAGTTGATCCTGGATTAGTAATTATGTATCCTTGATCGTCTAAATTGATCATACCTTTAAACTGATTAGTATTTGGTTCATGACCAATACCATAGAATACACCATCACAATCAAAATTTCTTTCTTTTCCGTCAATAGTGTCTTTTAGTAGAATATTAGAAACTCCATCTTTTTGAGAACCAAGAATATCAGTTACAACTGCATTCTTAATAATTTCAATTTTTGGATTATCTAAAACTCTATCAATCATAATCTTAGATGCACGAAATTCCTCTCGTCGATGGATAAGAGTTACCTTACTAGCAAATTTTGTTAAAAAACTTGCTTCTTCCATCGCTGAATCACCTCCACCAATAACTACAATCTCTTTTTCCTTGAAAAAATAACCATCACATGTTGCGCAAGTACTAACTCCGTATCCCATTAATTCTTTTTCTGCTGCAAGACCTAACATCCTTGCAGATGCACCAGTGGAAATTATCACTGATTCAGCAAGATATTCTTCATCTTGAACGTAAACTTTAAATGGAGAGCTAGAAAAATCAACTTTTGAGACATGCTTATAAAAACACTCGGCTCCAAATTTCTGAGCTTGTTTTCGAAATAGATCCATCATATCTGGACCTAAAACACCGTCAGGAAATCCTGGATAATTTTCTACATCTGTAGTAATTGTCAATTGACCTCCAGGCTGATTCCCCTCGAAGACAATTGGATTCAAATTAGCACGAGCAGCATAAATCGCAGCTGTTAATCCAGCTGGACCAGAACCGATAATGATAGTTTTATGAATAGTTTTATCTGTCACTTAAATTAATTGTTTAATATTAACCTTTATTTATGATTTGGTTAATACCGTCAACTAATACCTGTTCAGACTGAAAACCAACTTCTTGTCTTACAATTTCTCCATTGCAAAAAAACAATAGTGTTGGAATGCTGCGAATACCGTATTTTACGGGCACTTCTTTGACTTCATCGACATTTACCTTACCTACAAGGACGTTATCGCTAAATTCATCAGAAATTTTATCTAAAATGGGTGCTATAGCTTTACATGGACCACACCATTCAGCCCAAAAATCTACAATTACGAGCTTTTTTGCTTTCATTACAAGCTCTTCAAAGTTTCGATCTGTTATTTTGATATTTTTTTCAGACATAAGTTTTTCCAAATCATATTAATAATTACCATGGAATTTATAAGAATAATTGAATTTGGGTAACAAAAAAATAAGTTAAATGATTTCTCCGATGAGGATTAGCCTAAAATTTTTAAAAATCTTCTCTTGCCAACCTTAATTACAAGCTCGCCACATCCTTTACCGATAACATAACCTGGCTCAGAGCACACTTCTCCATCTATTTTCACAGCATTCTGTCGTATTAGACGTTTACCTTCTGCCTTGCTATCAATTAGATTTTCTGATAATAATACTTCAAGAATAGTAGTATCACTTTCTGTTTTGAAAACAGGAATATTGTCTGGAATAGACTTTTTAACAAATATCTGATCAAATGCTTGTTCAGCTTCCAATGCTCTATCTGCATCATAATAACGTTCAACTAAATCTTTAGCTAAGTCTCGCTTGATATCTCTAGGATTTATAGAAGAGTCTTTAAGTTGATTCTCTACAGCTAAAACCTTTTCTTTGTCTGCAAATACAGTCAATTCATAATATTTGGCAATCATAGAATCGTTAATAGACATCAATTTACCATACATATCTTGAGGAGAATCATCTAATGCGATATAATTATCATAAGATTTTGACATCTTTTCCACTCCATCAGTACCCTCTAATAGAGGCAATGTAATGATAGATTGAGGTTCTTGACCATATTCTCGCTGTATATCTCTACCAACCAATAAATTGAATTTTTGATCAGTGCCGCCCAATTCTACATCAGATTTAATTTCAACAGAATCCATTGCTTGCGCTAAAGGATATAAAAACTCATGCATTGAAATAGGAATTTCAGATTCAAAACGTTTTGTAAAATCATCTCGTTCAATCATACGAGCAACAGTATACTTACTGCTCATTTTTATTACATCAGAGAAGTTCATTTTATTTAGCCAAGTGCTGTTAAATAAGACTTTAATAGTTTTTACATCAAGTATAACTTTAGATTGTTCAATATATGATTCTGCATTAGCTTTTGCCTCTTCTAGAGTAAGCTGCGGACGTGTCTTATTACGCTCAGAAGGGTCACCAATCATTGCTGTAAAATCACCAATCACAAGTATAGCTTGATGTCCTAAATCTTGAAAATCTCTGAGCTTCTGAAGGACGACGCTATGGCCAATATGCAGATCTGGTCTGCTAGGGTCACATCCCAGTTTCACGACGAGAGGCTTGTTGTTTTTAATAGAAAATTCTAGCTTGTGTCTAAGGTCTTGAAGCGGAATTACCTCTTCTGTTCCTTTAGAGATAATTTCTAACTGATCATCTACCGGTAAAAATCCCATTATTTTTTACTCATTTCTCGTCGAGCTTCCCTATCTAAATCTCTCATCTTTAAAGCGTCTTTTTTCTGATATGTTTTCTTGCCTTTGGCTGTAGCAAATTCAATTTTCGCTATACCTCCCTTAAAATAAGCCTTTAAAGGGACAATAGTTAATCCTTTTTGAGCTACAATATTCTTAAGTCGTATCATCTCTTTTTTATGCAATAATAATTCACGATTTCTCGTCGGAGAATGACCTGAAAAACCTGTGTGTGAATATGAGCTAATATGCGCCCCAATTAACCAAACTTTTTCATCTTTAATAGAAACAAAACTATCTTTTAAATTCAATTTCTTTTCCCTTAAACTTTTAACCTCGCTACCGAGGAGAATCATACCAGCTTCATACCGATTGATAATCGTATAGCTATGAAAAGCTTTCCTATTATTACTAATAATCTCTATATTTTTGCTCATAAAAAAAGTTATATTATTTTAATATTATTTTGTTAAATTTAAATATTGTTAAATATACAAAGTTTTCAACATTGTGTGTATAACAATTGTGTGTTAAGTTTTTTTGTATCATATTTATGTCAAAACTTAAAGAGAAAATATAATTATGAGTAGTATTTATAAACGAAAAAGAAATGGGGAAAATGATGGATATGTAATGTATTCGATTTATGCGTACGATCCTTTAAAAAATAAGAAAAGGTATTTTAATATAACTTTAGGCAAAATTGGCCCTACCCTAACTTGGGATGATTGCTTAAAACAAAAAAAAGAGCTTGATCGTGTTTTTTATATCAAAAAAGGCGGTAAACAAGAAATGCAGCTAGATAATGCTATTAAAACCTACTTAAAGCATAAAATGATACATTTTAAGACAAAACCTCCTAAAAACAGCTCAATAAAGCTTCAAAACTACCATCTAGACACATTTAAAGAGATAATCGTTAAAAGGTATGGCTCTGGTATCATGATGAAGCATATTGACAATAATATGTTAAGCTGGTATTTCGAAATACGAGAAGAAGAACTAAAGACTAGCTCAATGATAGTTCATAAAAGGATAATAGATAGTTTTTTGAATTGGACTAAAGACTGAGCGAGTGACGCGATTCGAACGCGCGACCCCAACCTTGGCAAGGTTGTGCTCTACCAGCTGAGCTACACTCGCATGTGTGGTTCATAATAAAACAAAATTATGGTTTTTCAAAAGAAAAATCTGCGTTATTTGCTATCTTTTGAATCAAGGCTGCAACATCTTTATCGTCAGGAATAGTTGGTGATAGAGGAACGCTAAAAAATATACTACGATCTCCATATTTTCCTAAAGACTGACCTAGCTCAAATGCTTCTTTTTGATATTTTATTATCAAGCCAAGAACATTAGGTTGATTAGCATAAATTTCTTCTAGTGATTTTGACGGATCAGCGGCTTGTAATTTCTTTAGGCGGAAGTCTATCTCTTGAAGGCGACTAAATGGCGCTGAGACATCTTCTACGGCCTTATTTATATCTTTTATTCTTATATCAACAATACTCAGGTGCTTTCCTTGAATACCAGTAGAATATACTCGTGGACCATCTTGAGCTTGTTTACTTCTAGGTTCAGTTCTTTTAGTTACTCCACTTAAGAAGATATAATCTGCTTTAGGAAAGGCATTAGAAAGATCTATTCCATTACTTGAACTAAGATCTATTAATAAAACTACAATATCTACTTCTGGATTTACTATATCAATATATTTATTACCCTCAGATATAAAATTTTTATTAACAATAGATTCATATCTGGTTGCTTCGCTCAACCCTATAAATCCAATTTTAACACCATCTTCTTCAAGAACATGATAAGGCGTAAATAGTAGTTGATCTGTACTCTTATCATATAAATTTGCTGATATAAAGTTTATTGACGATTCAGAGGTAATACTTTGAAGAAAACTTTCTCCTAACTTAAAATCATTTGATCCAATATTTATAACATCATAACCGATAAACTCAAGAGCATCGACAAAGTTTTCGGCTTTATATTTTTTATGATTTGTTTTTAAGCCATCAGGGTTAATAACTCCATGTGAAAAAAATGTATTCCCCGCATCGACAAGAAGGGGTTCTCTTTCTGACATCATATTTTTAAAAAAGAATGCTTTTCTTGCAAGCCCTCCTAATGGAGCTTTTGGACAGCCGCAGTCATAATATTCTGCAAATACGTTTGATGTAGCTACAAGAGAAATGTTATGTGTTTTTTGAACCGTATCTTCGTTTTGTGCAAACAAAATACTAAATAATATTACTATAAAGATTTTTTTCATTTTTTCAATCTACCCCTTTTATTTCTAATCATCAATGGTAACAAGAACATATAAATGCCTGATATACTAACAACAATCAAAAGTATTCCAGCAGGTAGAAACCAGCCAAACTTTACATAATCTGTAAAAAAAGAGCCATCATGTACCGATTCGATAATATCGGATCTTCTATAATTAACAGAGAAAACTTCAGCTGTCTCACTGTCTATTTGTATTTCCCAATGATTTTTTGATCTAATTTTTGCAATTCCTTTATCTGGACGAATATCAATACGATTTATATCATCCCACGATTCAATCTCTGCCTCAGGTACACTCTTTGCTGCTTCCAAATAACTCATAAGCATAGTAGGCTTATTAGTACTCACCTTTTCTATACTAGGCTGAATCCAATTCGATTGTTTCTTCAGTTGTAATAATACCCCCGTTGTAAATATTAGTATGACAGGGATAATAATAAACGGAGAAATCCAGTAATGAATTTGTCTTATTTTCTTACTTAATTTCAAAGCTATTTAAGAATTGTTTCCAATTCATTCATTAAAAAATTCATTTTACGTGATACTGCTTCAAACGGTTCAGAGGTAGTCATATCTACTCCTGTCAATTCTAGCAATTCAACAGGATAATCTGAACTTCCACTTGACAAGAAGGAGATAAAACCATCAATTCCTGTTTGTCCTTCGTTTTTAACTCGTTCAGATACTTTTTCACCAGCAGCAAATGATGTGGCATATGCATATACATAGTAGTTATAATAAAAATGAGGTATACGAGACCAAGAATAGGCTTCTTCCTCTGTAATTTCCATGCTAGGACCCCAATATTTACTATATATATCTCCAAAAGTGTTTGTGAGATAATCTTCAGTTAAGATTTCCCCATTTTCAGCCGCTTCATGTATTGTTAACTCAAACTCAGCAAAACGTGCCTGCCTATAATATGTTGATCCAATATCTTGGATATACTTTTGGATAAGAACAGCTTTTTCTTGATTATTTTTTGCATTAGCTAATAAATAATCCATCAAAAGAGACTCTGTAGTAACAGATGCCACTTCTGCATTGAAAGTATCATAATCATAATAGGGGTATGGTTGATGCTTTTGACTCAAATATGAATGGTAAGCATGACCTAGTTCATGAGCTAAAGTAAAGACGTCATCCAAGCTCCCTGAAAAGTTTAATTTAATCCTCGGAGATAGTCCCCAAGTAGATGACATATAAGCACCACTCTCTTTTCCTTGATTCTCAAATACATCAATTAAGTTTTCATTATACATCATATCTGTAATCTGTTGAATTTCCTCTCCAAGAGGCAATAAAGCTTCTTTAACGATTGCCTGTGCTTCTTCGTAGGTGTATTCACGTGAAAACTCAGATAAAGGTGCATAAGTATCGAATGGCTTAATCTTTTCTAATCCTAAATATTTTGCCTTTAATGCAGCCCATCTATGCAATGGTTGAAGATTATCATTAACACTATTAATGAGGTTCTTGTATATCTCTGTTGATATACCTGAATTCTTCATTTTTGCCTCTAAGGTATTTTCGTAACCCCTAGCTCTAGAGTAGAAAATATCACCTTCAACATTACCTTTCATTAAAACTGATATTGTATTAATCGAACCCTTAAAAGGGACATATAATTCTTTATACATATCCTCTCTCACCCTTCTGTCCGTTGATCCAGCATATTTTCCATATCTTCCAGGAGACATGGTTAATTCATTGCCATTTTCGTCTTCAAACGTACCCCATTTAAAATCAGTGGCTCTCATAATATCAAAAGCCTCACTTGGAACTCCTGTCAATTTTCCTGCCATTGTAAGAATTTTTTCTTCTTCTTCTGACAAAATATATGGTTTAGATAGATATAAATCTTTGAAGCTTTTTTTATAAACCCTTAATTCAGGTTCTTGATTCATCAAATCTTCAATAACACTATGGTCAGATTCAAGAATTTCTGGGATATAATATGCGCTTAGTTCACCTGCTTTGATTCCTACATTTCTTAATCTTTGAACCATCTCTTGATACTTTTCATTAGTAAGGTCAGCATTTAAAGAGTTTGAAGCGTAATGATACAATTTTCCAAAAGACTGGTTAATCTCCTCGTCTAACTTGATTGACTCAAGAAAAATTTTTGGATTTGATAATATTTTTCCTCTATAATTTGCTATATCAGGATAAAGAGATTTAAGCTCTTCTAACTGAACCTCCCACGCATCATCTGTTTCATAAACTGCGGTTAAATCCCATTTATATTTAACATCGATTTCAGATCTTAATGGAACCTCTAGAGAGGTAGTATTTGAATCATTTTGTGAACATGATACCATAAAAAGAAAGTAAATAATAATTAGTCTAAAGAACATATCTAAAATTCCTTGTTTTGTTATATTTCAATAAAAAGTTAATTTAATTAAAGAATATTTTTTACTTTTTTATTATTAATTATTCATATAATACTAAATGGACCATAAGAAAAACATTAAAATAGGATTAGCTTTAGGTGGTGGCGCTGCACGAGGGTATGCACATATCGGTGTGCTCAAAGCCATCGATGAATTAAAAATCCCCATTGATTTTATATCTGGAACTAGCATTGGATCTTTTATGGGAGCTTTATATGCATCTGGAAATCTTACTCAATTCGAAGAAGAAATAAAAAGCAAGAATAGTTTTATAAGAGATGTTTTATTTAAGCTGGATCCGATTTATCCAAAATTGGCAGTAATGAATGGCGATGAAGTAATAAAAGCTTTTAAAAAGCTTACCGATATCACCACATTTGAAGAGCTAAACATTCCTCTTACCACAGTAGCAACAGATATTGTTAAAAATAAAAAAGTAGAATGCAATTCTGGGGATTTAATTAATGCAATCAAAGCCAGCATTGCTATACCGGGAGTATTAAGTCCTACATATGTAAATGATACACTTTGTGTTGATGGTGGATTAATAGATCCTGTACCGCTAGAATCTGTTATTAAGATGGGTGCAGATTGTACCATAGCAGTAAATCTCTATGGATTAGAATCGTCTGAAAAAAAAGATGAAAAATATAATATTATTGATATCATTGACCGCTCAGCAAAAATTGTTTTAAACAATATTACCCACCTTAGTTTTAAGCTTAATAAACCAGACTTGCTTATTGAACCTCCAATAGATCAATTTAAAGGCTGGGATTTTCATAAAGCAAAAGAACTAATTGATATTGGCTATGAAGAGGGGAAAAAATCTTTAGTAGAAAGTGAGCTATTTATTTAAAATCTGCAATTTATTCTGATAATACTTCGCTTCTTTTAGCAATACGAACTGACATTTCTACTCTCTCAAGTGGATTGTCATTCTGATCTTTTGCAACAGTTGCAATTTGATCAATGACGTCTAATCCCTCTATAACTTTACCAAATACAGTATAATTATTATCTAAAAAATTTGGATTACCATGACAAACAAAGAATTGACTTGAAGCGCTATTAGGATCATTGGTTCTTGCCATTGATAATATCCCCTTCACATGAGGTGTATCACTGAATTCTTGAGGAATAAGCCAAGTGCTTGGGTCTTCTTCATTACCAATACCAAAGAATTTACCTGCTCTACCTCCCGTACCATGAGTAGCTCTATTCTCATTTCTAGAATTAGGATCTCCTCCCTGAATCATAAAGTCTGGAATTACCCTATGAAATGTAGTACCATTGAAATACTCTTCATTTACTAAGGCCACAAAACTTTCGACATGCATTGGAGCGATATCAGGATAAAATTCTACCACCATATCTCCAAAATTTGTTGAAATTACTGCTACATCATTTTCTTTTTCATACCTCATAAATAATACCCCTATCACTAATAATGTTAATAATACTAAACCTATAACACCTCTATTCATCGCTTCACCTTTGCAACTTGCATTGTAATTGTTTATTTAACTTCAAGTTTTATAACAGGATGTTTTCGCGGTGCAGAAATAGCATTTTGTACCTCAAATTCTAAAAAAAATGATTCCAATACTCCCTTTGTTATTACTGATAACTTGATAGTATCTTGAGCTGGAATTTCTACTAAATCACTATTAATAAAAAAATTAAAATTACTATTATTTTTTAATATAAAACGAACATCTGATTTATTCTTGATACTTATATGAGCCGCATCTCTTTTATATTCCACAGACACAACTTCTAAACTTGCATTAATTAATGGCAGTAACCATTCTTCTCTACCAATTAAAGTGTTCCTATTCCAAACAACAGTTTGCTTTTTAAATAAAGCTTTCTTTATTGCTTTTTCACTTTTCTCTTTGGCAAAAACCAATGTCACAGGACGATGTCCTCCCTCTGAGACATTATAATCCCAATCAACCAAACCATGAATATCTGAATTTCCAATAATAGTCAAATCATAGTCTAAAGCTATCTGTAATGATTCTTCAGAATATTCGAACTCATTTACTACCTCTATTCCATGTAAATAATTTTTGCTAAACAGAGTTTTGTGCATTTCTGTGATTTCTACATCTCCGTATTGTTTTTGTCTCCAAGTAGGATGATTCCAAAAAACAAATGCTTTCTGTTTATTTGCTTCCTTAAAAGCTCTCATATCATCTTTTGGTACAATACCAGCAATTTCATCCGGACTATGTAACTTATTCGTATCTTCTAAAAAAATTGCATTGGCGTGTCCTAGAGGCATTCTTCTTGTTATTTCTGCTCCACTAACTATTAACAAATCACTATTACTGTATTTTGTTGCTAATTGGTAAGATCGGTTGCGATCAGGATGTGGAATATCGCTAATATGTGGTTGATATTCTAAGTGTTCTGTCACAGCTAAGACATCAATGTTATCTCGCTCAGCTTCCTCTACGCGTATGTCAGGCCAGACGCTTCCATCTGAAAAAACGCTATGCGTGTGAAAATCACAGACTAAGGTCAGATAATTATCAAGATCTGGAAAAGTAATCTCTCGATTTGAAGATAGTTGCTGTGCATTTAGAATCGCACAGCAACTAATAATCAATAAGATGTTTTTACTATTATTCACCAGAAATCTCTCTAACATATTGTTCAACGCCACTAATTTTACCTTCAAGGTCAAAAAAGAATAATTCTACTAGATCTTTTTCCCATACTGTTCCATCTTTGTTGACTCTTTTTTCAGCAGAATAAACAGTTACACCAGATGCTGGATCGGTATCATATATTTTAACTGGTACCATAGAAAATGGTGTCCATGTTACAGAATCTAAACTATCAAAGATAGATTTCATGTCTTCGCTGGTTCTTTGAGAAGTTCCGCCGGTGGCTGCCATAAAAGTCCACTCATCTGCAAAATATCCAGCAACAGCTTCTCCATCCATATTATTGTAATCAGCAAAGAATTTTTCTAAAATTTCAACTTCACCTCTGTTTGAAAAAACAAACGGTCTTCCTGAGTATTCGCTTTCGCCTCTACCAAAGAATTTTCCACCTGTAGATTCACTAAGTTCATTATCTTCTCCGCCCATAAATTTACCAGCTGACTTTAGCGCCCCATCATCCCATGATATAACTATGGATCCAATTATAACGGTTACTACAAATGCTCCTACAAAGGATTTTACTGCTTCTTTTGTTAATTTCATTTTTTTCCTTCTTTTATTTATAAAAATAATTACCAAACATTTTAATCAAAAAATAGTAGCATTGCACTAGTAAATATTAAGTGGAGCTGACAGGGATTGAACCTGCGACCTCATGAATGCCATCCACGCGCTCTACCAACTGAGCTACAGCCCCAATTCTATGTCTGAAGTGTCTAAAAAAATTTCATAGTTGAACAATTTAATAAAATTAAATGTAAATACAATTTTTATGTAAATTAAATTATGCGATATTTAAATCTTACCATTGTATTATTTTTATTTGGTTGTGAAGATATAATTGAAAAAAATTGTATTGATGAAAGTAGTATAGATCCAAATATATTATGTCCTGAAGTTTGGGATCCAGTAGTAGGCTGTGATGAACAAATATATTCGAATTCATGTGAAGCTGAGAAAAATGGAGTCACATTTTGGACAAAAGCTGATTTAGATTAAAAAAATACTTTAATAAATAAAAAAGGGCTACAAAATTATAGCCCTTTTTTTAATCTGATAAGATTGAGATAAAAAGATTATCCGCGAGCATCATCTCCTTCATTGTACACATGGAATGGAAAAGCCAATACTGAAGAATGGTAATCCACATCAGAATCTAACATAGTACCAAAGTCTAAAACACTAAAATGCATCTTTAATGGACGTCTATGTTTTGAATCGCTACCAGCCCCCTTAGGAACTTTGAGACGTCTAACGAATACATTATCGTATGTTATTGTTCCATCGTCTGCTTGAACCCCATCACGAAGACCTCTTCGTGCTTTATGTTTTTTGTGCTTTCCTACGTGTAGATTTACTGCTTCACCACTTCTGAAGTCTAAAACAGGATCGCTATTGGAAACACTTACTTCAATACGGAAAGATTCTCCAATAGCAAGCTTTGGCATGCTTTCTTTATCTATTAGGCTGGTATCAGAGGCATTTAAGGTATATACTGCTTCATCAGAATCCATTGGAGCATAAATTCGTACCTCATCAACAGATAATTTTGATCCGGATCCACCAGTTCCAATGCTAACAGCAGTAATACGCCATACATATCCATCAGGATTTTCAGCATTATCTTTCTTTTCAAGTTGTGCTTGTTTTACAAAAGTTTCATTAAAAGCTTTCTCAAAAGAATCAATTTCTTCATGAGTTTCTTTATTGTATGCTTTTGCATAGAATGTTCCTGAATGGGTTTCAGTAATAGTTGCAATTGCTACATCACAATCTGTACAATCGAACTGTACGTCTCTTGTTTTATCTTCAACC
>NZWP01000008.1 GCA_002701645.1 Fidelibacterota bacterium | reverse complement strand
GGATTTTAAAGTTGCTGGAACTAAAGATGGTATTAGTGCTATCCAATTAGATTTAAAAGTTCCTGGACTTCCAATGGAAATTTTATCTATGGCGTTAGAACAAGCGAATAAGGGAAGATTGCATATTCTAGATGAAATGAATAAAGCAATAAGCTCTCCAAATGCATTGTCTCAATATGCGCCACAGATCGAATCTTTCAAAATTGATAAAGAGAAAATTGGAGCCCTTATTGGTCCAGGAGGAAAGAACATTAAAGCAATTCAAGAAAGAGCTGAATGTGTTATTAACATTGAAGACGACGGAACTGTTAGTGTGTCAGCGGCAGATAGAGAAGCGCTTGATAATGCTATTAGTCAGGTTAAAGCAGTTACCGAAGATCCTAAAGTTGGAACTGTTTTTGATGGTAAGGTTACAAAGATACTAGATTTTGGTGCTTTTGTAGAATTTGCTCCAGGACGTGAAGGTTTAGTGCATATTTCACAGTTAGCTTGGGAACGAGTTAATAAAGTAAATGATGTACTATCAGTAGGAGATGCTGTAAAAATCAAATTATTTGAAATTGATAAGCAAGGTCGTTTAAATTTTAGCATGAAATTGCTAATGGATAAACCTGAATAATTAAAGATATTTAACTTTAAATAACAAAACTCATCATGAAAATTGGCGTTCCTAAAGAGATTATTTCTCAGGAATATCGTGTATCGATTAATCCTGAGTCTGCAAAGCTTTTACTCGAAAGTTCTCATCAGTTATTCATTCAAAAAGATGCAGGCGCTGATAGCGGCTATAGCGATCAAGAATATGCTAATTTTGGTTGTACTATATTAGATAATGCTACAGATGTGTTTCATCAGTCTGATTTAATTGTAAAAGTTAAAGAACCTTCTTTAGATGAAGTAGAGCTAATGAAAAATAAGATGCTCTTCACATATCTTCATTTAAGTTCGTCAAAAACTCTAACAGAAAAGCTATTAGAATGTAATGTTACAGCACTCGCTTATGAAACTGTTGTAATCAACAATGAAACTCCTATGTTAAAACCTATGAGTGAAATTGCAGGCAGATTATCTCTTTTAGACTCTATTGAACTTTTAAAGAAAAGTAAAGGGGGTAAGGGAAAATTAATATCAGGAACTTCTCTTTCAGATCCAGCAAATGTATTGATTATTGGCGCTGGTATCGTCGGTATTAATGCAATGCAAATGAGTTTGGGTTTGGGTGCAAATACAACAATTTTAGATATTAATAACAAATTACTTTCAAAAATAAAAACTCAGTATCCTGCGGTCAATATAGGAACATCTTCCAAAGAACTTATTAAAGGTTTATTACCAATAGCAGATGTTGTGATTGGTGCAGTACTAACGCCGGGAGCTAAGCCACCAATAGTAGTTACTAGAGAAATGCTTGGCTTGATGCAAGATAAGAGCATTTTATCTGATGTTTCTATTGATCAAGGTGGTTGCTTCGAAACATCTAAACCAACTACACACAGTGAACCTACCTATGAAATTGATGGTGTTATCCATTATTGTGTTAAGAATATACCATCTGCTGTGCCATTTACCGCCACTAATGCTTTAAATGAGTCTACAAGGCCATTTATAGCCCGATTAGCTAATGATGGGGTAGAAGGATTAAGATCAAACATTAATCTTCTTATGGCACTAAATACACATGACGGCCATCTAGTTAATAAAGAAGTAGCCGACGCTCATGGCTTAGAATATTCTGATCCAAGCAATATTCTTTAAATATTAGCATTAAAGAATAACTTTAATCACTTGTTTTTTTCTTAAAAAAATAATAACCTAAAGTAATGCTTGAATCAAAAACAAAGCTATATTATAGTATTAAAGAAGTAAGTGAAATCACCAGCCTTAAACCTTATGTTTTAAGATACTGGGAGTCAGAATTTCCATCACTAAAACCTGTCAAAAATAAAGCAGGCAATAGAACCTATAAACAAAATGACATTAATGTAATACTTGAGATTAAGAAATTACTTTATGGTAAAAAATTTACCATTAAAGGTGCAATAGAAGAAATAAAGAGCGGTTCTAAGGCTGAATCCGCTTCAATTAAGATTAGCAATAGCGATGTGTCGGTTCTTGTGGAAATCCGCAATGAATTGAAAAGTATCTTAAATGAGCTAAATAGGCATTAGACCTATGGACGTTTCATCGTTAATTACATATTCAATTCCAGTTTTTCTCCTACTAATTATTATTGAGTTTTTTTATGGTATTATAAAAAAAGACAATAATTATAGAATGAATGATGCGTTAACAAGTATGTCTTTAGGTTTGATCAGTCGATTTATTCCATTATTAGGACTAGGCTTTCAATACGTTGTTTACAAGTATGTTGCTCAATATTATAATTTAAAATTACTAAACTTAGAGGAGACTTGGGTTTGGGTAGTATCTTTCATTCTTTATGATATCTGTTATTATTGGATGCATCGTATGCATCATGAGATAAAAATTTTCTGGGCAACTCACGTTGTGCATCACCATGGAGAAGAATTTAATTTAGCAACTGCTTTAAGACAGACTAGCAGTGGTTTTTTATGGAAATGGGTATTCTTTTTACCAGTGTTTATAATTGGTGTTCCTCCAGAAGTATATGTTAGTGTTGCAGGAGTTAATTTAATCTATCAATTTTGGGTGCACACGGAACATGTTGGAAGGTTAGGGTTTCTTGAATATATATTTATAACTCCATCTAATCATAGAATTCATCACGCTCAAAACGATGATTATTTAGACGCAAATTATGGGGGTGTTTTTATTTTATGGGATCGTATTTTTGGAACATTTATTGATGAAAGAAAAGATTTAAAACCAATATACGGTACTGTTAAGCCACTAAAATCATTTAATCCTTTCTGGGCAAACGTTGAAGTGTTCTATCAAATGATTTTAGATTCTTATAGGACAAAAAAACTTAAGGATAAAGTATATGTTTGGTTTTCGCCGCCAGCTTGGAGACCAGATGATGTTACAGAGAAATATCCTCTAAAAAAGAACGACTTGAGTAGCTTCAAAAAATATGATCCTCAAATAGGAATTAGACAAAAAATATTTGGATTTTTTCAATTTATGATGATAAATGCTTTGACGGTTCTAATGTTGTTTAATATAGATAAATTTTCTTATCCTGAAATGTTATCTGTTGCAGTTTTGGTTATAACTCTAGCAATTTCAAATTCTTTCATACTGGACGGAAAAACATATGCAAATAAAGTTGAGATAGCCAGATTGTGTGGTGTCTTTATATTCTTATATCTTGGATTTTTTACTAATTTTGTATATTTGATTTTAGCTCATACTATTATTGCTTTGACAATAACTCTACTCTTGTTAAAAAATGATAGATATAGTTTTGGTTAATAGAATAATTCATACCTTAATTTGGTAGCCAACTAAAAGCCTTTTGGTATATGATTACTAAGAGGCTTTTTTTTTATTAACATGATAAAAATAGTATTAACTTAATTATATGAAAATGAAAAGATTTTTTAACTCAATCGTAGTAGGAATTGGAATATTTTTTGCTTCTTTTTTAGTTCCTGTTATTGGTGGAATTATATCTATTCCTATGAGTTTAATCGGAGCATGGATGTATTATGGTCACAGTAAATAGAAGTTTGTATAAACTTTGCTTATTTTTGCTTAGTTTTTTTAGCATCATTATGGCAGAAGAAAATACAAATCAGAAAGAAGCTTTCTTTGCAGCTGGATGTTTTTGGGGTGTAGAGTCTACATTTCAGCAATTAGAGGGTGTAAAATCAGCTAGTGTAGGTTATACGGGGGGAAAGGTAAAAAATCCCTCTTATGAGCTAGTATGTACTGGGATAACAGATCACGCTGAAGCAGTTCAAGTAGTATATGATGCAAGCGTAATCTCTTATGAACAGCTTTTAGATACTTTCTTTGAATTACATGACCCAACAACAATTGATAGGCAAGGCCCTGATGTAGGCTCTCAATATCGTTCAGCAGTATTTTATAAGAATGAAGAGGAAAAAATCTTAATTGAAATTAAAATTAATCAGGTTAATGAATCTGGAAAATTTCGATCAAAAGTTGTAACAGAGGTAGCACCTCTAAGCGACTTCTATGATGCGGAAGATTATCATCAGGATTATTACAAAAAAAGAGGAATAATTGGTTGCGCAATATAAAACCGGGAGAATAAAATGAGATTGCAAAAGAGTGTTTATTTATTATCGTTTTTACTATTAGTTGTCTTTACTTCTGACTTACAGGGTCAGTTTAGAAGAAAAAAAGTGAAGCTTAGTGAGACTAATAAGATTGAAGAGTTTATCAATGATCATATTCAAGATCCGTTTATGATAGAGCATATTCAGGCTATCCAGTCAGAATTGGTGAAAATGGGATTTGAGATTCTTCCACCTGAAACAGATGGAGAATTAGCAGTAGAAATTGTTTTTGAAGATTTTAGTTTTGATCCAGTTTATGGTTCTACTGCAGATCCACGAACATCACATATTGTTTTCAGAAACCCAAGAACAACAAAGGTTGTTGCTAAATTTATGACTAATTCAATACTACAGGACGATGATTTTGATGGTCCAATGACAAATGCATTTGGGAATACAACAAACTCTTCTATGAGTAGTGGTTATGGAGCAAGTTCGGATCAGCCAATCGACGTAAATGCAATTATCCTAGATTGGATGAAACAAATTAAGAACTTCTATTAAGCTTTGGCCTATAATCACAAAGTTATTGAACCTAAGTGGCAGAAATATTGGTCTCAAAATGAAACATTTAAGACCGGTACAGATAGTAAAAAGCCAAAATACTATGTCCTTGATATGTTTCCTTATCCTTCCGGATCAGGTCTTCATGTAGGACATGCTCTTGGATATGTAGCAACAGATATTGTTGCCCGATTTAAGAGGATGAAAGGGTTTAATGTTCTTCATCCTATGGGTTGGGATGCTTTTGGATTGCCGGCAGAGCAGTATGCTATTAAAACAGGAACTCATCCTAAAATTACTACTGCTGAGAATATCAGCAATTTTAAGCGTCAAATTAATCAATTAGGTTTTTCTTATGATTGGTCTAAAGAGATAAATACAACAGATCCCAACTATTATAAGTGGACGCAATGGATTTTTCTACAATTATACAACAAAGGTTTAGCTTATGAAGAAGAAGTAGCTGTCAATTGGTGTCCAGAATTACGTACAGTTCTTGCGAATGAGGAGGTTGTAGATGGTAAATCTGACATAGGAGGCCATCCTGTTTATCGAACACCGATGAAGCAATGGATCTTAAAGATAACAAAATATGCAGAATCTTTATTAGATGGTCTAGACGATTTAGATTGGCCTGAGAATATTAAAGAACTTCAAAAGAATTGGATTGGTAAATCTGAAGGGGTAGAGGTAGGCTTTTCCGTTGATGGATATCCTAATGAAAAAATTGAGGTATATACCACAAGACCTGACACTCTCTTTGGTGCTACTTATATGGTTCTTGCTCCAGAGCATTTACTAGCTAAGAAGATAGTCGCAAAAGATAAATCTCTATTACTGGACAAGTATATTGAAGAAACTCAGAAGAAATCAGATTTTGATAGAACGGAAGTCAATAAAGATAAGACAGGTATTTTTACCGGATCTTATGCTATCAATCCTTTTAGTGGTGAAAAAATGGAAATATGGGTAGCTGATTATGTGTTGATAAGTTATGGTACTGGTGCAATTATGGCTGTTCCTGGACATGATGATAGAGATTGGGAATTTGCAACAAAGTATAAATTACCTATAAAAGAGGTTGTTGAGGGTGGAGATATAACAAAATCAGCTTTTACAGCTAAAGGAAGTGCTATTTTAGTGAATTCAGAACATAAAGATACATTATCTCTTAATGGCATGGATGTCGATACAGGAATTGCAAAAGCAATAGAATTTATAGAAAAAAATGGGTTAGGCTCTGGAACAGTAAACTATAAGCTTAGAGATTGGTTATTTTCTAGACAGCGTTATTGGGGTGAACCATTTCCTATCATTCATACAGAAGATGGAATTACAACAGTTGATGAATCAGATTTACCTGTACGATTACCGGAAGTAGAAAATTATAAGCCATCAGATGATGGAAAATCTCCACTTTCAACTATTAATAATTGGGTTGAAGTAAAAGATGCATCTGGAAATATTATTGGACTTAGAGAAACAAATACTATGCCACAATGGGCTGGTTCTTGTTGGTATTATCTAAGATTTACAGATCCTTCTAATCATACTGAAGCTTGGTCAAAAGAAAATGAAAATCATTGGATGCCTGTTGATTTATATATAGGAGGGCAAGAGCATGCCGTTTTACATTTATTATATGCCCGATTCTGGCATCACGTTTTATATGATTTAGGTTTATTATCGACGAAAGAACCATTTCAAAAGCTGTATAATCAAGGAATGATTCTTGGCGATGATGGATTTAAAATGAGCAAATCAAAAGGCAATGTTATCAATCCTGAAGATATTATCGAACAATATGGCGCTGACTCTATGAGACTTTATGAAATGTTTATGGGGCCACTAAATAAATCAAAACCATGGAATACAAAAGGCTTACAAGGATGTTATAGATTTATCAATAAGTTATGGTCTATTATCGTCGATGAAGAAGGAAGTTTATCTTCAAAAATAGGAGAGGGAAATACTCCAGATAAAGAGACATTGCATCTACATCATACTACTATTAAAAAAGTCGAAAATGATATTGAAAACTTACATTTTAATACAGCCGTATCTCAATTAATGATTTATTGTAATCACTTGCAAAAATGTGAGAAAATTTCAAGAGATTTAATTGTAGATCTTGTCAAGGTAGCTGCACCATTTATACCGCATCTTTCAGAGGAGTTTTGGTCATTATTAGGGCATAGTGAGTCAATATCTAATGCACCATGGCCACAGTTTGATGAAGCGTTAACTAAAACCGATGAAGTGACGGTTGTAGTGCAGATAAATGGTAAGTTAAGAGCCAATATAAGCCTAGATGTCGATTCAAATGAAGAAACGGCTGTAAATGCCGCATTGGAGCTTGAGAAAGTACAAAACTATACGTCACAAGGGTCTATTGTTAAGACTATTTATGTACCAAATCGACTACTGAATTTTGTCGTTAAGTAAATCAATACCTTTTGTCATATAGAAAAAGGTTATTACCATCATTAAGATTATATACTTTTGAAAAAAAGCGTGCAGTGTTAAACCTATTAATGACTCTCTAGCTGAGGGACCATATTCTATAAAGGTTACATATCCAACTATTGATAAAGCTGCAACAAGTAATAGCAAGCTATAATCAACATAATTTTCTTTATAGAAAAAATATGAATACAATCCTAAGGTAATTCCTATAGAGCAAGTCATAGATAATGCAAAAAATATATGAAGGTTATATAGTGCAGGAACATTTACTGGAGTAATAACTACACCAAACACTCCTAAGCAGCTATAAACAGATGTAATTCTAGCTAGGAGGGTAAGTATACCAAAATTTGTTTTAAATTGATTTATCGCTAAAAATAAGAATCTTGTAAGTGATCCAAGTAAAACAAAGGATCCTGTAGAGAATATAATGTAAGATATGATGTTATTTTCCCCTGAAAGACTAATCGTCCGACCTAAATCGCTTATAAAGTTTCGAAAAAAATTGTACCCTGATGTCGTAGAATCTAGAAGGTGACCCCCTTGATAAAACAGCATTGCACCAAAGATACATATTGTGTAAAAAATTAAATATTCTCTTGTCTTTTTTGTGATGCTACTCATGATAGGTGAATATAGATAAAGAAATAGTATTTGAGTAGTAGTTTAGTCGGTTAGTAAATCAATACCTTTTGTCATATAAAATACCGTAGAAACCAACGATAATGTAATAATTTTCTGAGCTGAAACTTGTAGTATCAATGCATTCATAGACATCCATGGAGCAGGTCCATATTCTATAATGATTATATAACCAATAGCTACAACAGCACATAAAAGTAAAGCTATTGCATAGTTTTTCATGTCTTTCTTAGAGAATAAATATGCATAACATGCTAATGTTACTACAGAAGAATAAAAGATGGAATCTGCGAAGAAAACATGTAGTTCATATAAGGATGGAACGTCTGCAGGTGTAACCATAACCCCAAATATGCAAAAACAACCCCAAATAGCTGAAATCTTCGTTAATGACACTAGATTACGAAAATCTTTCTTAAATATGTCAGCTGCTAAGAATAAGAACCTAAATAACGCGATTAGCAGAGCTATAAAAGATATTACTGATATAATTAGCGATGGTAGATTGTCTGCACCTGAATGGCTAGTAATTCTAAGGAGATCACTAATAAAGTTTTTGCTTAGGCTATATCCAACAGTGTCAGGATCTAGATAATGACCGCCAGAATAACATAGCATAGCTGTTGCTAAACCTATAACGTAGAAGAGGATAAGGTGACGTGTTTGTTTTGTAAGTTTTTGCACCTTGAAATATACTTATTTTTTGGATATCTATTCAAATATATATCTAATTATACATAATAACTATTCTGCGTAAATTGTATATTCTATAGTGATTTCTTAATACTTTTATGTATTACTGGAGTTCCATAATTGTCAATCTCTTCTTCAATCTCTTCTTCAGTTGATGGCTTATAATTTTCTACTTCTTGTAATGGCACACGCAACTGAGATCCATCAGACATTGATTCCTCATTATTTTTAATAGCAGCTTCTTT
>NZWP01000007.1 GCA_002701645.1 Fidelibacterota bacterium | reverse complement strand
TTTAGCATATTGAAATATGCTTGATGATGTTTTCCATAATGCAAGTCTACTGTTTGAGACGATATTGTTGGTGCAAGATCGTTTGCATTGTATGGTAATGTTGGTAAGACAAATTTTTTGGTATCATTCATATAAAAAAACTCCTATTAAATTGTTTGAACTGTTTTAAATTTAAATCCAATTTAAACGTTTTAACACAAACAAAAGAGAAAATTATGACACAAATAAAATTAGGAGAGCAGGTAGTTGATCTTTCAGGAACAATGCCTAATGTAGGTTCTCAAGCACCAGATTTTTTATTAGCAAACAATGATTTAGTAAATATGACTTTAAAAGATTTTGAAGGGAAGCGATTGGTATTAAATATTTTTCCTAGTTTAGCTACGCCAGTATGTTCGGCTTCAGCTCATAAGTTTAATGAGCTTGCCGGCGATATGGACAATACAGTAGTTATTTGTATATCTAGGGACTTAGCTTTTAGTCAAAAACAATTTTGTGCTATTAATAATTTAGATAATGTCCTTTTCCTTTCTGATATGCGTAACTATGACTTTGCAAATGACTATGGTGTTCTACATATGAATGGAAAATTTCAAGGACTCTTAGCTCGATCTGTGGTCATTATAAATACTGATGGGACAGTGGGCTATACACAGTTATTGAATCAAACTGGACATGAACCAAATTATGACGAAGTATTAGACGCGCTTACTTAGCGATTAATACGGGACAGTTACATTGCTGAGCAATGCTAATTGGTTTACTGCCAAAAAAGTATTTCAAGATTGGATTTCTTGGAGAGACTCCAAGCATAACAAGACTATCATCTTTAGCATATTTTACCACAGTTGCTACGGGATTACCTTCAAGAACTGTTGCGGTATTTTTAATACCTGCATTTGTAAGTCTTTTTTTAGTTTTTGCTAATATGTTTTTCAATTCTTCATCAGAAGATTTATTCTCTAATACCGTAATAATTTCTACAGATAACTTTTGAGACTTTGCAAACTGTTGAGCAATTTCAATTGCTTTATTTGAGCCTAAAGAATTGTTGACAGGTAGTAATATTTTATACTTCTTATTTACTGAATAGTTTTTTACAACCATTACAGAGCTATCAATAAATTGTACTAACTTATGATGCATACCTTTATTTCCACCACCACCAATGATTGTTATATCGTGATTGTTAGCCTCAACTTCTGACCTGAGTTGATCAATGATTTCACCAGTACGCAAGATTAAATCAATTTTATTTGAATGACTCCCTTTTAATAAAACGCGCATCCTAGAATTTTCTTCATCAATAAGAAGGTGGTCATTAAAAGTAACATCGTTGTCCTGTTGTTTAATATAATTTTTTGATTGTAGAAAATCATATGCCCATTCTAAAATTCTAACTCCTGGCCTATATAGCTCTCTATCATCTAAATTTTGATGTACAACACTAACATCTTTCTCAGAAAATTGACTAATCTTTTTACCTACATATGCAATAGTGGTAGTTGCTTCAAATGCATTTGCAATTTTCATTCCAAGATCTAATGTTGGTTTGGAATATTCTTTTCCACCAATTGCGATTAAGATATTCATAGCGTTACCCAATAGAATTTTGACATTAAATACAAAATAACAATTGAACTAGTAAACATCAATAGGCCAACTTTAAAAAAAGTTTTAGTACTAACAAGTCCTGTAGAATAAAGAATCATTGCAGTGGGAGATGAAATAACTGTAAGGAATGAAAATCCTGATGCAATAGCAGCAGAAAGAGCAAAAGATATATCGGAAGGTTGTAATTCAATTGCCATAGGACCTAATAAGGAAATAGTAGCTGAACTTGTAAAAAAGTTTGCAGTCAATCCTGTTAATATTGCCATAAAAGACCAACTAACGTTTAAACTGCTTTCAGGCATTAAGGCTAACATTCCATTAAATTTTTCAACCATCCAAGATGCTGCTCCTGTATCATTAATTTGAAATCCTAATGATATAGTTGCAGCAAATAGAAGAATGACCCCCCAGTTTGTATTTTTATTGATGACTTCCCATGATACCATTCCGCAAATCATAAAGATTAATGCACCACATAATGCGATAATGCCCAAACCAAATTCTTCATTAAATAAGAACCAGCTAGTAACAATAAATAAAATAATAAGAGCAGAAAACAGATGGCGAATATTATTTTTAGTATTTGATGTTGCTACTCTCTTTTTATATCCTTGGATTTGAATATTCTTTAAGGTAGTTGGAAATGCAAATTGTAATACAAAATATGCAACAATGAGCTGTACTATTAATATAGGATACGCATGTTTCATCCACTCCCAGTAATCAATACTAATATTACTAAACTCTTGTAAGTAATTAATCATAATCACATTACGGGCACCACCAGATGGAGTTCCAATAGATCCAATAATCGTACCATATGCCACAGAAAATAGAGTTAATAATACAGCATTTTTTCCATCCGTTTGTGTTGTATCAACATTTTTTATAACAGATAATCCTATTGGTAGCATAATAGCAATAATTGTATGTTCCCCTAAAAAAGATGAAAGAATTGCTGACACGGTCATTAATCCTGCAAGAAATAATCTCTTATTTCTCCCAAACATTTGTATGATAATTTTTGCCAGCCTTATATCTAGTCCTTGGTGTACAATGGCAATAGCAAACATAAGAGATCCCATGACAAATAATACGGCATCGTTCATGAATGATGCTGCTACCACATCTGGTGGTGCCACGCCTAGTAATACTTGTAGTACTAATGTTAATAGAGCTATTGCTGGAAATGGTATAGGTTCAAATGTTACTAAAATAAAAACCATTAATAATATTATGAGACTATGATACCCAGCTAAAGTTAACCCTATCGGCGTGCTTAGATTTAATAAGAAAATTGCTAGTAAAACACTAAAAACAAACCATTTCTTTTGAGAAAACCAATAGAGAATCGATGATGATATAATTTTATAAGATCCATTCATTGGACCAAATTTATTTAATAAATCAGGAAAAGATAACACTTATGTTATAATTGCTTGACTGCTTGACTGATTCTGGTGTAATGTCAGAGCGAGATTTACCTCTATTTTAAATGGTTTTAATATAAAAAAAAATAATGCAACTATTTCCAAGATGGACAAATAATTTTGCTGGAATATTCCTGATAGGAGTATTCCTTTTACTATTTTCGTTATCTTCTTTTATTTGGTATTATGGATCCCCGTATTATACTAATGTAGGTTATGCACCAGTTCAGCCTGTACCATACAGCCATAAATTACACGCTGGAGATATGGGTATAGATTGTCGTTACTGTCATGTTGGAGTCGAACAATCTTATTCTGCTGTCATTCCACCTACAGAAACTTGTATGGGTTGTCACACATATGTAAAGACAGATAGTGAAAAATTAAAATTGGTTAGAGAAAGTTGGGAAACTGGAAAACCGATTGAGTGGATTAAAGTTCATATGCTACCAGAGTACGCATATTTTAATCACAGCGTACACGTTAATTCGGGAGTCGCTTGTATATCTTGTCATGGAAATATAGCAGAAATGGAAGTGGTCTATCAGGTTAAGCCATTGAGTATGGATTGGTGTTTAGATTGCCATAGATCTGATACTCCAGAGATTAGACCTAAGAATGAAGTAACAAATATGTATTGGACCCCACCGGCAGATTACGATGATTTTGTATCATCTTGGGTAGAACAACATGGGGATGAAAGACCTGTAGGAGATTGTCAAAAATGTCACAGATAAACAATAAGTCAGAAGAATTTGTAAAGACTAATCAAGTCGATCAGAATACTGCTCAATCACATGAGTTTGGCTACTGGAAGAGTCTGAAAGATATTTCTTCTTCAGATGATTATAGTAATTATCTAAAGCAATCTGAACATCATGAAGATAACGGATTATCTAGAAGAAATTTCCTATCATTGGTAGCTGCATCAGTCGCCTTAGCAGGTTTAGAGGGTTGTAAAAAACCTGTACAAAAAATTATTCCTTACGTAGAGGCTGAAATAGCAACTATACCTGGAATTCCTAAGCACTATGCAAGCACTATGCCTTTTAAAAATAATGCCTTAGGAGTAATTATTGAAAATCATGATGAAAGGCCGGTCAAAGTCGAAGGGAATGAAAAGCATCCTGCTTCAATGGGTAAATCCAATTCTTTTGCTCAGGCTACTACATTAGATATGTATGATCCTGATAGGTCTAGAGGTGTTAGGTTAAATGGAAAAAAAGTAGATTGGTCTGATTATGTTAAATATGCTCAATCAATAAATAGTTCAAATGGAAATAGGCTAGCTATTTTATCACAAGAGTCCTCATCGCCAACAATGCAGTTCATGCATAATGAATTTAAAAAAGCATATCCAGATGCAGATTGGGTCGTATATGAGCCAATTAATAATGAAAATTTATATCAAGGAATTGAAAAAGCTTTTGGTAAAAAATTGCAACCATTCAATCGTCTAGAAAATGCACAGACAATTCTTTCTATAGGATCTGACTTCTTGGGCGTCGAAGACAATTGTGTATATCATACACGAAAATTTGCTCAAAATAGAGATTTAGAAGATGAAAAGAGTACAATGAATAGACTGTATGTTGTAGAAAGCTTTATGACTCCTACCGGATCTAGTGCAGATCATCGTTTAAATGTTCCAAATCATGAGTTTGCTTCAGTTCTAAGAGAGCTTGCTGGAGAATTAAAAAAATTAGGATTAAAAATTGATGCTAAGCCGGTGAAAACTTCTAACCATTTATGGATTAAAACCGTTGCAGAAGATTTAATGCAGAATCAGGGACAATCTATTATTCTGGGTGGAAGCGATTTATCAGCAGATATTCATTGTTTAATTACAGGTATTAATAACCAATTAAAAGCACCAATTGATTATTATTCACTAAATAAAGCACATGTTACTTCAATGAAAGATTTCAAGTCATTATGTAAGAAAATGGCTAAAGGTTCAGTAGATAATCTAATTATTTTAGGAGGTAATCCAGTATATGACGCTCCGTCTGATTGTAATTTTGAAGCATCTCTTAAGAAAGTAAAGTCTGCGGTTCATTTAAGCAATTTTTATGATGAAACTTCAAAGCATTGCCAATGGAATATTGCACAAGCTCACTTCTTTGAAACTTGGGGAGATGCAATGACATATGATGGTTATGCAAGTATCATTCAGCCACAAATTAGACCGCTCTTTGATTCAAAAAGTGCAGTGCAGGTTTTAACTCCGGTTATTTTTAAAGAAGATAGAAGTTCTTATGATATAGTTAAAAAAGTTTGGAAAGATAGTATTGTTAATGAGAAAAATTTTGAAAGAAAATGGGAAAAAATCTTACATGAAGGGATTTATACTAAGCCATTGCTAAGCAATAAAAAGGTTCGTACTCAAAATAAAATTTCTACAGTAGTACTAAATAAAGACCAAATTCTTGATGATAATAAATTTGAAATAATCTTTGCACCATCTTCTTCTGTTTATGATGGAAGATATGCAAATAATGGTTGGTTGCAAGAGATCCCAAAGCCGATAACTAGCTTGACATGGGATAACGCTGCTTTTATTAGTATGAAGGTTGCAAAAAAATTAAATATTAAAAATGGCCAGATGATTGAAATATCATTAGGGAATACAAGTGTTAAAGTTCCAGCATGGATTGTACCTGGACAAAATCAAAAAACAATTACACTTGAATTGGGCTATGGTAGAGAATTTTCTGGTAGAATTGGTAGTGGTGTAGGTTTCAATGTATATCCATTAAGAACGAGTTCAAATATGGGTTATGCTATGAATGCTGATATTAAAACTCTTAACGAGACATATCCATTAGCAAGCACTCAAGAGCATCACGGTCTTGAAGAAGATAAACTTGCGGCACCAGGATTTAAGGACTTATCTACAAATGAAGTACAATCAAGAATTCCTGACTTAGTGAAGCAGTCAACATTAGAAAAGTATAAAAAACATCCAGAGTTTGTTCAGGATATAGTTGAAGAACATAAGCCAGATAAGAGCAGAAGTTGGGCAGACCATTCAATGTATAATCCTGAACCTGAATATGATTATTCAAAAGGGCATCAATGGGGTATGTCGATAGATTTGACAAGCTGTACCAGTTGCAATGCTTGTTCTATTGCTTGTCAGAGTGAGAATAATATTCCTGTAGTGGGTAAGCAACAGGTAATGAACGGTAGAGAGATGCACTGGATTCGTATCGATAATTATTTTTCTGGCGATCCTGACAATCCAGAAGTATCTACGCAATCTGTTGCATGCGTACATTGTGAATTAGCGCCTTGTGAACAGGTATGTCCAGTAGGGGCAACTACTCATTCTACAGATGGCGTGAATCAAATGACTTACAATCGCTGTGTAGGTACAAGATACTGTGCGAATAATTGTCCTTATAAGGTGAGAAAGTTTAATTTTTATAATTATACAAAAGATCTTCCAGAAGTAGTACAGATGGCCATGAATCCTGATGTAAGTATGCGTTTTAGAGGGGTTATGGAAAAATGTACTTATTGTTATCAGCGCGTAAGTGAAGCTCGCATTAAAGCAGACAATGAAAATAGAGATTTAGTTGATGGAGATATTAAAGTAGCCTGCGCACAATCTTGTCCAGCTGATGCTATTAAATTTGGGGATATCAATGATCCAAATAGTGCAGTTAGTAAAGCAAAAAGACGTAATCGCGACTATGCTTTATTAGGACAGCTTGGTACTAGTCCGAGAACTACATATCTTGCAAAAATTAGAAATCAAAATCCTAAGCTGTCTTCAAATAGCAGTCAGGGAGCGCATCATTAGATGTTAGACAATAAAATAAAGTCAAAAGCAGAAATTCGTGCTGAAAAATTACTTCCTGGTAATCAGAATTTCACTACCCTTACTGATGATATAGCAGGAGTACCTGAGGATAAAAAGGCTCCAGTTCAATGGTGGCTTTTATTTGGATTTGCTTTATCTTTATTATCTATTTTTGTTGGTACTCTCGGCTTCCTTGTTTGGGAAGGTACTGGAATTTGGGGGATTAATAATCCCGTATTCTGGGGCTGGGCTATTATTAATTTTGTTTGGTGGGTAGGGATTGGTCATGCTGGAACTTTAATATCTGCTATTTTACATTTGTTTAGGCAAAATTGGAGAAATGCTATTAATCGCTTTGCTGAGACAATGACACTTTTTGCTGTTATTTGTGCGCTAGTTTTCCCAGGAATACACATTGGTAGAATTTGGGTAGCTTACTGGTTCTTCCCTCTACCAAATCAAATGGGAATGTGGCCAAATATGAGAAGTCCATTAATATGGGATTTCTTTGCTGTATTCACATATTTTACAGTATCACTATTATTCTGGTATACTGGATTAATTCCAGATTTAGCAACACTAAGAGATAGAGCAAAAACAAATTTAAAAAGAAAAATTTATGGATTCTTTGCATTAGGTTGGAGAGGTGGAAATAGACAATGGCAGCACTATGAGCTAGCTTACCTAGTTCTTGCGGGAATATCTACTCCTCTAGTTTTATCAGTGCATAGCGTTGTTAGTTCTGACTTTGCTACTAGTATAATACCAGGTTGGCATACAACAATATTTCCTCCTTATTTTGTAGCAGGAGCTATTTATTCTGGATTTGGAATGGTAATGACATTATCTCTTGTAGCAAGAAAAATCTACAATTTAGGTCATATTATAACTGTTGAACATCTTGATAAGATGGCACAAATTATGTTATTAACTGGCTCTATGGTCGGTTATGCCTATGCAATGGAATTCTTTGTTGCATGGTATAGTGGAAATCAATATGAGTCATTTGCTTTTATTAATAGGGCTTTAGGTCCATATTGGTGGGGATATTGGGTAATGATCTTTTGTAATGTTATTGTTCCTCAATTTTTTTGGTTTGAACGCTATAGAAGACATATTCCATTTTTATTTATCACATCAATTCTAGTAAATATTGGAATGTGGTTTGAGCGATTTGTAATTGTAGTTGTTTCATTACATAGGGATTTTATGCCAGGTGCTTGGGCAATGTACAATCCTACAATATTTGATGTTTCAATTTATTTAGGCACATTTGGACTGTTTTTTACAGGATTCCTATTATTTTTAAGATTCTTACCAATGGTTTCTATTGCTGAAGCAAAATTAGTATTACCAGAGTCTAATCCTCATCATGGACATAAAGAATGAATACGTACGGTATAATAGCAAAATTTGATACTCCTGTAGCATTAGTTCACGCTGCAGAGAAAGTAAGGAATGCAGGATTTAAAGATTTTGACTGTCATTCTCCGTTTCCAATTCATGGTATGGATGATGCGATGGGACTTAAACGATCTAAACTAGGTTATGTGATTGGTGCGATGGGGTTAACCGGCGCTTTATTTGGTTTTGGATTACAAACTTGGATCCATTCAATTGCATATCCGATGAATATTAGTGGAAAGCCATTCTTTGCTTATCCAGCATATGCAATTATTACATTTGAACTTATGGTCCTATTTAGTGCTTTTGGAGCAGTCTTTGGAATGATGTATTTTAATAGAATACCTCGATTCCATCACCCTGTATTTTATTCAGATAAATTTTCTAGGGTTACAAGTGATGCGTTCTATGTTAGTATTGAAAGTTCAGATCCAAAATATAACGCACAAGAAGTAAAGTTATTTTTAAAACAAATTGGTGGTACAGAGATTGAGGTATTAAGAGATGAAAATTAATATATTATTTTTAAGCCTAGCATTGCTGACCGGTTGTTTTAGAGGTGCAAAATTTGAAGAACCTCCTATTCATTTAAATCCCAATATGGATAACCAACAAAAGTATAGATCGTTAGAAGAAAGCTATTTCTTTGAAGATGGTTCTACTATGAGAACTCCGATCGAAGGAACTATTGCTAAAGGCCAGTATAATGATAATGCCTCATTCTTAACTGGTAAAAATGAAGATGGATCATATTTGGTAAATAATCCGATAGTATTATCAGCAGAAGTATTGGATAGAGGACAAGATAGATTTAATATTTATTGTACTCCATGTCATTCTCAGGTAGGGAACGGTAAAGGTATTGTTACTCAGTATGATTACCCTGTTATTCCTTCTAATTTGCATGATGAGCGTATTCGTACGCAACCTGATGGCGAAATGTTTAATACAATTCGATATGGGTTACGTAGTATGCCTGCATATGGATATCAACTAAAGACAGATGATGTATGGTCTATTGTCCATTATGTTAGAGCATTGCAGAAAAGTCAGAATGCTACTTTTGAAGATTTACCAAAAGATGAACAAGAAAAGATTGCTAAGAAATCATGAAATTAGATTCAAAAACATATCATTATAGTTCAAAAAAGTCTACTAACCTGATTTTAATGTTTGCAGGTGCAGCGCTGCTTGATATTGCTTGGTTTGTTGGGTTTCAATCAAAAGAATTTTATTTCTCTTACCTTACTTCATACTTTTTTTGGTTAAGTATTATACTGGGCGCTATGTTTTTTACATTTGTTCACCATGCTTTTTCTGCTACATGGAGTGTTGCTATAAGAAGAGTGATGGAAAATACTCTTATGCTAATGCCAGTATTTACAATATTATTTTTTCCAATTATTGCAGGTATGGAAATGCTATTTAAATGGCTTCCAGATCATAGTTATTGGCTTACACATAGTTTTGAAGCTGATCATTTGATACAACACAAACTACCTTTTTTAAATAAACAATTTTTTACACAAAGAGCAGTAGCATACTTTAGTTTATGGAATGTTATAGCATTTTATATTTATTTCACCTCCACTAAACATGATACTACAGGCGATCATAATGCATTAAAAAGTTTAAAGAATTTTACTATGAGTCCTATGGGAGTATTACTATTTGCAAGTATTAGTTTTGCAGGACTAGATTGGCTAATGAGCTTAGATCCGCATTGGTATTCTACAATGTATGGAGTGTATACTTTTGCAGGATCATTCTTGGCATTCTTGGCATTCTTGACATTTACACTAGCTCGCTTGAAAGATCAAGGGTACTTAAAAGATATTGTTTCAGAGGAACATTTTCATGATCTTGGTAAGTATTTATTCGCGTTTACAGTTTTCTATTGCTACATCGCTGGAGCACAGTTCTATTTTATTTGGTATGCTAATATCCCAGAAGAAACTATCTGGTATCTTCATAGGTGGGTAGGTTCTTGGAAAACAATAAGTATTTTATTAATAGTTGGTAAGTTTGTTATTCCATTCTTCATCCTAGTCTTTAGAGGTTCAAAAAGAAATATAAGATTGCTACAATTTATGTCTATATGGATACTATTTATGCATTACATCGATATTAATTTTATTGTGATGCCAACTCTTCACCATCAGAATTTTCATTTTGGAATATATGATATTGCTAGCATGCTAGGATTTGCCGCTATATTTATTGGCGGTTTTAGATATATCATGTCAAGAAGTCCGCTAGTGCCTGTTAATGATCCAGAGCTAGTACATTCAATTAATCATAGGAATCACTAATCATGAGCAATGTAGGTTACGAAAAGAAAGATATTCCAGTTAAGCCAGTAATAATTGGAGGGTTTATATTTGTTCTAACAATTGTAGTCACCCTTTTTCTTTTATTCGAATATTATGTGCGTGTTTTAGATGATACTGTTTATGAATTTAAATTAAGCAAGCGATCAAAAAAATTAATTGAGTTAAGAAAAGCAGAAAGCGAAATTCTCAATAGCTATAAGGTAATCGATCAAGAGAAAGACATTTATCATATACCTATTAATCAATCAAAAGAGCTATTATTAGATGATCAAAAAAAATAATCTACTTTTAGTATTTTTATTTTTAAATCATTTATTGTTTTCACAGACATTAAAAGAACAATTTCCAACAGATTCTCCAATAGATGTTATAGAACAATTGGGAGATTATATTCCTTTAGATACTATATTTATTGACGAATCTGGTGAAACAGTTACTCTAAAGGATTTATTTCAAAAGAATATTCCTACAATTCTTACATTAAATTATTTTGAATGTCCGATGCTTTGTACTCTTGTGCTAAATGGATTAGCTGAATCAATTGAAAAGCTAACATTAAATGCCGGAGAGGAATATCAGATTATTACTATCGACATTAATCCTAATGAAAGCACAGCATTTGCAAATCAAAAGAAAAAAAATTATATAGCAGGATATAATCTTAAAAATATTAAAAATGATTGGCATTTTTTAACTGGCGATCAAGAGAGTATAAAAAAAGTTGCTGATAGCATAGGATTTATATACTACTATGATAAAGACAGAGATGAATACATGCATCCTGCAGCAATTTCTGTATTAAGTCCAGAAGGAAAAATTTCACGTTATTTATATGGAATTCAATTTTTAGAAAAAGATTTAAAGCTGAGTTTATTAGAGGCTGGTGAAGGAAAAATAGGAAGCACGCTTGATAAAATAATTCTGTATTGCTATCATTACGATCCTTATAAAAATACTTATACGCTTTTTGCTACCAATGTTATGAGATTTGGAGGTATATTAACTATCATTTTTCTAGGTATTACAATTGTAGGTTACTGGAAAAACGACCATAATTTATTTAGGAAATAATAGTAGAAGACATGGATAGATTAACCGAATATCTTTTTCCAAAACAGGTGTCAACCTTTGCTGCTGACATTGATAACCTATTTTATTTTATTTTTTATTCATCAATAGTGCTCTTTGCTATTGTTGTATTCGGTATGCTTTATTTAGCAATTAAATACCGTTTCAAAAAAGGTGACGATATTAGACTTACAAGCAGTAAAGATCATAATAATATATTAGAGTCATTATTTTTTATTGTTCCTCTTATACTAGTAAGCATCACATTTGTGTGGGGTATTAGATCTTATTTAAAAATGATTATTGTTCCCGATGATGCGATTGAGATTAAAGTCACTGGTCAGAGTTGGTTCTGGACATTTGATTATCCTGATGGAGGCACAACTCTTAATGAGTTTGTAGTTCCTTCTAATCAGCCTATTAAAATTATTCTTTCTTCTAAAGATGTGTTACATAGCTTCTTTATTCCTGTAATGAGAAGTAAGATGGACTGTTTACCAAACAGATACAATATCATGTGGTTTGAGGCTCAACAAGAAGGAGTATATGATATATTTTGTGCTGAATACTGTGGAACAGGACACTCTCAAATGGGAGCAAAAGTTGTCGTAATGAAGCCTGCTCAATATGAAGCATGGGTTGCAGAGCTTGGATCTGATGATGAGAATATACCTTTAGATGAGCTTGGTGCTAAGCTATATACTAAAAAAGCATGCAACACTTGCCATACTTTAGATGGTTCTGCTTTAGTTGGTCCATCATATTTACAGACCAGCCAGATGTGGGGACAAGAAAGAGTCTTTGATGATGGTACTAGCGCAGTGATTGATAATAATTATATAAGAAGTTCTATACTTGAACCTCAGTCACAAATAGTAGCAGGGTATCAAGGAGTTATGCCTACCTATCAAGGCTTATTGAATGATAGGGAACTAGATGCACTTATTGCTTTCTTAAAATCTTTAGAAAAGGATTCTCAAATTTAACTGTAAATTAATAGGAAAATTTATGATAGAAAATCAAAAAAATTATCTTACTTATCCAAAAGGGATTATGTCATGGCTTTTAACCCTTGACCATAAACGTATCGGTTTAATGTATCTTTTTGGTGGACTAGCTTTTTTCTTTTTAGGCGGGTTATTGGCATTGGGAATGCGACTTGAATTAGCTGCTCCTGGAAATGATTTTATGTCAAATGATACATATAATAATGTATACACTCTGCATGGCGCAATAATGGTCTTTTTGTTTATTATTCCCGCAATTCCTGGAGCATTAGGAAATATTTTACTCCCTCTTATGTTAGGTGCAAAAGATGTAGCATTTCCTAGATTAAATCTTGCCAGTTTTTATCTATATACTTTAGGCGCATTATTTACTATATACACCATTATTGCAGGTGGAGTAGATACGGGTTGGACATTTTATACGCCTTATTCTACTACTAGTACATCAAATGTAATACCCATGACAATGGGAATTTTTATTATTGGATTTTCATCCATTTTAACAGGCCTAAATTTTATTGCTACTATTCATAAAATGAGAATTCCCGGACTAACATGGTATAAATTGCCATTGTTTGTATGGGCTCTTTATGGCACCTCTTTAGTGCAAATTACAGCAACCCCAGTTATTGCAATTACAATGGTTTTACTGATTCTTGAAAGATTGTTAGGAATTGGAATTTTTGATCCTGCTCTTGGAGGAGACCCTGTTCTTTATCAACATTTTTTCTGGTTTTATTCTCACCCTGCTGTGTATATCATGATATTACCTGCTTTTGGAATTGTCAGTGAAATTATTCCTGTACATTCTAGAAAGAAGATATGGGGATATAAATTCATTGCATTCTCAACATTGTCCATTGCATTTATTGGATTTTTAGTTTGGGGTCACCATATGTTCACTTCCGGACAATCAGTTTTTTCTCAAATTGTTTTTTCTTTTATAACCTATTTTGTAGGTATTCCTACGGGAGTAAAGATATTCAGTTGGATATTAACAATGTATAGAGGACAAGTATCCTTCACCCCCCCAATGTTATATGCTTTATCATTCTTATTCTTGTTTACCATCGGAGGATTAACAGGAATATTCCTTGGAGCTGTAGCATTAGATATTCATTTACATGATACTTATTTTGTAGTTGCTCACTTTCATTATGTTATGCAAGGTGGTACTATTGTTGCCTTTTTAGGAGGACTTCATCATTGGTGGCCTAAATCGATGGGTACAATGTACAATCAAACTGTAGCAAACATTTGTTGTCTTGGAGTATTTTTAGGTTTTAATGGTACATTTTTCCCTCAATTTTTATTAGGTCTTAGAGGAATGCCAAGACGATATGCTACATATGATCCTCAATATGCAGATTTACATAATTATTCAAGTTTTTGGTCAGCGATATTGGGATTATCTATATTTATTGCAATTATGAATCTATTATGGTCTTTAAGAAAAAATAATAAATTAGACCCAGGTACTAACCCATGGGGAGCAATGACATTAGAATGGACACATACTACGTCACCACCTCATCCACATAATTTTGAAGAAGAACCTGTCCTTGAACATGGTCCATATGACTATGACAAGGTCATTGTAGAGCCAACATTTAAAAAATGAGTCACGATAATTCATCACCTAGTTTTCTACAGCATCATTTTCATGATGTCAAGCAACAGTATGAAACTGCAAAGCTTGGAATGTGGGCTTTTATTCTTACTGAAGTTTTAACATTCGGCGGATTATTTGTAGCATACGTTGTTTATCGTTCATGGTATCCTGAAATGTTTATTAATGCAAACTTACTATTAGATGTTAATAAAGGTTTATTGAACACGGTTGTTTTGATTACAAGTTCTTTAACCATGGCTCTTGCTATTTGGGCAATACAAAAAAAGAACAAAAATCTATCTCTAGTAATGCTAATATTGACATTTATACTTGCTTTCATGTTTCTTGGAATTAAATATTTAGAATATTCTCATAAGTTCGAAGTAGGTCAATTGCCAGGAGAGTATTATAGCTATATGGGACCTGAAATAGCTCATATTAATAATCCTCATATTTTCTTTAGTATTTACTTTATGATGACAGGACTTCATGGATTACACGTTGCGATTGGTATGGGTCTTATTGGTTGGTTAATTTATGCTACAGCAAAGGGTAACTTACATTCTGAATATTATACTCCAATGGAAATGATTGGAATTTTCTGGCATTTAGTTGATTTAATTTGGATTTATTTATTTCCACTATTTTATTTAATAGGATAACATTATGGCTCATCAACATCATATTACACCATTAAGCATTTATCTAACTATTGCCGCTACTTTATTATTTTTAAGTGGAGTAACCGTATGGGTTTCATATGTAGACTTAGGAGCAATGAATATTGTCATTGCAATGCTTATAGCTACAACGAAAGCTACTCTTGTAGTATTGTTTTTTATGCATCTTTTATGGGATGATAAAAAACTTCTAACAATATTTGTAATGTCATTAATGTTTCTTGGAATCTTTATAACAATCACTCTATTAGATACCGAATTTAGAGGTGGAGTAAATCCTGAAGTAAAAGACTCTATCAATAAACGCGCAGCCTTTTATGATTCTTTACCTCTTACAGATACTCATGGAAATCCCGTTGATGAGCATGGTAGTAGTCACCATGAAGAGGATGAGGATCATCATTAAATGAAAAAACAGCTTTTTTTTCAATCTGCTGTAGTTTCAACAATCTTATCTTATCTTTTAATCTTTGTAGGGGGATTGGTGCGTGTATCAGGATCTGGTATGGGTTGTCCAGATTGGCCTAGATGTTTTGGCCGATGGATTCCACCTACTAATATTGATCAAATTCCTTCTTATATGGATACTACATCTTTTAATATTGTATTAGCTTGGATAGAATACAGCAATCGTTCTTTAGGAGTGTTGGTAGGTTTTTCAATTATAGTACTAAATATTATAGCAATATATTATTTCCGTAAGGAAATGAAACTTTTCCTTTCATCAATTTTATCTCTCATTTTAGTGGCAGCAAATGGTGGTTTAGGTGCTATTGTAGTTTCTTCAATTTTAAACCCTTTCCTTGTTAGTTTGCATATGGTATTAGCCCTAATGTTAGTGTCAGTCTTAAGCTATGCATGTATTGAATCTTATAAATTAATACATATAGAAAAATTTAAAGATTTAGAAATTAATAGAGCACTTTCCAAAAGTTTAATTGTTTTTTGGATATTAATTATTATAGAAATTCTTTTAGGAACCGGTATTAGAACAAATCTTGAACTTGTGTCTATTGAAAATCCTCTTTTATCAAAGGGAGAATTATTAAATGCATTAGATTCATATAAATATTTTCATTCCTTTTTAGGATTTACTTTACTTTTCTTGAGTACATATATATATTCCCAATTGAGAACCAATAAACTATATATCGCAAGATTTTTAGGCATATTTATACTTGGTATGATTATAGTTCAGATTTTTTTAGGTGAGATGATGATTTTCTTTGAGTTGCCTCAATTAACAAGACTTTTTCATACATGGGGTTCATCTTGGCTTGTCGGTGTAATAATTATATTGTATAATTGCATCAGTAATGAATACGCTAAATAAAAAGTTAATAATTGCATTTTTTTCAGTTTTAATCTTAGGCATCATAGGATTATTTACCATAGATCAGGCGACTCAATCTAGAATTAATAATCTATCTGTTATATCAGAAATTCCATCCTTTCAATTAGATAATTTTGATGGTACCTCATTTACAGAAAAAAATTTAGATAATAAAATTACTGTAGCTAGTTTTATTTTTACTCAATGTGAAGGTGCATGTCCAATTATGTCAACAAATATGGGATTGTTACAAAAAAGATTTTTAGACTCAGATGCATTACAGTTTGTTTCTATCACAACAGATCCTGATTATGATTCAAGTAGCGTATTAAAAGAATTTTCCGATAAATATAGTAGTAAAAATAATTGGTTTTTTCTAAGAGGAAATATTAATGATGTTGTTGAATTATCAGAGGATGGATTCTTTTTATCTGCAAGTTTATTACCGGTTGGACATTCTACGCGACTTGTCTTGATTGATAAAGACAGAAATATTAGAAAATACTATGAAGGTACTGTTGATGCCAATATAGTAGAGCTACAAAACGATATTGTAACTCTTATTAAGCAAGGCTAGTATGATTAAAAATTTAGTAGAGCTAACAAAGATTAGAATTGGATTTTTAGTACTTACTACAACAATTATTGGATTTTATCTTGGATCGGAAGGTACTTTTTCATCATCTTTATTAGTTTATACTATTATAGGTACTTTATTTTCTTCAACAGGCGGTTCGATCATAAATAATGTCATAGAAGTGGATTCAGATAAAAAAATGGATCGCACAAAAAATAGAGTTCTTCCAAGAAAAAAAATATCAGTAAAGTTTGCATTATTTTTGGGATTATTATTCATTGCATTAGGATTATTGATACTATATCTGAAGGTCAACATGCTTACCGCTTTATTGTCTGCTTTAACGATTGCATTATACTTATTGGTTTATACCCCTCTAAAGAAAGTATCGTGGATAAATACTTCTGTTGGAGCTATTCCTGGTGCAATACCACCATTGGGAGGATGGACAGCAGCAACTAATAGTTTAGATTGGGGAGGAGTAGCATTATTTTTAATCTTATTTTTCTGGCAACACCCTCATTTTTATGCAATAGCCTTTATGTATAAAGATGATTATGAAAAAGCAGGATTCAAAATGCTACCAGTAGTTAAAAATGGAGTAAAAAAGACTGTTTTACATATTTTTTTACATGCATTGATTTTAATACCTATTTCTACACTACCATTTTTTTTGATAGATCAAACTGGAAGAGTTTATTTTGTGGGGGCTTATATATTAAGTAACATATATATGTTACTTTGTCTTCCATTTATTTTAGAACAATCACGAGAGAATGCTAGCTTAATATTTAAGACATCAATTTATTATTTTCCTTTATTGTTCTTTTTAATATTAGCAGATTTGTTTATATAGAAATAATCCTTATGACGTTTTAGCTTTTAATGAAGATGGTAGTTTTACTATATACGCTAGCTATAATCAGTGAGAATCTAATTTTTCAATTCTTTTTTGATGTCTTCCACCTTCAAATTCTACGCTTAACCATTGCTTGATCAATTCTATTGCGCGCTCCGATTTTATAAATCGTGAACCAAAAGATAAAACATTAGCATTGTTATGCAATCTTGATAGATCAATAATTTCATCTGGACCATCATAAAATACAGCTGCCCTTACGCCCTTGAACCTATTTGCAGCCATTGCTTCTCCTTGACCTGATCCTCCAAAAATAATGCCCATCGTATTATCATTTTCTGAAATAAATTGCGCTGCGGGATTGATAAAATCAGGATAATCATCAGTAGATTCATATTCAAATGCACCAAAATCTTTTACTTCATAGTTTGATGCCACTAGAGATTGCTTTACTGTTTCCTTGAGTTCAAATCCAGCATGATCTGTAGCCAAAACAATTGTTTTATTAGTCATTTAGATATTCCTCTATCTTACTTTTAATACTTTCTTTGGTAAAATTAAATTGCATTGCTACATCAATCCCTGGAGCAGAAAACCCAAAATCATCAATACCAATTTTTAGTCCATTCTGACCAACAAATTTTTCCCAACCCAATGTTGTTCCTGCTTCGATTGAAATTCTTTTTCTGCAATTTGAAGTAAGAATTTTATCTTTATACTCTTTTGATTGTTGTTCAAAGAGTTCCCAACATGGTATATTAACAATTTTTATATTACGATTTATCTCTTTTGCAATAGATAGTGAAAGATGCAATTCTGATCCGGTCGTAAATATAACTAAATCTGGATTGTTAGAATCTAGTACCGTATATGCTCCTTTTTTTACGCCATTTTTAATAATGGTTTTATCTAAAGTGCTTACAGGAAGTTTTTGTCTTGTTAGTAATATCGCACTAGGATTAGTATTATTTTCCATGATTGTTTCAAAGCAGAAATGAGTTTCAATAGCATCTGCTGGTCTAAAAACAAGTAAATCTGGTATCAAGCGCAAAGACATTGTATGCTCAACGGGTTGATGAGTTGGACCATCTTCTCCTACAAAAATTGAATCATGAGTAAACTCATACATAACATGTAATTTTTGAATAGCAGATAAGCGTATTGCGGAGCGTACATAGTCACTAAATACTAGAAATGTTCCTCCAAATGGGAAAAGCCCTCCATATAAGCTAATACCGTTCATAATTGCTCCCATTGGAAACTCTCTTACTCCAAATGGAATATTTCTACCTTTTAGATTTGATGATGAGAAATCTCCATATGTATTAGCAAAATTTGTAGTACAGTTTGATCCATCAAGATCTGCTGATCCACCTACAATAGTAGGGATATGAGAGGAAAATTTATCTAATGACATACCAAATGCTTTTCTAGTAGCAATGACCTCATTCGGATCAAAATCAACCAATTCTATTTTTTTGAGTTCAGTAGCTATATCAAATGCATGATTATTCATTGATTTACTTGCATTTGCTATTAGATCTTTAATGGATTGAAAATTTCTTTGAAAATGTTCTTTTACTTCGGGCGGACAATAAAAGGATTCATTTTCAGGTAATCCTAAATTTTGTTTAGTTCCAATAATTTCTTCTGGGCTAAATGGTGCTCCATGTGATTGGCTTGTATTTTCAAGCGTAGCACTTCCTTTTGCAATAGTAGTATTTCCAATAATAATGCTTGGAAGAGGTGATGCTTGAGCATTTTCTATAGCTTTCCTTATTGCTTCATGATTATGACCATCTATTTCTTGTACGTCCCAGTTCATAGATTTAAATAGCTCTGCATAATTGGTAGAGTTGCATCGAGAAGTTTCACCAGCTATTTGTATATCATTTTTATCATAGAACATTATCAATTGAGATAATTTCCAATGTCCTGCTAGCATAGCTGTACCAAGCGCTATCGGTTCTTGTAGGTCACCATCTCCAACTAGTACATAAGTATATTGTTTTCTATTATTTGATGATTCAACACTAAGCATTCTTTCTGCTAATGCCATACCTGTTGCCATACCAACTCCTTGCCCCAAAGGACCAGTATTTGCATCTACCCCAGGAGTTATAATTTCAGGATGACCAGGTGTTCTGCTATGTAATTGTCTAAAATTTTTCAAATCTTTCATTGTTAAAATGTCAGATAAATAAAGTAATGTATATAACAACATACATGTATGGCCAACTGATAAAACCAAGCGATCTCTTGAATGCCAATCTGGATTATTTGAATCAAATATGAGATACTCTGAATATAAAATATATGAAAAATCTGAGAGAGACATTGGGCCTCCAGGATGCCCAGAGTTTGCTTTTCTTACTCCGTCAATTACCAGACCTTTTATTATACTTACAGTAAATTGATCTTTCTCATCTTTTGTCCAATTACTAAATGTATCTAGTTGTGTATAGTTCATAGATTATACATCTCATTAATAGTTTCGATAGGATTTTCTGATTTGAATACCTCAGACCCTACTACCAATATATCTGCACCTGCATCGATAACATCTTTAGCATTATGCAGTTTTATTCCACCATCTATTTGAATAGCAATCTTATCTCTAATTTTCTTGTCTTTTAATATTTTATCAATAGAAGAAATTTTTTCTAAAGTAGAAGGTATAAAACTTTGCCCTCCAAAGCCCGGCTCCACAGACATAATGACTATATAATCAATAAAAGATAAATATTTTTCAATCACTTTAAATGGAGTGCTTGGTTTAATTGCTATTCCACATCTTAGATTATTTTTTTTAATGGTATTGATAATAATTTTAGGAGGAAATGTAAATCTCGGCTCTGTTGTTTCTATATGAAAAGAAATAGCATCTGCACCTGCGTTGATAAATGCTGGCAACATATCAAATGGATTACTCACCATTAAATGTACATCAAAAAAAAGATTTGAATGAGGTCGTATGGACTTCACTACAGCAGGGCCAAAAGATAAATTAGGAACAAACTGTTGATCCATAATATCTAAATGAAGCCATTCAGCTTTTGAATCATTACATAGTTTAAGCTCATTTTTTAGATTAGCAAAATCTGCTGCAAGTAAAGATGGTGCTATTATATGATTATTATTTTTATTCATTATGGGTGGTAAATAAAGTACATATTATTTTTTCTCAAAAAAAAGGAATTGTTGAAATAGTTATAGGTTTTTTTTACTTTTCGAACCGACTAGTCGGTTTATGAAAAAACAACAACAAAGCAATAAAAAAGATTTGATTATGTCGTCTGCACTTAAAGTGATGAGTGAAAAAGGATACTATGGTAGTACCATGGATGATATTGTTGCAGAGTCAAAAATGAGTAAAGGCGCTATTTATCACTATTATAAATCAAAAAAAGAAGTTTATTTGGGAGTGATTGAATCTTTAGAGAATGAATATACAGCAGTATTTGCTAAGGTTAATAAAGAAGATAATAGCGCTAAAACATTAAAAAAATTATTTACGACTGTTTCACATCAGCTAAAAAAAGACCCTACTTTTTTTAAGTCTTTTTCAACTTTTTGGTCAATTTCTAGGCATGATAAAGACTTTAGAAACGCGATACAGAATATGTATAATCGTTTTCAAAAATTTATAGAATTAATAATAATTGAAGGAATTGATAATAAAGAATTTAAGAAAGTAGATCCTAAGATTTCCGCTCTTTCGTTGATTTTAAATCTTGAAGGAATTTTTTGGTTTACTTTATTTGAATCAAGAGATATAGATGCGGAAACCTATATAGATCAAATTTCAGATTATATTTTAAGCGCTTATATGTTAAAAGAAGGGAAATAGTAAATGTCCGATAAACAACAAACTGATAATACAAATAATTCATCTAAAGGTCTATCTAGCCAAGATGGAACAATTGATTTTAGTAAGATTAAAACTGGCGGTAAATTTCTAACAACGGTTGTAGGTACAAATAAAATATTTTGTAAGGAAGCTTTTTCAGAAGAAGAGCAAATGATGTATGAAGCAATGTCTGATTTTGCAGAAAATGAAATTTTGCCAATTGCTCATACAAAACTGGAAGAGAAGAATGAAACTCTTGTTAGAAAACTACTGACACAAATGGGTGAGTTAGGATTTTTGGGAGTGGATATTCCAGAGAAGTATGGCGGTTCAGAATTAACTAAAACAGGGATGTGTATTCTAGCTGAGGGAGTTTCTAAAGGTGGTAATGCTTCTTTTGGTACGGTATGGAACGTACAGACTTCAATTGGTGCTTTGGGTATTATCTGGTATGGAAATGACGAGCAAAAACAAAAATGGTTACCAGGTATTAGCGATGGTACTAAGATTACTGCGTTCGCACTAACAGAACCAGATGCAGGGTCGGATGCTACAAATTCCAAAACTACCGGCGTTCTATCTGATGATGGAAAACATTACATTGTTAACGGTCAAAAAATATTTATATCAAACGGTGCATGGGCTGACTTATTTACAATAGCTCTCAAGATTGATGGTAAATTTTCATCAATTGTCATTGAAAAAGGTACGCCAGGATTTGAGGTTGGCGCTGAAGAGAAAAAAATGGGAATGCATGGATCTTCTACCGTTCCATTATATTTTACAGATTGTAAAGTTCCTGTAGGAAACCTTCTCGGTAAAGTCGGTGAAGGTGCAGGTCCTGCGTTTTGTGCATTAAATATTGGAAGATTCAAACTTGGCGCTTCATCTCTCGGAGGAATGATGTTAAGTATTAAATTGGCGTCGCAATATGCGAAGCAAAGAAAAGCTTTCGGTCAATACATATCTGATTTTGGCTCTATTAGAGAAAAATTAGCTGATTGTGTTATTAAAACATACACATTAGATAGTATGTGCTACGCCGTTATTGGTAATCAGCAAGATGCGATTGATGAATTAGATAAGAATGATAAAGATTACTATGTTAAGCAAGGAAATATTACAGAGAAATATATTGCAGAAAATTCTATTTGTAAAATTTATGGTAGTGAATCTTCAGGCGCTGTAATTGACCATTGTTTGCAAATATTTGGTGGCTATGGATTTATTGAAGAATATCCAATGGCACAAGGTTATAGAGATGCTAGAATTAATCGTATCTGGGAAGGTACAAATGAAATCAATAAAATGCTTTGTGGTAGAGCTATGATTGGTAAAACTCTTAGTGGTGAACTTGGTTTTAGGGAGTATCTAGAAAAAGTAGAAGGCTATTGTAGCGATAATCTTGACAGTGGATATGTTGGAAATTATAAAGATGAGGTTGAATGCATTGAAGCTGCTAAAGCTGTTTATGCATTAACTCTTAATGAAGCTCTTAGCCAGTATGGTCAAGATATCGGTACAGAGCAAGTAGTAATTGAGAACCTTGCAAATATATTAATATATACATACGTAGCAGATAGCACAATGACTAGAGTGCTTCAAAATCAAGACTTATATGCTAAAAAAAATGAAGTTGTAGCAGGTCTATGTGCACAAGTGTATACAGCAGAAGAAGGAATGAGAGTAATGGAATATGCATCAAAAATATTTAATAATATTTTTGATGGAGATATTCCAACTGGTATTGAAGCTAAATTGAATACACTCAGAAGTAGATTATCTTTAAAGTCCAATACTATTGGAATGAAAAAGATTATTGGAGAAAAAACTATAGAAGCAGATGGATATCCTGTAAAAAATTCTTAAGGAGGAATGATGAATAAAGCAGTTATTGTTGATGGAGTAAGATCACCTATTGGTACAAAGGGGAGTGCTTTGGTTGGAATGCGACCAGATGAAATAGCCGGTCAAGTGATTAAAGGTCTTTTAGATCGTAATAAAAATTTAGATGTAAATCATATTGAAGATGTATCATTAGGATGTGCATTTCCTGAAGGGCCTACAGGAATGTTAGTAGCAAGAGGAGCTGCAATTTTAGCAGGTATTCCAGATACTGCTGCTGCTAATGTTATTAATAGATATTGTGGTTCTGCAATGACATCATTGCATCTTATAAGTACTGCAATTGAATCAGGTGATATTCAAGTGGGTATTGCAGGTGGTGTGGAAGATATGTTTAGTATTCCTCAAGGAGGTTTTGCTCCTGACTTTAATGTCCAATTAGCGGAGGATGACTATTATATTTCTATGGGAGAAGGAGCTGAATTACTAGCTGATAAATTGAATATTTCAAGAGCAGAGCAGGAAGAATTTGCTTATAGATCGCATAATAGAGCAGTTGCTGCACAAGAAGAGGGAAAATTTGATAATGAAATTATTCCAATTATCCTTGAAGATGGATCAGTTTTTGATAAAGATAGCGGACCTAGAACGCCTAATAAAGAAAAAATTGAATCTTTAAACCCTGCATTTAGAGCCGATGGAACGGTTACTGCTGCTACAAGTAGTCCATTCTCTATTGGAGCATCTGCTATGCTTTTAACTAGCGAAGCATACGCAAAAGAGCATGGTCTTAAGATTAGAGCTTATATTGAAGGTAGAGCAGTTGCAGGTGTAAACTGGAGAATGTTTGGATCAGGTCCAGTTCCAGCTACGGCTAAAGCACTAAAGAATACAGGACTATCAATAGATGATATTGATGTCATGGAAATCAATGAAGCATTTGCTGCACAAGCTCTTTATTGTGTTAAAGAAGCAAATTGGGATTTAGATAAAGTAAATATGAATGGTGGTGCTGTTGCATTGGGCCATCCTCTTGGAATATCAGGTACAAGAATCATTACTACGCTTCTGAATGTAATGGAACAACAAGATAAATCTGTTGGACTTGCAACTATGTGCGTGGGAACAGGACAAGGAATTACAACTATTATTAAAAGGGGATAAAACCGATGGGTATTGAAATTAAAAAATGCGCAGTATTAGGCGCAGGAGTAATGGGAGCACAAATTGCAGGGCATATAGCAAATGCAGGGATACCATCTGTATTGTTTGATATCAATGAAGAGCTTGCACAAAAAGGAGTGGATGGATTAACAAAATTAAAACCTGCACCTCTTTTTTCTAGTAGCAACGCTTCTCTTATAACGCCATGTACATATGACAATGACATGGAAAAGTTAAGTGATTGTGATTTAATCATTGAGGCTGTTGCTGAAAAGATTGAAATCAAACATGCGGTATATAAGAATTTGCTACCACATTTAAAAAAAGGTGCTATTCTTGCATCAAATACATCAGGAATTCCATTAGCAAATTTAGTTGAAGTTCTTCCTGAAGATATTCAGAAAAGTTTCTTAATTGCACACTTTTTTAATCCTCCAAGATATTTGAAATTATTAGAGTTGGTAAAAGGGGAAAAAACATCAGATGAGGTTTATGAATCAGTTACTGAGTTTGGTGAAACGACGCTAGGTAAAGGTATTGTACATGCAAAAGATACCCCAGGCTTTATCGGAAATAGACTTATTAATGCAAATGGTAGACTTGTTATAGAAAAAGCACTAGAAATGGGATTATCTGTAGAAGATGTAGATGCCCTTACTGGCACTTTAATCGGTAACGCAAAAAGTGCATATTTTAGAACACAAGATATCGTTGGTTTAGATACAGCACTTAATGTTTCTAATAATATGTATGAAAGAGTTACAACAGAAAGTGACGAAGAGAGAGAAAAATTTAGACCACATGATCTATTAGTTAAGCTGGTTGAAGATGGAAGATTGGGTCAAAAAACAGGTTCAGGATGGTACAAAAAAGAAGGAAAAGAAATTCTCTCATTAGATTTGGACACCATGGAATATACTCCTACTAAAAAGACTAGATTTGATACCCTTAGAGTAGGAAAACCTATTAAAGATTTAAGAACAAGACTAAAAGCAATAACATTTTTAGATGATAAAGCAGCAAAATTTTTGTGGGAATGCAATGTTCCACTATTGATTTATACTGCAGAAATGATTCCAGAGATCGCCGATAGTATTGTTGAAATTGACAATACTATGAAATGGGGCTTTACAAGAGATATTGGAATTTTCGATTCATGGGATGCAATTGGCGTTGAAAAATCTGTCAACAAAATGAAGGAAGAGAATAGAAAAGTCCCTTCATGGGTTGAAGAAATGCTTGCATCTGGAAGAAAGTCATTTTATGAAATTAAGGATGGTGAGATGACATATTGGTGCCCTCTTCAAAAGAAGGCGCTGGTACATAAGCCTAGTAAAAAATCATTAAATCTTAACCTATATAAGAATCCAAAAAATACTCTAAAACGTGATTGGAGTGCAAGCATTCATGATATTGGTGATGGTGTATTAAATGTTGAATTTCACTCTATTTTTGTGCCAGCATTTAATCCGATTGATCGATCAATAAATGAGATTGTTAAGCATGCATTAGATATGCTCGAAACTGGAAAATACAAAGGTCTAGTTATTGGTCACCAAGGAAAAAACTGGTGTGCAGGAGCAAATGTTAATGACTTTAAAATGGCTATTGATTCTGGAAACTTGCAAGTGATGGACGCCGGCGTTAAAGCAATGCAAGATGTAACGCAAAGAATCAGACATTCAAAATATCCTGTTATTACATGTCCGTTTAATTTAGCACTTGGAGGTGGTTTTGAATTCTATGCTTGTTCTTCGCATACTGTAGCATCTGGGGAACTATATGCAGGTCTTGTTGAAGCAATGCAAGGGTTAATACCTGGAGCAGGTGGACATTTGAGAGTATTATTAAATTTATTAGAAAATAATGATGCTAAAAATGTCAACATGAATATTGGACGTCAAGCTCTTGGCCTAATTAATCCAATGACTGTATCTAAAAGTGCAACAGATGCGTTGAAAAAAGGATGGTTACGTAAAAGTGATACTATTGTGATGAATTCCCAACATTTATTAGCACTCGGTAAAAGTAAAGTACTTGAATTAAGTGATGGAGGATATCAGCCACCAAAGTATAGAGATGATTTGACATTGCCTGGGATGACACTCAGAACAATGGCTGCAGTTGGAGCAAAGGCAATGAAAGCACAAGGAAAAATCTCTGATCATGATGAATTAGTAGTTTCTAAAACTGCCTATGTATTAAGCGGTGGTAAAAAAGGAGGCTTAATGTCTAAAGTGGATGAACAACATCTTTTAGATGTTGAAAGAGAATGTTTTATGTCGTTAGCTGGAGAACCTAAAACACAAGATCGTATTGCTCATTTCTTAAAAACTGGAAAACCGTTAAGAAATTAGAAATATCTTTTATTTTTCTAGTAGATAAATAAAATTTTATTTTTAAAAGAGAATCGATATCCGTAAATTCCTCACCATATTCTATTAAAAGAATATGCTTAATTTGGAGAATACTTATGGCAAAATGGTCTAAAAAAACATTCATTGAACACATCAATCAAAGCTGTGAAAATGATGTAGCTATCAATTGTTTGCAATTGATAGATTTTTCTGAAAAAAATTCTGATGAAATTACATGGGGTACTGGAGATGGTTGTGGAACCATGACTTTTAGATGTAATTCTGATTATGGAGTGCTACCATTATTTCGATTATCTTCTAATGGAAAGATTAATCTTCAGTTAAATTTTCTAAGAGGTAAAAATTTACATAAACAAATATTAGAGGATATGATTGTAAAATTTGAATCTAATTTTTTAAGACAATATGATCAGGAATCTTATCCGTCTGATTCTTACGAAGAAATAGAAGATTTAATTTGTACACAAAATCAGTTAGATACGTTTATTAAAACTATCGAAGGCTGTATTTATAGATTGAAACAATAAATGAATTTAAAAGTCAAATCTAAAAAAGTTAATGAATTTACATACGAACTATCCATTGTTGCTGAATGGAAAGATATTCAAGCTGATTTTGAGTTATGCAAAAAGAAAGTAGCAAAGAATATTAAAGTATCAGGATTTCGTAAAGGTAAAATTCCAGACAATATATTAATGTCACAGTATTTAGGGCAAATTGAAATGAATTTTGTTCAAGATTTTTCAGAAAAATATTATATCTTAGCTTTGCAAAAAGAAGAGCTTAATCCTATTAATCAAGCTGCATTAAAAGATATAGATTTTTCATATGAGAAAGATTTTTCTTTTAAATCTGAATTTGAAGTAGAGCCACCACTATCTGTTCCAAAGCTCAAGAAGAATATGGTGACGGTTGAGAAAACAAATTTTATATCTAATGACAAAGAAATAGACGATACAATTAATAATATATTGAATTCTCAAAGTAAAACGGAGAAAATTGAAGAAGGTTCTGCGGAAGGTGATTTTATGATAGCAGATTTTCAAGAAGTTGATGAATCTGGTATCGCTATTATTGGCAAAAAAGAGAAGAAATATATTGCCATAGGACAAGAGCCGTTTATTAATAATAATAAAGAGCTTCTACTAAATAAAAAAGTTGGAGATACAGTTAAAATGACTATTGATTTAGGCTCTGGTGAAAAAGAATATAGCATTATAATTGAGTCTATGCAGAGAAGAATGCCACCAAAATTAGATGAAGAATTTGTAAAAACAATGGATCCAAATTGTGAAAGCGTTGAAGAATGGAAAAGTAATATTGAGAAAAGTATTAGCTTAGAGTATGAAAAAAAATCAGAAGAACTTTTTAATTCAGCTATTATTGATCAATTTATCAAATTAGTAGACCCTGTATTACCAACATCAATGCTTGATAATTACTTGAATAATATTGCAAGAGAAGTTGTTCATGATAAAAGGATGTCATCTCCAACTACTACTAACAAAGATGGAAATGTGGTTGCGGATCTTACTGATGCGGATCTTGATGAGGCAAAAATAAAAGAAGAATACAAGCTATTTGCAGAGAATAATTTAAAATGGTATTTATTGAGAAAAGTCATGATTAAAGATTTAGATATTTCTATCGATGAAAACGCAGTCGATAATTTTATCCAAGAAGCGATTGAAAAAAACGATAGTCAGAAAGCTGAAATTGAAAGATTCTATAAAAAAGAATCTAATAAAGCTAAGCTATCTGATGATTTATTAGATCAAAAAATATTAGACATGTTAAAAGAACATTCAAAAGTTAAAGAGAAAGATACTAACACAGCAGATCTTCATGCTGGGCATAATCATCCGTAATTATTATGGGACATCTTAGCGGTTTTATAGGAATTTTCACATTACTCTTTATTGCATTTTTATTATCTGAGAATAAAAAAAATATTAATATAAAAACAGTTTCTATTGGACTCACTTTACAATTTATGTTTGCTATTTTTATTCTTAAAACTCCTTTCGGAGCTCCTATTTTTAGTTTTTTAGATCAAGCAATTACAACTTTGATTAGTTTTTCTGATTCGGGTGCTAATTTTTTATTTACATCGTATATAGATGGAGTAGGATTTCATCCCGGTTTAGTTAATTTTGCTTTCAAGACTTTACCAACAATTATTTTCTTTTCAAGTCTGGTTTCAGTTTTATATCATTTTGGTGTTATACAGGTAATAGTCAAATTTATAGCCCGCTCTATGCAAAAAACAATGGGTACTAGCGGATCTGAAACATTAAGCGTTGCTGGTAACATCTTTTTAGGACAAACAGAGTCTCCATTAATGGTAAGACCTTTTATTGATAAAATGACTAAATCAGAATTGATGGCAGTCATGACCGGAGGATTTGCAACTGTATCTGGAGGCGTATTAGCAATCTACGTATCATGGCTATCGCATATTCCAGGGATTGCAGGACATTTATTAGCAGCTTCTGTTATGTCAGCTCCAGCAGCACTTGTCATCGCTAAGATTATTTATCCTGAAACAGCAGTATCTGATACTATGGGAGATCTTAATATAGAAATCAAACAGTCTCATACGAATGGAATGGAAGCATTAAGTACTGGTGCCACCGATGGCTTAAAATTAGCAGCAAATATCGCTGCAATGTTAATTGCATTTATATCCTTTGTGGCCATGATTAATTTCCTTCTTGCCTTCTTAGGCACATCAATGGAATCTATCTTCGGATTTATATTCAGGCCTTTAGCATGGACAATGGGCGTTCCTTGGCATGAAGCTCAAATGGTAGGGATGTTAATGGGAAAGAAGATTGTTTTAACAGAATTAATTGCTTATGGAGATTTGCAAAGAATTATAGCAGACGGAATGATATCTGAACGTACGGCTATTATTTCCACATATGCTTTATGTGGATTCTCTAATTTTGGGTCTATTGGTATCCAGTTAGGTGGTATTGGAGCAATGGCCCCAAATCGTAAAAAAGATCTAGCAAAGTTGGTTACAAAAGCTATGTTTGGTGGTGCGTTAGCCTCTTGGCTAACTGCTACCATTGCAGGTCTTTTAATCTAGTCATTTAAAAATAATAATATTTTTTAATTTTTTAGTTGGTTATCTGTATAAACCGTTATAATTTGCGTGGCTTTTGCGTCAAAAAAATGCAAAAGAATTTTTTAGTTATTTGAAAATTTACTATGTAGAACCTTTGTCTTTTAATCCTGGAGTCGATATACGAACAAACTTAAACAATACAATTGAGAGTTTGATCCTGGCTCAGGACGAACGCTGGCGGTGTGCTTAACACATGCAAGTCAAGGAGAATTTTATCTTCGGATAAATAGTAAACTGGCGAACGGGTGAGTAACGCGTAAATAACTTGCCTCGGAGATTGGGACAACATTGGGAAACCAGTGCTAATACCAAATAATGCAGCGGGCCCTTCGGGGTATAGTTGTTAAAGTAGGCTTCGGCTTACACTTCGAGATAGATTTGCGTCCGATTAGTTAGTTGGTAGGGTAATAGCCTACCAAGACCGAGATCGGTAGCTGGTCTGAGAGGATGATCAGCCACACTGGAATTGAGATACGGTCCAGACTCCTACGGGAGGCAGCAGTGAGGAATTTTGCACAATGGGCGAAAGCCTGATGCAGCAACACCGCGTGATTGATGAAGTTTTTAGGAATGTAAAAATCTGTCGTAAGGGAAGAAATGTTTCGGATGTTAATACCATCTGTTACTGACGGTACCTTACAAGAAAGGACCGGCTAACTTCGTGCCAGCAGCCGCGGTAATACGAGGGGTCCTAGCGTTGTCCGGATTTACTGGGCGTAAAGGGTACGTAGGCGTTTTAATAAGTTATATGTTAAATATCTTAGCTTAACTAAGAAAGTGCATATAAAACTGTTAAAATAGAGTTTGAGAGAGGAACGCAGAATTCATGGTGGAGCGGTGACATGCGTAGATATCATGAGGAAAGTCAAATGCGAAGGCAGCCTTCTGGCTCAAAACTGACGCTGAGGTACGAAAGCGTGGGGAGCGAACAGGATTAGATACCCTGGTAGTCCACGCCGTAAACGATGAGTATTTGGTGCTGGGGGATTCGACCCTTTCAGTGCCGTAGCTAACGCGATAAATACTCCGCCTGGGGACTACGATCGCAAGATTGAAACTCAAAGGAATTGACGGGGACCCGCACAAGCGGTGGAACATGTGGTTTAATTCGATGATACGCGAAGAACCTTACCTGGGTTTGACATGTTAGAGAAAGTTTTCCGAAAGGAAATCCTTTTAAGAGCTTGCTCTTAAACTCTATCACAGGTGGTGCATGGCTGTCGTCAGCTCGTGTCGTGAGATGTTAGGTTAAGTCCTGCAACGAGCGCAACCCCTATATTTAGTTGCCAGCACATAATGGTGGGGACTCTAAATAGACTGCCTGGAATAACCAGGAGGAAGGTGGGGATGATGTCAAGTCAGTATGTCCCTTATACCCAGGGCTACACACGTGTTACAATGGCTAGTACAAAAAGTAGCAATTCCGCGAGGAGGAGCCAATCTTTAAAACTAGCCCCAGTTCGGATTGAAGTCTGAAATTCGACTTCATGAAGCAGGAATCGCTAGTAATCGTAGGTCAGCACACTACGGTGAATACGTTCCCGGGTCTTGTACACACCGCCCGTCAAGTCATGGAAGTCTGCAGTACCCAAAGATAGTGTTCTAACCTTCGGGAAGAAGCTGTTTAAGGTAAGGCAGGTAACTGGGACTAAGTCGTAACAAGGTAGCCGTACCGGAAGGTGCGGCTGGATCACCTCCTTTCAGGGAGTAATCTTATTTTTTAAAATAAGATATGGTCGAAAAGGATTTAAATAATAAAGGTTCTGCATATATTATACTTTTTTAGAAGGGGCTTATAGCTCAGCTGGTTAGAGCGCATCTCTGATAAGGATGAGGTCCGTGGTTCGAGTCCACGTAGGCCCACCAAAATTAGGGGCTGTAGCTCAGTTGGTAGAGCGCCACACTTGCACTGTGGAAGTCGCAGGTTCGATCCCTGTCAGCTCCACAAAATTTAAATTTTAGATATTTGACAATTTGGAAATTAACGCGGGTAACAGAGATTTAATCTCTGTTACTAACAATGTAACAGAGATTTAATCTCTGTTACTGACAATTGTATTGATTAAGCTATTATAGTTTAATCAATGCTGAATCATTAAAACACTCAAGTTATATAAACTTGATAAAGCTACTAAGAGCATACGGAGGATGCCTTGGTACATGGAGGCGATGAAGGACGTGGTAAGCTGCGATAAGCTTCGGGTAGGTGCACACAACTGTTAATCCGGAGATTTCCGAAT
>NZWP01000006.1 GCA_002701645.1 Fidelibacterota bacterium | reverse complement strand
TATTGAGTTAAAAGGTGAACATACTGCTATTCCAACCGCGGCTATACTAAAAAAATATCTTCAAAATTCACAGTCTGATATAAAAAAATTGATTGTTTCTAGCAAGAACTGGAAGGAATTAACACTTTTCAAAAACCAAAATACTAACATACCTATTGGTGTACTCAGCCATACCTATTTATTTTTAGAAAAAGGACTTAATGATATAATTAAAAAAGGCAAAGAATTGGATGCTGTGGCTATACATCCCAAGTTCTCTATTTTGAATAAAAAAGCAATAGATAGAATGCATTCCTCTGGATTTTTAGTATATAGCTGGCCTATTAATAAGCCAAAAGATATTAAACGAGCAATTCAATTAGGGGTTGATGGTATTATTACAGATTTTCCAGATCGTATTAAACAATAGATGATATCTTTCTCATCCAAAAATAATAAATAAAACACATAAAAAAAGAAACCAACCAAACTTTAGGTCCAAGTAGTTCAAAAAGAACGAAAGTGCTTGTACCTAGGATAAAAATGATTATTAATTCAGTAGTATTTTTTAATAAACCCTCTCTAAATGCAGATTGAATTATTAGAAAATTAATGGGCAAATATAGAAATATTGCTGTTATTGTTCCTGGACTAAAATCAAAGTAATAAAGACTAAAAAATATGTGAAAAGCAGCATTGACTACCTGCATTGCCATTAAAAAAAATAACAAAATGTGAGACGTTGCTCTGCTTTTTGAGATTAATTGAAAAAAAACTGCTAACAAAAGAACGGAAATCAAAATACAGAGAACTGCCTCAGTAGGAATATTATTGTTGTCTAGAAAATACTTTAATCTCCACTCTCGAAAATTAAACATAATATGTTCTTCATAGTGATGGATAGCATATGCTAATGGTGCAAGAATAATTAAGTTGTTAAATTTTTTCATTAAGTATTTTTTCCCTTTTTTATCATTTAATTAAAATGTCTGTGGAGGCGGGGAGATTCGAACTCCCGTCCATAATAGAGAAAAGGTAAATATCTACATGTTTAGTTACTCGATCAAGTTTCGCCTTATATAGGTTCAAGAACAGACGAATATAAGACTATCTTCTAAAGTTCACTTATTTAGTTGAAGCAAAAAAATAAGCTATCTCATTTTTATGACATCATTCAGACAACGATGAGAAACGTCTACTGATGATGGGTTATAGCAATTAAGCTATAGCCATTTGGCCATAATCGGCACTTAATACGGTTTAGAAGTTTTAAGAGGTACTAAGCTCTACATGCAATTTAAAATTTCTTTCTAAAATGTCGAAACCAGGCGCCCCCAATTGTCAAATATCTTGGAAGATACAACATTTTTTATAAACAAAAAAGGCTCTGTAGCGCCAACCTCAGAGCCTTTCCGATTGCTTGTATTTGCGTACAATATCTAATTAAAGACTATGCTAAGCTAACAGTCTTTTATATAATTGGTCAATACTTTAATTCAAAAATGATAAAAAAAATTAAATAATCTCTTTTTTCCATTACCGAATCTGGATTCATAACCTTAAATTAATGCCTAGTTTTGCCGACGTAGCTCAATGGTAGAGCAGGGGCCTTTTAAGCCCTTGGTTGTAGGTTCGAGTCCTTCCGTCGGTACTAAGTTTTATTAATGTGGTTAAGTATAATGTCTGAATTTCAGAATAAACATATCGGCCCTACTTCTAAAGAAGTCAAAGAAATGCTTTCTTCTCTTGAATGCAGCAGCTTAAATGAGCTGCTTGAAAAGATTGTGCCACAAAACATTCTTGATATTGACGGCAATTCTATCGGAAATGAAAATTTTTCTGAAAATGATATTTTAAAATATGTCAAAAACATTGGATCAAAAAATCAAATTTTTCGTTCCTTAATTGGTCAAGGATATTATGACACTATTACTCCTAATGTTGTGTTAAGAAATATTCTAGAAAGTCCAGGGTGGTATACGCAATATACACCTTATCAGCCTGAAATTTCTCAAGGTAGATTAGAAGCACTTCTTAATTATCAAACAATGATTTCACAAATTTGTGAGCTACCAATAGCTAATGCATCTTTATTAGATGAAGGGACTGCAGCAAGCGAAGCTATGCTCATGTTCTACAGGAAGAATAGATCTAATTCTAATAAATTTCTTATTGACAAAAATTGCTTTCAACAAACTATTGATGTTATAGTATCTAGAGCAGAACCGCTTAATATTGAAATTGAAATTGTATCATATGAGAATTTTGATTATCGGGATGCTTTCGGCTGTATCGTTCAATATCCAGATCGTTTTGGAAGAATTGCTAATCCTGATGCCTATACAAATATTACAAACAAAGCGCATGAATCTGATTGTAAAGTAATTTTTGCTACAGATTTAATGTGCTTACAATTATTTCAATCTCCTGGATCTTATCATGCAGACGTTGCAGTAGGAAATAGTCAAAGATTTGGCGTACCCTTAGGCTATGGTGGACCGCATGCAGCCTTTATGACTACTACAGAAGAATTTAAAAGAGATATTCCTGGTAGAATTGTAGGAGTTTCACAAGATAGGAGAGAAAATCAAGCTTACAGATTGACATTACAGACTAGGGAGCAGCATATCAGAAGAGAAAAAGCTACTTCCAATATCTGCACTTCTCAAGTATTGCTCGCAATTATTTCCAGCATGTATGCTATCTTTCATGGTCCAGAAAAATTAAAAGAAATTGCAAATACAATGCATAGGCATACTAAAAATCTTGCAGAAAAATTAAGTGCTCAGGGGCATGAAATCGTTCTAGGAGATGGATCGTACTTTGATACCTTATCAATTAGATTGAATGGATTAAACCAAAAGACCTTAGAAGAAAGAGCTCTAGCCAAACTATATAATTTCAAATATCATAATGAAGATTTAGTGGGGATTTCATTAGACGAAAAAACTTCTGGTGCTGAAATAGAAGAAATTGCTAACCTATTTACTACAGGTTCTACATCAAAAATCACTAATCCGGAGTTTAATACAACTAGAGACAGTGTTACTTTACAGCATGCTATTTTTAATAGTATCCATTCAGAAACTGAGATGTTAAGGTATATTCATAAGCTAGAAAAACGAGATTTATCTCTCAATCATAGTATGATTCCATTAGGCTCTTGTACCATGAAATTAAATGCTACTGTCGAAATGATTCCTATTAGTTGGCCTGAGTTTAATACCATTCATCCTTTTGCCCCAGCTAACCAAACAGAAGGCTATAAAACAATTATCGATCAATTGGAAATGATGCTTTATAAGGTCACGGGTTTTGATGCTGTATCATTCCAACCTAATTCTGGAGCCCAAGGAGAATATGCTGGCTTGCTTACCATACAAAAATATCAGAAAAAACATGATGCTGAGAGAGATGTTTGTATTATTCCAGAGTCTGCACATGGGACAAACCCAGCAAGTGCAATTATGGCTGGCTTAAAAGTAGTAATTGTAAAATGTGATGATAATGGAAATATTGATTTTGAAGATTTAACAAATAAAGTAGTAGAAGCTGGCGATAAACTATCTTCTCTCATGGTAACTTATCCTTCTACTCATGGAGTTTTTGAACATAATATCAATGAGATTTGTGCTTTAATTCATGATAATGGCGGACTGGTTTATATGGATGGAGCAAATCTAAATGCTATGGTAGGTGTTTGTAAGCCAGGTAATTTTGGTGCTGATGTGATGCATATTAATTTGCATAAAACATTTTGTATTCCTCATGGAGGCGGAGGACCAGGAATGGGTCCTATATGTGTGAATGATAAATTAAAACCTTATCTTCCTAAGCATCACTTTATAGATGAAGACTATTCTTATTCTGTATCATCTTCCCCATATGGGAGTGCAAGCATATTATTGATTTCATATATTTACATGAAATTGATGGCTGGAAAAGGATTATTAAAAGCATCTCAAATAGCAATTTTAAATGCAAACTATATGGCAAAAGAATTAGAAAATGATTATAAAATTTTATATCGTGGTAACACCGGATTAAATGCGCACGAATTTATTATTGATTGTAGAGAATTCAAAAACACTTCAGGTATTACCAATGAAGATATTGCAAAAAGATTAATTGATTATGGATATCATGCACCAACCATGTCATGGCCTATTCCAGGAACATTAATGATTGAGCCTACTGAAAGTGAATCTAAAGATGAATTAGATAGATTTTGTGCAGCAATGATTCAAATCAAAAAAGAAATTGATGAAATTGCAGAAGGTAAAATGCCTCAAGATAATAATGTGCTTGTCAATGCACCTCATACTGTTGCAGATATTTGTGATGACTGGGATCGTCCGTACAGCAAAGAAAAGGCTGTATTCCCAAAAAAGTGGATTAAAGAAAATAAATTTTGGCCATATGTTTCTAGAGTTGATAATGCCTATGGAGATAGAAACTTTTTCTGTGTATGTCCAGATATAGATAGTTATAAATAATTATTATTTAAAATACTCTTGCAATGGTTTCACACTGACTTGATCTAAATGTGACATGGCTGCTATAGCCGCCTTTGCACCTGCGAGAGTGGTGATAGTTAGAATATTTTTCATCACCGACGTCTTCCCTATAGCCTCTTCATCATATCTCGACTGAGCGCCTAATGGAGTATTAATTACCAAATGAATATTATCATTTAAAATTTCATCTACTACATTTGGACGACCTTCTCCAACTTTAAAAATTGAAGTACATTCAATGCCGTTTTCTGTAAAGAAGTCTGCAGTTCCCTTTGTAGCAATGATAGTAAAATTAAGCTTCGTAAGATCTCTGATGATTGGAAGCGCTCTCTTTTTATCTATATCACTAATAGAAACAAATGCCGTACCTTCATTAGGCACAGTATACCCATCCGATTGCATCGCTTTTAAAAATGCCACACCTGGCTCACTATCTATCCCCATTACTTCGCCTGTAGATTTCATTTCTGGCCCCAAAAATATTTTCTCATTTTTAAATTTTTTAAATGGAAGTACTGCCTTTTTAACAGCAATATGATTAAAATTATTTTCTTCTAGATTAAAATCATTTAGTTTTTTACCTACTGATAATTGAGCAGCAATATTTGCTAACGGAACATTGCTATACTTACTGACAAAGGGGACTGTTCTACTTGATCTTGGATTCACTTCCAGTACGTAAACTTCATTCCCTTTAACTGCAAATTGTAAATTAATTAATCCTATAACATTTAACTCTAATGCTAGTTTTGTAGTCATATCAATAATATTTTTTTTAATTTTATCGCTCATATCATAAGGAGGTATTACACAAGACGAGTCTCCAGAATGGACTCCAGCCTCTTCAATATGTTGCATAATTCCTGCAATAAATACTTCTTTTCCATCACATAAAGCATCAACATCAAACTCAAATGCATTCTCAATAAATTGATCAATAAGTATTGGGTGATCATTTGTTGCTTCAGCAGAACGGAATACATAATCTACGAGTTGCTCTTTATTATATACAATTTGCATAGCTCTTCCACCTAGCACATAACTTGGTCTCACTAATACTGGGAATTGAGCAACTTCAGAAAAGTTGATCATTTCATCATAGTTTTTTGCAATACAATATTCTGGGATTTGAATTTTTAATTTTTTAATTATTTTGGCAAACTCTTCTCTATTCTCAGCTAAATCAATACTTGCTGATGATGTGCCAAATATTTTTACACCTTCTTTTGTTAGTTGTTCTGCAATCTTTAAAGGTGTTTGCCCTCCAAATTGCACAAGGACTCCATCAGGTTTTTCAAATTCAATAATATTCATAATATCTTCAAAGGTAATTGGTTCAAAATATAACCTATCAGCTAAATCAAAATCTGTGGAAACAGTTTCTGGGTTACAATTGACCATAATTGATTTAAACCCAGCCTCCCTAAGACCATATACAGCTTGAACGCAGCAATAATCAAATTCAATGCCTTGCCCTATACGATTTGGTCCACCACCCAGAATCATTACTTTTGGTCCATCAAGCGGTTGAATATCATGGGTAGATTCATAGGTAGAATATGAATATGGTGTTTCTGCAGTAAACTCACCAGCGCAAGTATCTACTACCTTATAAACAGGTTTTAAATTTCTCTCATTTCTAATTTTTCTAATTTCAGTAGGCGTATGATTAGTTAATGCTCCTACTTGTATATCTGAAAATCCATTTTTCTTAAGTAACTCTAAATCATCTAAAGAATTATGATGATTTTCTAAATAAACAATCTCTGCAATCTCATTTAAAAACCAAGGATCAATCCCTGTATTATTATGAATTTCTTCAATAGTAAATTCTTGTTTAATGGCCTCTTTTACTTTTAAAATTCTGAAAGCACTTCCATCGTTCAAGGATGATATATCTAATGAACGATAACGTTTAATATCTGGATCTTCATTTCTTGGATCCTTAGTAGAAAGTCCTGGCAAATTTAGTTCTAAGGATCGAAATGCTTTTTGAAATGACTCTCTAAATGTCCTACCAATAGACATCGCTTCACCCACAGATTGCATTTGTACTCCTAATTTACCAGACGCAGAAGGAAATTTTTCAAAATCAAATCTTGGCACTTTGGTTACGATATAATCAATAGTTGGTTCGAAAGCAGCTAGCGTTTTATTTGTAATATCATTTTTTAATTCATCTAATGAATATCCAACTGCTAATTTGGCAGCTATTTTTGCAATAGGAAAACCTGTAGCTTTTGAAGCAAGAGCAGATGAACGACTTACTCTAGGATTCATCTCAATAATTACCATTTTACCATCTTTTGGATTTACAGCAAACTGCACATTAGATCCGCCTGTATCAACTCCAATTTTTCTAATACATTGTATTGCTGCATTTCTCATATGCTGAAATTCTTTATCGGTTAAAGTCATTGCAGGGGCAACGGTAATGGAATCTCCTGTATGAATACCCATGGGATCTATATTTTCAATAGAACAAATAATAATAACATTGTCATTAGGGTCACGAATTAGTTCTAATTCATATTCTTTCCAACCCAATAAGTATTCTTCAACTAATACTTGGCCTGTAGGACTTTCTTTTAACCCCTCGCCTACAGATTCTTCAAATTCTTCTTCATTATACGCGATAGAGCCTCCTGAACCGCCCAGAGTAAAAGATGGTCTAATAATGGCAGGTAAAGTAACATTATTTAGAAGCTCTTTTCCTTCTTCTAAAGATTGAATGGTGTGCCCATATGGTAAATCTAAACCAATTGCTAACATGGCTTCTTTAAATTTTTCTCTACTTTCAGCTGTTTCAATTGCTTTCTTATTAGCTCCAATTAGTTCTACGTTATATTTTTCTAATATCCCTCTATCATCTAAATCCATTGCTACATTTAAAGCCGTTTGCCCACCTACGGTAGGTAAAATAGCATCTGGTTTTTCTTTTTGAATAATTGCTTCAATATATTCTGTTGTAATAGGTTCAATATATGTTCTATCTGAAAATTGAGGATCTGTCATAATGGTAGCAGGGTTGGAATTAATTAATATGACCTTATATCCTTCCTCTTTTAGCGCTTTAATGGCTTGTGTACCTGAATAATCGAATTCACAGCCTTGTCCAATCACAATTGGACCTGCACCAATTACTAAAATTGTGTTGATATCAGTTCTCTTAGGCATTGGAATTCATCATTTTAAAAAAATTATCAAATACATATCTTGAATCATGTGGTCCAGGGCTGGCTTCTGGATGATACTGTACAGAATAGGCTTGTACGTCTTCACATGCAATGCCCGCAATGGTATCATCATTAAGATGCGTATGGGTTACTGTAATATTAGATGCCAACGAATCGTTGCTTACTGCAAAACCATGATTCTGTGATGTAATTTCAATTTTATTAGTTTTTAAATTTTTTACAGGTTGATTAATTCCTCTATGACCAAATTTCATTTTAAATGTTTTTGCTTCTAGAGCTAATGCTAAAATTTGATGCCCAAGACAAATACCAAACATTGGTTTTTCTCCTAGTAATTTTTTTACCGTTTCAATTCCATATGATACAGCGGCAGGGTCTCCTGGACCATTAGAAAGAAATATACCATCAGGATTGTAATTCAATATTTCTTCCGAACTAACGGAAGCGGGGAAAATAGTTACTTCAGATTCATTTTCTAGCAATATATCATATATATTACTTTTCATTCCATAGTCAATGGCTGCAATTTTATATTTTGGATTATCTACATTGCATAAAGTAGTTTTTTCTTTCCTGGAAACCTCTTTTGCTAAATCTAAGCCTTCCATTGACGGAACATTTTGTATTTTTTTATCTAAACTATCAATATCAAAATCATCAGTAGAGATAATTCCTTTCATTGCTCCATTATTTCTAATATGAATAGTAAGAGCTCGCGTATCAATATCTTGTATACCAACAACCTTCTTTGATTTTAAAAATTCTTCCAAAGAACTACTAGATCTCCAATTAGAAGGGGACAATGATTCATTTTTGATAATCAATCCTGATGCATATACATTGGAAGACTCTACATCCGAATCATTGGTACCATAGTTACCAATATGTGGACTACACATAACAATCATTTGTTTTGCGTAAGACGGGTCTGTTAAAATTTCTTGGTATCCTGTCATCCCAGTATTAAAACATACTTCTCCGGATGTTTCCCCTAATACACCAAGACTTTTTCCTTTAAAAAAAAGGCCATCCTCTAAATATAGGATAGCCTTTTGATGTTTTCGCATGACTAGATTTTAGCTCATATATATTAAAATTAAAACCTTATTTTTTTACCAGTCTGCATTGTTTTTACTGCTGCAACAGTGGAGAGTGTTGCAAAAACTACTAGAAAGATAAAAGAAGACTTAAATGAAGCATCTGCAACGCCTAGCGTGGCATATCTTAAGGTGCTAATAGCATAAAAAATTGGGTTTACTAAGCTGATATTCATCGCCCATACTGGTAACATCTTTATTGAATAAAAAATGCCACCTAAAAAACTAAACGGTGTAATTACAAAGTTCTGAATTAATGCTAATTGATCCCATGAGTCAGAGAGTTGTCCAATTAATAAGCCCAAGCTCGCAAAAGACCAGGATACTAAAAAGATTGATAATAAGGTGAAGAATAAATTATTAATTGGCATTCCAGCAAGCCAACAAATTAATAAAATTAATGCTCCGTTAACAAAACCTCTAACAGCGCCTCCGATAATGAACGATAAAGATAATTCTAAGCTAGATAAAGGAGTAATCAACAGCTCTGGAAGTGTTTGGAGTAATTTCATTTGTAACATAGAGGATGCCGCATTTGCCGTAGCATTTGTAATAACATTCATCATTAATAATCCTGGCAAAATATATATCTTATAAGATACTCCATCGATTTCTGAAATTCTATTTTCAAGAGCAACACCAAACACAAATATATATAGTAGTGTAGTTACTACTCCTGGAATAATTGTTTGTTTCCAAACAGAAAAAAACCTCATTACCTCTCTTGATGATAGAGTATAAAAACCTACCCAATTGCTAATCATTAATTTTTCTCCCTGTTAACTCTAAGAACACATCTTCTAATGACGCTTGAGGTAATTGTATATCTTCTATAATCACATTATTTTCTGAGAGTTTTAAAATAATTTTTGGTAAATCTATGTTTGGTGTTTTTGTTAAAATTTCTATTCTATTGTGAGTGATAGATGGTTTGAAGTCGTCTAACAATTGGTCTAAGTTTAAACCTCTATCTTTTGTATGAATAACAATTCCAGATTTATTGACCATACTCTTTAAGTTCTTCACTGTATCTTCTACAATTAATTTTCCCTGATCTATAATTCCGACTCTTTCACACAATAATTCGGCTTCATCAATATAGTGAGTGGTTAGCAAAATTGTCTTACCCTCAGCATGCAATTCTTTTAAATATTTCCATAAATCATGTCTGAGTTCAACATCTACTCCTGCAGTAGGTTCATCTAAGATTAAAATTTGTGGGTCATGCACTAATGCCTTAGCAATTTGTAGTCGTCTTTTCATTCCACCAGAAAGCATGCGCATTTTTTTCTTTCGATGCTCATAAAGACCTAATTTTTCTAAAATATATTCAATTCTTTGTTGTGCATCTTTTCGAGTAACGCCATAAAACCCAGCTTGATAATATAAAAGATCTTCTAGCGGGAAAAACCAGTCGTTACTTAGCTCTTGTGCTGCAATCCCAACTTGAGATCGAGCATATCTAAAGTCTGATACGATATCTTTTCCTAAAATTTTTATGTTACCTGAAGTAGGCTTTACTAAGCTTGTAATGGAATTAATGGTCGTAGATTTACCTGCACCATTAGGCCCAAGCAGGCCATAGAACTCTCCTTTTTTGATAGATAAATCAATGCCTTGTACAGCATGTACATCATCATATTTTTTATGAAGATTAACTATTTCAATACCAAGATTTTCCAATTACTTCCCCTTTTGAATTTTATATATAGCTCCTAAATAGTCTACTATATAGAGCTCATTATAAATATCTTCTCCAAAAGATGCAATCATATGCTGGTCAGAAGACAGCAGAGACGCTGTGATTTCAATAATCTCATTATTGTTTTGATTAAAAGACCAAATTTTTCCACTACAAAAATCAGAAAATATATAAAGACCGTATAATGGTTTAACTTTTTCCCCTCTATAAATATATCCACCTGTCACAGAGCACCCTGTAATGTTTTTTTCTTTAAACCCCATTATGCTTTTCCAATAAGCGGCATCGCTTGGATATTCCAACATAGGCTCTATATACATTCTTTGATCACATTCTGGATCAGAATAGCAATGATTGCCTTCCATAATATTCCAACCAAAATTTAATCCTGCACTATCAAATTCTAAGTAATTAATCTCTTCCCAGGAGTCTTGACCGACATCCCCAATAAACATGTTGCCATTCATAGCATCAAATGAAAATCTCCATGGATTCCTTAGCCCATAAGCCCATATTTCTTCTTTTTCATATTTAGAACCATAGAATGGGTTGTCAGGAGGAATATTGTAACCATTTTCACTGTCAGTATCTATACGCAATATTTTTCCAAAATAATTCCCCTTATTTTGTGCATGATTAAATGGATCTCCAAATTTTCCGCCATCTCCAAATGATATATAAAGATAGTTATCAATGGGACTAAACTCTAGGTGACCTCCATTATGATTATTAAATGGTTGTTTAAAATAAAATAGCTTCTTTTCAGAATTAATATCAGCTTTTAATTTATTATTAGAAACTTTGAACCGAGATACCACTGAATAATTTTCTGTATCTACATAGGATACATAAAAAAATCCATTGTTACTGTAGTCAGGATCAAATGCCATACCTAAAAGCCCTCTTTCGTCAGGCATAGGCTCGATTGTAATATGCTTACTCAAATCTAAAAAAAGGGTAGTAGTATCATTTTTAATAAGGATTTCTCCTGTTTGCTGTACGATATACATCAAATTAGTTTCTGGTTCAAAACGCACAAGAAGTGGGCGCTCCAAGTCTTGTGCTATTATTTTAGAATCAATAGCAATAGTATTTTGAGCAAAAAGAATAGAAAAAAAGAAGATGGAATATTTTAACATACTTAATTAATAAAGCTTTCTAATTGGTCTTCATTCACAATTTTTATGTTTAATGCCTTAGCTTTTTCTAGCTTTGATCCTGCATTTTCTCCCATAATTAAAAAATTTGTTTTAGATGAAACGGTGCTTGCAACTTTAGCGCCTTTTTTTTCTAATATTTCTTTTATCTCATTACGCTTATGGGTTTTAAAACTTCCAGTGATAACAAATGTTACATCTTTAAGCTGATGAGAATTTTCAAATAAAGTTTTTTTAATTTTTACACCACCAGCAAGACAGTTATTTAAAATATTCATATTAGAAGGGCTATTAAAAAATTCTATAATTGACTGCGCTACAACTAAACCCACACTATCAATATTTTCTAAATCTTCCAATGAGAGCATAGAAAGCTTGTCAATAGAAGATTCACAATGAATATCTAATATTTTAGATGTGTGTTGCCCAACATTAGGTATTCCAAGTGCGAATATAAATCTGGGAAAGGTGGTATCTTTAGAATTGTTAATAGCATTAATTAGATTATTTGCAGATTTCTCTTGGAATCTATCTAACACAACAAGATCAGAGTAAGATAAAGTAAATAAATCATCTATTGTTGCAACAAGAGTGCTATCTATCAACTGTTCTACAATTTGAATACCCAAACCATCAATATTCATGGCATTTTTTGAACAAAAATGCTCTATTGATCCTTGCACTTTAGCCTTACAATCTGGATTATCACACCTATAGGCAGCTTCACCTTCTAATCGACTAATAATAGAATTACATGAAGGGCAAGTATGGTTTGCTATATCAAATTTGACTGTCTTTTTAGGTCTTTTTTCTAATATAATGTTAGAAATTTTTGGTATAACATCTCCAGATCTTTGTACGGTTGCATAATCATTAATTCTAATATCTTTTTTATCAATTTCATCTTGATTGTGCAGGGTAGCACTACTAATGATTGCTCCTGATATTTCTACTTCTCTAATCTTTGCTACTGGCGTAATTACTCCTGTACGACCTACTTGGAGCACTATGTCTAATATTTGGGTTTCTGCATCTTTTGATTTGAATTTTGCGGCAATTGCCCATCTTGGAGACCGCGCTCTTTCTCCTAGATTAGACCTTAAGAAATAGTTATCAACTTTGATAACAGAGCCATCAATTTCATAAGGAATGCTTTCTCTTTTATTTTCTAAAGTTTGATGATATGTAATCATGTTGTTAATGGTATCAATTTTTTTTGCTAAAGGATTTACGGGCAACCCTATAGATCGCAAATATGATAACATACCCCAATGACTATTGATATCTAGGCCTTTACTGGCCCCAAGTTCATAACAAAATATAGATAATTTTCTTTTTGCTGTAACATGAGGGTCTAGCTGTCTAACACTTCCCGCTGCTGCATTTCTAGCGTTTGCAAATAACTTTTCACCTTCTTGAACTCTTACTTGATTTAATTTTGCAAAATCAGATTTTAGCATAAAAATTTCACCTCTAATTTCGATAAACTCTGGATGACTGTGCTTGTTATCTCTTAAAACCATAGGAACAGCATTAATTGTTTTAATATTGTGCGTAATATCTTCCCCCGTATAGCCATCTCCCCTAGTAAGTGCGCGTACTAAATTTCCACTTTCATAAATCAGCGAAACTCCTAAACCGTCAATCTTTGGTTCCGCAATGTAAGAGGTGCTTTCTTGTTCTAACCACTTATTAATTCTTTGATTAAAATCATGAATTTCTTGCTCATTAATAGCATTTGACAAAGATAGCATTGGTGTATCATGACTATAATTCTGAAAACCACTTTTTATAGGGTGGCCCACCCTTTGTGTGGGAGATGAAGGCTGTATTAATTTTGGATTATCTTTTTCTAAAGATTCTAGCTCTCTAAATAAATTGTCATACTCTGCATCGCTTAAATATGGTTGATCTAAAACATAGTATGCATAATTATGTTCGTTAATCTTATCAGTGAGGTGCTTTATTTTTTCTTTAATTTTTGATTCCATAATATTCCTAAAAATCCAACCACAATCATGATTAATAATAGTTGGATTCTAAATTTATTGATTCTAATTGAATTAGCATACATTTTGAATTCATCTTTTGCAATATCATCAAAATCAAATGACCACACTAATAAGCCATCTGAAATAGACTCTGCATTGTTGTGACGAACAACCCCAGGCAAATTAATATTGAATTGAAAGTAATCATTCATTAATGCTGTATTCTTTTTAAAGTCTTTCTCGTATGTATCAATAAATACTGTAATTTCTTTAAAAAAATTTTTTGGTACTGTGTTTGCCATGGGTTTTAAAGCATCTTTCAAAATTATTGAAGAATCTTTATCAAATTTCTCTACCAATTTTCTTTCTGTGGCATATTCAAAATATGAATCTATGTGATTATTAATTTTTTCTGTAAAAATAGTACTGAGTTTTGCGCTCTTATCGTATTCTTTTAAACTAGTTTTAATAATATATTCTTTAGCTGGAGCAATCCAAGATAACGAATCTGCTTCTATATCTAAAAATTCTACAATAGAGGGATACTTATCATCAATAGCTAAACTATTGATTGTAGAATTAAAGCGGTAGTTATCCCAAAAAAAATATTTACTTTTACTGACATCAATATCATAGATTAAACTTTCACTATTAGTAAAACTCATTTTTTGATTGATAGGTCTAGTAATAATAGTTTCTTTTTCCCAATTCAAACTATCTGGACGGATACTATCTTTATCCAATGAAATCATTGTACTAGACCATTGAATTAAATCGGTATTTTCTGGATGTAAAAAATCATGATTTTCTAAATCTGCTTTATCTCCAATAGAATTATATTTAATAGAATATTTTCCGCTTGATAATACAGATATATGTATCAAGTTTTCAACACACGCTGTGAGTAGCATGCATGCTATTATTAAAAATACTTTTTTCATTTTTTATGAAATTACTGTGAAATCTTTAGATGTTTTATT
>NZWP01000005.1 GCA_002701645.1 Fidelibacterota bacterium | reverse complement strand
GATCGCTATTAGAAACACTTACTTCAACACGGAAAGATTCTCCGATAGCAAGTTTTGGCATATTTTCTCTATCTATTAAGTTGGTATCAGACGCATTTAAGGTATATGCTGCTTCGTCAGAATCCATTGGAGTATAAATTCGTACTTCATCAACAGATAATTTTGATCCAGATCCACCAATTCCAATGCTAACGGCAGTAACACCCCATACATATCCATCAGGATTTTCAGCGTTATCTCTCTTTTCAAGTTGTACTTGTTTTACAAAAGTTTCACTGAAAGCCTTCTCAAAAGAATCAATTTCTTCTTTAGTTTCTTTGTTATATGCCTTCGCATAGAACGTTCCTGAATGGGTTTCAGTAATAGTTGCAATTGCTACATCACAATCTGTACAATCGAACTGTACGTCTCTTGTTTTATCTTCAACCTTTCTTCCAAATCTAAATACAGCAGAACCATCGGTAGGGAATGGATCTATTCTAGATGATGTAGAGTCCATATCATATAGTGTTTCATCATAATCTTCATCTTGTAATCCATCATCGTCTATTGCATCCAAACCAACCATTTCGTCTTGGTTGATTGCTACCATCATCTTCAAGTAATCTGCATGTGAATAATTCATTTCATTATCTTCACAGGAGACAACAAATATAGTTACAAGTAATATTAATAATAATTTTTTCATTCTATAATTTTCCTTTTTGTTTGATTAATTTATTATCTTTCTCTCTTACTGTCAAAGCCTCTTTTTGTTCCATTTTGATCTTGAGGAGGAGGAGGAGTGCCTTTACGATCTCTCATATTCTTTCCCCAGGCTCCCAATCCTTCTTGGTCCTTTTGTGACATTTTTTTATGTAGATTAGATTTCATTCTTTCCTCAAAAAACAATAATTTCATACGTTGCTGTTCTGTTAGAATGCCTTTCGTATCTTTCAAAAATTTACTTTCCAGTCTTACTAAAGTACCTTTCATTCGCACTTTAGAATCTATTGCTGCATCAACATCAAATTTTGATCTGTCGTCTTTAGCAGCAGATCTTAGTGTTCTTAGTTTTTCACTATTCGCTTTTTTTGCCTCTTCTGATCTTTTATGAAATTCATTTTGCAATGGAAAGAATTTTTCAGCTTGCTCAGAAGTTAAATCTAAGTATGTGGTCTGCGTTGCTATAAGCCACACTTCACGTTGCTCTTTACCTGCTTCCATCTTTTTTTTCATCATTGCTTCTCTATCACCACGATCTTGTGCATACAATCCCGCGGTTAAAGCTAATAGTATTAGTATCTTTTTCATTTAAAACTCCTCGTTATTACTTACAAACTCCAAGTTATTGTCTGCAAATATGTTAATTAAGTCTAATTGATCTAAATCATTAGAATCTTCTAAATAATCCATTTCAGCATATAGATTGCTGTCTGAAATCACAGTTTGAATAGGAATGAACACATATAAAAGGATTGCAACAGCCAACATAGATAATCCAATACCTGTTTTTCGTCTATCTGCTGACTCTGAATCAATCCTATCATTAAGTTTATCTAAAAACTGATCAGCATCTAATGATGCGTTAGTTTTAAAATGTTGCTGTCTAAAATGATCGTTCATCTATTTGTACCCATAATTTTACGTAGTGTTTTTACGCCATGACTATAATTATTCTTAGCTGAATCCTCAGAAATATTTAAAACTTCACCGACTTCTTTAAAAGTGAGGCTCTCTGCAACGCGTAAATTCATCACATTTCTTTGTTTTTTTGGTAGTTTTTTAATCGCATTCCATAGCTCTGTACTCAATGCTTTTTTTTCATAATTAGTATCAGACACTTGCAACTCTGGTGCTTGATCTAAATGCAAAAATGAACGCCATTTATTCTTAAAAAAATAAGAATTTAAGGTATTTACCTTAATACGATATAGATAGGTAGTAAAGGCAGCATCAAATCGGAAGTTTTTTAATGATTTATACAGCTTTACAAATACGCGCTGTGTTAAATCGTCTGCTTCTAGCTGATCGTGAGTAATTGAATAATAATAATTATATGTCATGTCTATATGCTTTATTACAAGTTTATCAAACGCCTTTCGATCGCCACTATTAAACTGTTTTATTAAATCATGATCTTCGGGCATACAAGTATGACTATTTAAAATTAGAAAAGTAAAAAATTATTTTTTTCTCGCCGCGATAAAAGATTGCACGCCCACAATAATTGCGCTCAGGCATAGAACAAATGTTGTAAATTGCTCTATCGTAGCAATAGGTCTTAATAAGGCATCTCCGCTAACGAGGTAACCAAAAATAGCTATCACAGACTTATAAGTAGCTCCTACACCCATACCTAATACAAATAAATTAACATGCGCAAAATGTCTACTCTGGTTTGGAAAACGATCAGACAAGAGAGTAAATCCACCTACAATTCCACCTAAAAAAGCTGGAATTAATGCTGTAATACTCTCAGCACCTGTCATAACATAAAAAGCACCTCCTAAAATCAATAAACTAATACTTACTTTTTTAAAAATATCATTCATTTCTCTCTCCTTTTAATTATCACCTAAGCTATCAACTATCTTTTTAAAGCTTTCATTCAATCCTACAATCATCTTTTGAGTATAAGGATTATATTTCTGAATATCTTCAAATAACTCCCATGAGTCATTACACGTCTGATTCACTAGCTTATGCAATGCTTTGTAACCAACCGTATCAATATTAGTCTGTTGTGTCCCAAAATCATCTATTACTCTTCCTACTAAATGAGTTAATCCTTGTGATCGTGCTGCCATCATATCATGTTCTTCCGCAGAAATTTCTTCAATTGTAATATTTTGACTCTCAAAATAAGCCTTCCAAAATTCATATCTATCATACGTATCGCGCACTTTATCCATCATCATTACAGAACCGCGCTCTTGAAAGGAATCAGGTCCAAATAATGGGTGTGTAGCAATGATGTCTATTTCACTAGGAAGATGCTCTAACATCATTTGTTTTGGATGAACTTTTACCGAACAAACATCAATTAACGTCTTTTTACCACCTATCTTACTAGACAAATCTTGCATTAAACCTGCAAAATCTCTAATTGGAACTGCAATAAATATCGTATCATTTTTTAACACATCTTCAAGCGATACAGAATGAATATCCGATTGATCAATAGATTTAATATCAAATACATCTACTTCAAACCCCTTAACAAGCAGTTGATGAAGCATAGTTCCAAATCGTCCAAATCCAATAATGCTCACTCTATTCATTGCTATCAATCCTTTCTACTGCCAAAAATAATGTTAAATTTTTCTTCAAATCATGAATATCATTTTCAATAATATTTAGCCCATATTTCTCTGCAGAATTTTTACTTGCAATTACTGCGACATTCTTAGACAACTTTCCTTCTGCAAGATCTTGCGCTGCTTTAGCAGTATCATCTTCTTCGACAAGTTTTTTGGACCAAAATTTTTCGGCTAAATAATCTTTACATTGTTTTAAGGCTTGTTCATGAGAATGAATTGCTTCAATATCGCCCAGAGTAATATTATCTTTTGCTAATAGATTTTGGCTAATCTCAACATAGAACATATCAATAATTTTGCATTGATTTTTTGCAAGTGCTTCAACACTCTCAATAACCACTCCTCCCTGCGCATTTTCCATCGCAAAAATTCCAATATCAATTGTTTCTGATGTTAAACTATCTAGTACATTCATTGAGCTTACCAAGTAATCTAATTTGAACTCTTTCACATCAAATTTATTACAATAGAATTTTGCTGCCTGTTCGCTAAAACTTCCCGATATTCCTTGTATACCAATCTTCTTCATTTTTTCTCCAATATGTGTTTAATTGCCGTAATATATCCTTGCTTACCTTCGCCGTAATATTGGGCCAGACAAACACTTTTTATTACTGATATTTTTCTAAAATTTTCTCGATTATGAATATCAGACAAATGTACTTCAATTGCCTTTAGTTGCGTTGCAACAATGGCATCTCTTAATGCATATGAGTAATGAGTCAATGCACCTGGATTAATAATGAGGCAATCTACATCTCTACGTTTTGAATGAATAAAATCAATAATAGCGCCTTCAGAATTAGATTGAAAAAATTCTAAGCTCAAATTAGCACATACCTCATGATTCTCTATCCAAGAATTGACCTCTGACAACGATTCAGAACCATATATTTCAGGCTCTCTTTCTCCTAATAAATTCAAATTAGGGCCATTCACAATAATAATATTCATAATATTCCTAAACTTTCTTCAATATGATTTAATGTTATTTCTGTACTGATAGCAGCTTTTCCAATTTCTGGAATTAAGACAAATCTTATTTGTGATTCTTTGAATTTTTTATCTCTTTTTACAAATTCAATAATCTCAGCTTTGTCTTTAACGTCGATAGAAGGTAATGTAAAGGCGGATAAGGCCTTCTGTCCTGAATGATAATCTTTTTCACTTAAGCTACCAACCGTATGTGAAAGATATAATGCACACTTCATTCCATATAGAATTGCCTCTCCGTGAAGCAATGTTTTATACTGAAAATAACCTTCAAGAGCATGCCCAATAGTATGGCCAAAATTTAAAATCATTCTCAAATCATTTTCGTTTACATCCTGACTTACCACCTCACTCTTAATTTCACAAGATCGTAAGATAATTTTTTCAAGAATCGTATGATCGGTATTGCTAAGAATATCTGACATATTTTCTACGATATAGTCAAACAAATCTCTATCATAAATAAATCCATATTTAATCGCTTCAGCTAATGAAGCATTTATTTCTCGTTCAGGTAATGTAGATAAAAAAGATGTATCAATAATGACTGCTTTCGGTTGATGTATTCTGCCTATTAAATTCTTTCCACTTTTTAGATTTACACCAGTTTTTCCTCCAATAGAAGAATCAATCATAGCCAGTAATGTAGTAGGATATTGTATATAATTAATGCCTCGCATGAAAATAGAGGCTACAAAACCGGCTGTATCACCAACTACTCCACCGCCTACTGCAAAAATAGTGGAAGAGCGATCATATTGCATTGCAGTCATCTTGTCACAGATTTCTATTGCTGTCTCAATCGATTTTGCTTCTTCTCCTTGACCGATAAAATGAAATTCTACATTTGGCAAAGATTTTAATACAGAAAATTTATCTTCAAATGCTTTATAGATTACTTCTTGAGTAATAAACATACACTTCGAAGAAATCGCTATTAACGCAGTAGCAGATTCCACAAAACTATCATCAAAAATAATGTCGTAACTATCTTTTCCAAGATTTACTTTTACCGTATTATTCATTTATATATTCCATTATCGTTTTACAACTATCATCAATATTTATATTGTCCGTATTCACATTAAGCTTAGATAGCGATTTATATCTTTCTTCTCTCTCATTAAAAATATCTCTCATTAAATCTTTTTTATTTCCTACCGATAACAAAGGTCTACTGTTATCAGTTTCAATTCTTTTATAGAGAGTATCAAGCGATGCATCTAAATAAACGCAAAAAGATTGATCTAGAATTCTATAGTTAGAATCTTCTAGTACAATACCTCCACCTGTTGCACAAACAATATGATCTTTCAATACTATTTGTTTTAATTTTTCTGTCTCATAAGTACGAAATTTATCTTCTCCATTTTTGAACATATCACTTATTGAAAGACTATGATCTTTCTCTAGTTCCGTATCAATATCTATAAAGATCCAATCAAGCTTATCTGCTAACATAGATCCTACGGTAGATTTTCCCGACCCCATCATTCCTATTAAAAAAATTTGCTTAATATTTTCCACTAGCTTTTATATGTTTTTTAAGTTGATCCAAGCTGTCTCCACCAAACTTCTCTAATAGTGCATCTGCCAAAACAATTGCCAACATACTTTCACCGATAATGGAAGCTGCTGGTACAGCGCAAGAGTCGGTTCTTTCTTTATGAGCTAACTTTGGCTCCATAGTATTTAAATCGATAGATCGTAATGGCTTTATAAGCGTTGAAAGAGGCTTCATACTTACTTTTACATGAATTGGCTGTGCATTGCTCATTCCGCCTTCAATACCTCCAGCATTATTGCTTGCACGCGTTATTTTATCATCTTCATATAAGATTTCATCATGTAATTCACTACCGAATACAGCTGAAGAAGCAAATCCTGCTCCTAATTCTACGCCCTTAAATGCATTTACAGACATCATCGCTTGTGAAATTCTTGCTTGAAGCTTGCCATCTGCATTGATATACGTTCCTAGTCCATATGGCAATCCTTTTGCAATTACCTCAAAAGATCCTCCAACAGAATCTCCATTATTCCTAGCTTCATCAATAACATCCATCATTTTTTTCTCTGTATCTTTATCAAGACATCGTACAGGTGATGTATCTACTGTATCGTTTAATTCTTGCAAACTCATATCATTAGAAACAGCAGTAGCATCTACTATAGTATGAATTTGATATACACGACTTCCTACCGTAATACCTACTTCTTCTAATAATTTTCTACACACAGCTCCAATTGCTACGCGCATTGCTGTTTCTCTTGCAGAAGAACGTTCTAATACGTTTCTGATATCATCTAAGCCATACTTCATTACTCCTGCTAAATCTGCATGTCCAGGACGAGGCATTGTTACTTTTCTATGCTCTTTTTTTGGCTTTCCAACAGCCATTCTATCTTCCCAATTTACCCAATCAAAATTCTTAATTAATAAAGAAATTGGTGATCCTAAAGTAATAGCATGACGTACTCCAGAAAATATTTCTGCATGATCTTTTTCAATCTTCATGCGACCGCCTCTACCATGCCCTTGCATTCTTCTAATTAAATCTTTTTCAATATACTCTTCTGTAATATTCATTCCAGCTGGTATGCCTTCAATAATTCCAATTAATCCTTTTCCGTGGGATTCTCCCGCAGTCATATATGATATTTTCTTTAACATATTACTTTCTCCAATTGTTTTTTAATGGAATCCAATTTCTGGTCCACATTATAGGTAGTTTCTGTCCAAATTTCAATAGACTTGATGGCTTGAAAAATAAGCATTTCTAACCCATTGATTGATTGTTTTACTTGATCTTTGTATTGATTTAAAAATAACGTATGATTTGAAATATAAATCAAATCAATAAGTGTGCTATTTTTATCTACTGGAATATCAAAGAAGCTTGCATTGTCTTCCTCTTGGTACATTCCTAAAGGTGTTGTATTAATCGCAATATCAAACCTGTCGTCAGATTCAGTATAAAGCTTAATATTTTTAGCACCTAATTTTTGAGCATATAATTGTATTTCTAATGCATTTTCAATTGACTTATTTTTAATTGTAATCGATTCAGCTCCCCTATCAATTAGTGCTTTAATAATAGTTCTGGCTGAACCACCTGCACCCAATATAAGGCATCGAGTTGACTGAATATTAATATTATTTTTCTCAAGGAGCATTTTAAATCCATATAAATCTGTATTATAACCTTTTAACATATTTCCTGTTCTTTTAATGCAATTTGTATTGCCTAGTATCTTCACACTATTGTCCACTTCATCTAGAAATTCTAACCCTGTTTCTTTGTGTGGAATAGTCACATTTATTCCATCAAACTCTCCATTTTTAAATCTCTCAAAAAAAGAAGGGAGATTGTCGGAAATAATCTGATGCTTTTCATACGCACAATTATTCAATTCTAATTCTTTAAATAGAATCCTTTGTAATTGAGGACTAATGCTTTTTTGTACTGGATTACCTATCAATCCTAAATTCATCCTTGAATCTCCTTCAATATGTTAAAAAATCCAGGTAAAGAAATATCAATACAATCTGTATTATCGATATCGTATTGCTCAAATGCTACTATGCTTAGTATAATAAATGCCATTGCTATACGATGATCATCAAAAGATAAAATTTTAGCCATCTTTGTTGGCTTTCCTCCTTGTACTACTAAATTATTTCCCTCTTCATATGCATTGATACCAGATAATTGCAAATTCTTTATGATGGCATGCAACCTATCGCTTTCTTTAAATCTCAATTCTTCTACTTCATGAAACACAGTTTTACCTTCTGCAAATGCTGCAATTACTGCTAAGATAGGAATCTCATCAATAATAGATGGGATCATATGTGCTGGAATATCACAACTTTGAATTTTTGAACCAATAAATTGTATATCGCCACAAGACTCTCCATTATTTATCGTTGGATTAGATACCAAGCCTTGTACTCCCATTTTTCCAAGCACGTCAATAAAGCCAGTACGCGTAGGATTTAATAAAATATTTTGTACAGTAAGACTCGAACCCTTCAATAGGACTGTTAGTGCAATAAAAAAGGCTGCAGATGATGGATCGGCAGGAATATCCATGGTAAAAGATTGTAATGCAGAAGAAAGTGGTTTTATATCGATATTATCACCATTTACTTCGATATCAGCTCCCATACTTTCTAACATAATCTCTGTATGATCTCTAGAATGTTTTAACTCTTTTATCGTACACATGTTTTGTGATCCCAAGCTGGCTAATAATACCGCTGATTTGACTTGAGCGCTTGCAATAGGCATTTCATAATCAATTGCATCTAAACCCATCGATGCATCAATGTGTAATGGCAATAATCCATCATTTGATGTAATTGTACATCCCATTTCAGTTAATGGGGTAATAACCCTGTTCATAGGTCTTTTTGATAATGACTCATCTCCTATCAATGAAAATGAAAGGTGTTGCGAGGATAATAATCCTGTTAATAATCGAGAAGTTGTACCAGAATTTCCACAATCAATTGGTTCTGTAGGATTTTCTAGATTCGATCCTGTTACTACAATAGTATCGCCTTCTTTTTCTATTAATACTCCACATGATTGCATTGCTTTAATAGTAGATTGTAAATCTTCTCCATCATTTAAATTCGTAATACGACTTACGCCGCTTGCAATGGAAGCTAACATAATTGATCGATGCGAAATCGATTTATCTCCCGACAATGAAATAATAGAATTAACGATCATTACTTTGCCATTTCCTCTGCAATATTAAATGAAAGCTCTAATGCTTGATTTGCATTCAATCTTGGGTCGCAATGCGTGTGATATCTAGAGTTCAAATCATCATCGCTTAGCTTATATATACCGCCTGTACACTCTGTTACATTCTGACCTGTCATTTCTAAGTGCATTCCACCTAGATGAGATCCTTTGGATTTTAAAATTTGAATTGCTTTCGTAGTCTCATTTAATAGTGATGAAAAATCTCTTGTTTTAAGCCCTGAAGAAGATTTTACAGTATTTCCATGCATTGGATCAGAAATCCATAATACAGATTTTTTATGCTTGTTAATTGTATCTATCAATGTAGGTAAATGTGCTTCAATATTACTTTCTCCATAACGAAAGATTAATGAGATCTTACCTGGCTCATTGTTTGGATTGATAACATCAATAATCTTAATCAATTCCTCTGGATCCAATGACGGTCCACATTTAATACCAATAGGATTGTTAATACCTCTACAATACTCTACATGCGCACTATTAACAAAGCGCGTTCTATCTCCAATCCAAATAAAGTGTGCTGAAGTACAATAAATGTCATTCGACAACGAATCTTTACGAGTTAATGCTTCTTCATAAGGAAGATGCAATCCTTCATGACTTGTATAAAAATCTACTGTATTTAAGTCGATTACTTTTTCAGTATTAACACCTACAGCATCCATAAAGTCTAAATATTCTGTAATGTTATTTGCAATTTCTTCATACTTCTTTCCTTCCTTGCTCGCCTTCACAAAACCCATATTCCAAGAATTTACTTTACGCAAATTAGCAAATCCTCCTTGAGCAAAAGATCTTAACAAGTTTAATGTAGATGCTGATTGTGAATATGCATGTAACAGTCTTGCAGGATTAGGATTTCTATCTTTTTCTGTAAATTCTATTCCATTAATTGAATCTCCGTAATAACTATTCAGCGTTACACCGTCAATTGTTTCTGTATCAGATGATCGTGGTTTTGCAAATTGTCCTGCAATTCTACCTAACTTAATAACAGGTACTTTCATTTTTGATGTAATGACGGCACTCATTTGTAGAATTACGCGAAAAGTATCGCGAATATTATTAGCGTTAAATTCTTTAAAACTTTCAGCGCAATCTCCTCCTTGTACTAAAAAAGCCTTCCCTTCAACTGCCTTTGCTAATTTTGACTTAAGATTTTTACATTCTCCGGCAAATACTAACGGTGGAAAGGTGCTTAATCGATCTAGCGCCTCATTTAATTCGTTTTGATCTTTGTATTCAGGAATATGCTTTATATCAAAGTCTCTCCATGAATCTTTCGTCCACTTGCTCATTATTTCTCCTCTACTCTTTTTGATTCTGTGATAATTGATTGATAAATATGCTTCAAAAAATCTGCCTCTATTGCTGAAAATTTGGCATCAATTTTTGCATAAATTGCGCTTTCTCTATTTTGATCTAACACCGGCAATCCTTCTTGTTTTTTAATATATCCAATGGTTGTTACCGCATCCAATCTATCGATTAACAAATCAAACACTTGATTATCAATTGCATCTATTCTGTCTCTATTTTTTTGTATGTCTTTATTCATCATTCCCTCCATATAACAAAAAACCCTAGCGGATTAATGCTAGGGTTCGTGTAGTTTTTTATATAGTCCTATTATTAGGCCTCTACAGTCCCCCTGCTTCTAAAATAATAATAGTTAAAAAAGTTCTTCATTTCATAGAGTTTAAACATGAGTTAATACGGTTAGCAAGATAAATTATTTATTTAAAAAGATTAGTTTTCGCATTTTTTGATCTTCTCTAATAGCAGTTTCTGAAAATTTAAATGGCTTAAATTCTCCCTTATTATAGAGAGAAGTTTGATCGCTATAATGCGGTGATTTGAATACACCAGATTGACCCGTTGGAAGAATGCTTAATCCGTTATCAAAATTAGAAAAGTCGATGACTCTTCTCATAGAGGATCCTGCTCTGACATCAAATGGACTACTAACTGAATAACTAGCAGCTCTCGGTGTCATGCCAGATCCAGCCATTGGAAAAGGACCTGTGCTAAAATTGATCAACCTTTTCACCAGTGGATCTTTATCTAATCGATGACGGTAGGTTACCTGATGCACCTGACCCCATGTCAGCTCTCTAGGATTGCCATAATTTTTAGTGAGGAAATCATGTGCGTCATCAAAAGATTGATTAACGATATCATTTAATGTTTCTTTTTTTTCTGATAACACATTATCTACCCATAACGTTGCCTCTCCATCAAAGATACTTCGAACAGCTAATGAACGGATATATTTTAAGCTATAAAACGTATCAAAAGAATCTTTCCCAAAACTTCGTAATTCATCTTGGAATAAATTTTGTATTAAGTGAATATAAATGGTATGAAAAGCTACTGCAGCATCTGAATCCAAAGATTCTACTCCATCCCATCCATTTAAAATATCATACATTTCATCCCCTTTAACAGAGAAGCCTTGTGTATAATTTTCATAGAACAACTTTGAGTACTCCTGAGCAAATGGAGAGGTGATTTCATTGAGAATAGATTTCATATCTTCTACCCCTAATTTGGCATCGATTTTTAATCTTCTGTCAATTTGTTCTCCTCTACTAGGATCTGCCCAATATCGAGAAATGTAATAAGGATAATCCTTATCAATGGTTTTATTATTTCCATTTGATATGTATCCTTTCTCAGGGTTATATAAATATGGCATTTCATCAAAAGGAACGTACCCTATCCAGTCATGCTTGCTTGTGCTCCCATCAAAAGGCACTAAATGTTCTCCTCCTAATCGGATTGGAATTTTAGAGTTAGGTCTCCACCCAATATTGCCATTTTTATCTGCATAAGTCCAATTTTGTCCAGGCGCTCCAAATAGCTTCGATGCTTCTGAAAATTCATCCCAATTCGTTGCCTTTGCTAGCTTAAACAGCGCAGTAGTCTCATCAAATGCATCAAACTCCGTCCACTTAAAAGATATCGCTTTACCCTTTCCTCTGGCATCAGGATGAATATCGCTGACAATAGGACCTCTATGGGTTGATCTAATAGTAATAGTTCTTGTGTTACCAGACTTTAAATGTAGTACTTCTTCTTCAATCTGTAAATCTTTCCACTCTCCATCTAATAAATACTGAGTATTGTCATCGTTTAACGTTTCAATATAAAAATCCATATCATCTGTCATTACATTAGTAAAACCCCAGCCAATGTGGTCATTATGCCCTATAACAGGTAATGGAAATCCATAAAGACCATACCCTCCAAAGTTGTAATTATCACTCTTTAATCTAATCTCATACCACCAAGGAGGTTGACCATAGCTTAAATGAGGATCGTTTGCTAGAAGCGGGAGCCCTGTCTCTGTTTTACTTCCTGAAACTGCCCAAGAATTTGATCCGTAGCCATCTCTATCTGTTTTAAGAACATCTCTAATTCTTTTGGTATCGCTAGCAAAATCCTGATAACTCTTGAGCAAGACATCGCTTGAAGCAATAGTAATAAAGTTTTCATTGTAAGATGGTAATATATCATTCAAGTAGTCCGGCCCTAATTGTTCATTAATCGCACCAAAAAATAATTCTGAATCCCATCCGCCCTGCAATTCCCAAGCCATCATTGTGGATAAAGCAACTATGTCTAGTGGTTCAAAAGTTGGTAATTCTTCGATACCTAATAGTTTAAACTCCAATGGATAGTCTGACGGAGACAAAGTCTCCACATAAGCATTAATACCAAAACATGTATCTTCAAGGTGTTGTAAGGTTTGAGGTGGAATTTTTGCTAAACTCTTTTCAGCAATTTTCTCAAATCCGAGTGTACGTAAGAATTTATCTTCCGCAAACAGTGTATCATTAAGCACTAAGCTTAACTCGCCTTTATATGCATATTTCATAAATGCCATCTGGAACAGTCGATCTCTTGCTCCTATATAACCAGCTACTTTGAACATGTCAGAATCATTGGAAGCAAAAACACTTGGTACGCCATAGTCGTCAAAATAAACTTCAACGGTATCTTGAATATCTAAATTAGAGATTTCTCCTTCATAAAGAATATCGGCAGGCTTTAAAAAAGAATTGACTGAAAAACCAATAAAAGCAGCGGTAATAAAAACGACTATTGGTAAATACCTACTTAATAAAATGAATGTTTTAGATTGTTTCCCCACATAAGAACTTAGATATTATTCTTTTAGATAATTAGTAAAAAATTCTGCCGAAAATTTGAAGGATGCTTCACGTGCTTCAGTATTTCCTCCCATGCTAGGCCCTCTACCTGCACATGTCATCAATGCTAATTTTTGTCTTAAAGGTGTATTAATAGGAATCTTCCAATATTCACTTAATAATAATGACCCTTCTTCGTTCATTGGAAAGCGACAGTCTCCTAAGCTATATCCATTCTCTACTACTGAAATCTCTGTATCTCTCTTATCAAATGAATGATGTGCATTATCATAGATTGTCATATCAATATTCACTGGAAGCCCGCTATATTCCATTTTTTCTAGCAATTCTGTACACGCTACAGCTGGGACCCAACTATCTAATTCTCCGATAAGAATATGGATAGGAGCCGTGCTAAATTGCATATTCGAAGCAGGATACGGATAACTTAGACATGGTGGATAAATAGGTAAATGCGCCGCAAACATAAACTCTCTATTATTAATCGCATCAATAAGCGGTAGCCAGGCAGAATATAGAGATACTCCTCCTCCAAGACTCCACCCTGTAATTCCTACATGATCTATATCAATATTAGGATGGGTACTAAGTGTCTCTAAAGCACGATAACTATCTAAAATCACCATTGCAGTTGTTACTTCTACTTGTGTACCTACGGTCGATTGTACATCGCGACTATCAAAGCTTTGTAATTGAAAAGTGGCTATTCCCATTTCTTGATACATTTCTAAGTAATCCAAGTGATGTTGCGACCAATTAAGACTTCCTGCTACTCCTATAATTAAAGGATATTTCTTGCTCGAATCAAAGTTTTCAGGAAGGGTCAATATACCCGAAACTTCTTGAATAGGTTGATTATCTAAATCGGTAATAATCCCTTCAAAAGAAAATGGATTTGCACTTTTAAAGGTAACGATTTCTTGATTCCATGTGAGATCTTGTGCAAATAAAAAAGAACTACATATTATAGCAATAACACCTATCATTTTTTTCATTTTTTCTCCAATAGTTGTAAATAAGATTTAAATAAAAGACCTCCGCCTCCGCTATACCCAACTAATTCCCCACTACTACCTACCACTCTATGACAAGGGATAATAATAGGAATGCGATTAGCGCCACTAGCTCTTCCAACTGCTCGCGCAGCTTTTGGCTTCTTGATCTTTTCTGCTACTTCTTTATAGCTCTTTGTTTTACCATAGGGAATCTTACCAATTTCTTTTAAGACATTTTTTGTAAAATCACTACCCTCAACATGTAATGGAATATCAAATTGCTTTAATTTTCTCTTAAAATAATTATCCAACTGACTTTGTATATCTTTTGCAAACTTAGAATATCGTCCTTCATTGATTTTTAATGATAACTGCGGATTAATTAGATCATTTTTTTGATCAGAAAAAGTCAAACTATGCAAAGTATTTCCTATGTAAGATATTTTAAAGTAAAAATGTAAATGATCAACTTGGAATATCTTATGATTCATAAGAATCCTATGCTAGCTTAACAGCAGTACCATAGATAAAGATTTCAGATGCACCTTGCTGTAACATCGATGTCGTAAAACGAACAGTTAAAATTGCATCAGCTCCTTTTTCTTCTGCGTGGGCAATCATACGGTCCATTGCCTGTTGTCTAGATTCCGCCATTAGTTTAGAATATTCTGTAATTTCTCCACCCACAACATTTCTTAAACCGGCAAGGATATCTTTTCCAATATGTCTTGCTCTAATAGACTGTCCGTGAACAGTTCCTAGTGTTTGAGTAATAGATCTATTAGCGATACTTTCTTGAGTAACAACAATCATTTATTTATCTCCTTAGCATAGTAATCATCTTCTTTGTTATATAGTCTTTCTCTTAATACTTTGACAAATAGTATGAATATGCCACTATAGATTAATAATACTAATAAACCTTCAGGATAAAATTGTTCAATACTTTGTAGGGTTATATATGAAACAAGAAGATAAAAAACTGTAATGAATATGTATCCTAATTTTTCCATATTGAGAAGTGATTTTAACAAATTTAACTAGTTTTTTAGAATAAACTACAATATTATCAATCATCATGGGCAGAAAAAACTTATATATAATTATAGGATTAATGGTTGTCGCTCTTTCTTATTTATCGTACGAACAATATAATCTCAATAAAGAACTTGAGGAATGGAAAGGCTACTATAAATCAGTCGCTATTTCTTATGTTCAAGAAATAATGGAAGCACCAGAGCTAAAAGCACCAATCGCAGAAGAAATGAGTACGACTCTAGTTGATTTTGATGCCAACTTACTGCAATTCGAAGATTTAGAAGGATCACAATTCTCCTTGCGTGATTTTAGAGGCAAAACATTATTTATTAATTATTGGGCAACTTGGTGTAATCCTTGCTTAGCAGAAATGCCATCAATGGTTGAGCTATATAACCAATATAAAGATGATAAAAATATTGTTTTCTTATATCTGTCTAAAGAAGATAGAAGCACTATTATCGACTATATACCAAAAGATGAAGCTTTGGCACAATTGCCGTTATATAAAATAATTACTGATGATGAATTATTTAGTACCCGCGGCATTCCAACTACATTTATAGTAGATACTTCCGGTGAAATCATAGTAAAAGATGTAGGATCTGCAACATGGAATGATCAGTCTGTAATAGATTATCTTAATAATATATTATAAATAATATGAAGCAAAATATTACCATTAAAACAGATAAAAATTTCCCTTACTTAGGCCAAGGAATCAACTTTAATGAAACGTGTTTCAATCTAAAATTTGATGCATCTATTATACAAAAAACCTCTGAATTAATCTGGCAACCTAATTCGACACTACCTTATAGTACGCTACAACCGCTACCACATCCTTTTTCTAGTATTAGCGATCTTGCGAGCGAAATGGCTGTAAACAATCACGGAAAGACCGGTCTTATTGGAAAAAAAGAATTATTAGATGAAGTTTTACTATTAGATGATGGCTTAATGAATCATTTCATACTACATGTCAAAAAACACATTGAAAAACCTACTAGAAAATCTGCGCAGCTTATTGCAGATATAAGATGTTGGACTTCTTGGCTGGCAAATGGTATTAAAATTGAACCAATTTTTAATGGAGAAAAAAAGGCCTGCTCTTTTATCCCTTGGCCACTATCTGGATTATTATTGTTATCATCAAAAATCACAGGACAACAAGCTGAATTTGAATATGCTGCAGATTACGTATTACGATCAGGAATATTACCAGAGCACACTTTAGATAGTTTTGACAATATGAAAGACAACATTGATTATATTAGATCAATTAAACCAGTAGTCTCCTTCCATGATTTTGATGGAAATGAGCAAGGCTTTAGAATGACACACCTTGCAATGGAGCGTACATCAAAAATGATGATTCAAAATTCATTAGATGCTATTGATGGCAATAATATAGCTCAAAACCTTGAACAAATAGAGCTAGCTCTAAAACAGTCAAATCAGCTTTTTAATTGTATGTGGAAAGTAAGTGAACCCCTTCTTTATAATAAAGAAGTACGCATCTTTATTCAAGGCCTCTACGGTAATCAAGGAAGTATTTATGATGATAGGGGATTATTTTTTGAAGGGTGCGGAGAAACTTATAGTGAAATACATAACATGAAAGGCTGTTATATTGAACACCTTCATGGACAAACAGGCGCTAATAGCTCTTATCACCCTATTGCAGATGAAATAACAGGAATAGGTAAGCATACTCATGCATATGTATGTGACAATGAAGTAGATACTTGTATTATTGAAAATATCTTAAGCAAAGGATTTATAGCAGATGAAGACTTGCCGTGTGATTGTGAAATTGATTCTCTTACAAAACTTCTTAAATCATTCAGAGTAGGATACAGACCTCCCGCCCATCATGCAATGATTGTAAAGACTCGCGAAAAATTACAAAACTCTTCTTATTTTGATACCATTGAGTCAGACCAAAATCTAAGAAAAAGCCTTGCTAGCTCTGTTAGATGGATTATTCAACATCGGATAGATCATTACAAGATGGTTGTAGGCTATATTTTAAAAGCACCGGATCCATACAGACATCAAACAAAAGCTAAAGGTACTGGTGGATCTCCTACGCCGTCATTTCTTCCAAAAATGTTTACTAATACTATCGATAGATTAGATGAGCTGGTAGGAAATACTGATATAGCTTGGGCAAATGAATTAATTGCTATTACCAATGGACATAAAGATTCTATGGAACAGTTTAAAAAGATTGCACTACAAGCCGAAAAAGAAGATTCTCAAAAAAATCGATCTTTGTCTTAATCTTCTGAATTAGATAGATGTTCTATAAAAAAGCTAGCCATCTTATTGTATAGATGTACTCTATTCATCCATCCATTTGCTTGATTATCTAAAGAAAGAAAATTGTTATTTGACATACCATGATTCCCATTTGGGTACAGAAACATTTCCATATGTTTACCCTTTTCTGCATATGCTTTAGCTAATCTTAAACTATGCTGATGATGCACATTATCATCTGCACTACCATGAATTTGCAGCAAATATCCCTTGGCTTTATCAACATGTGTTAACACTGATGCATTCTTATAGCCCTCAGGATTCTCCTCTACTAAACCCATATACCTTTCTGTCCATATAGTATCATACAACAATGGATCGACATTTGGCGCAATAGAGATACCTGCCTTAAAATAATCACTAGCTAAGGTCATACACATATTTGTTAGATAACCGCCTCCACTCCAACCCCATACTCCAATATTATCTTCATCTACATAAGTCAAAGTTTTTAAATGTTCAGCTGCTGCAATATGATCAATAACAAGATATTTACCGTAATCTCCGTAAGCAAAATCTTTAAATGCTTTTCCTCTACCACCAGTCCCTCTATTATCAAATGAGAAAATAATAAATCCTCTCTGTGCAAAATATTGATGAAGAGTATGGTTTCCTGCTCCCCATCTATTAATTACCATTTGAGATCCAGGGCCTCCATAGTTATATAGAATAACAGGGTATTGTTCCATTGGATTGAAATCGTGTGGCAATGTAATCATAGCATTCAACCTGGTTCCATCATCAGAAAATATATTCATAAGCTTTGAATACGTAAATCCAAAATCATCAAACTTCTTTCTATTAGTTTCCGCTAAAACTTTTTTGATATCTCCCGAACTACTTCTTACAGCTACTTTTGGTGGAGTAGTTAGATTAGAAAATGAGTCAATAAAATAGTTTGTAGTTGGAGAAAAATTACCTGAATGAGTACCTTCTTCTGTAGTTATTCTTCTTAATTTTGAACCATTAAATCTTACAGAATATATATGATTTTCTAATTCAGATTCTTTCTTTGCTGAAAAATAAATGATTTCATTTTTATCATCAATAGCACTAATTCCATTAACCTCCCAATTACCCCTGGTCACCTGATTAATAAATCGACCATCTGATTGACTGCGATATATATGGTTAAATCCATCTCTTTCAGATGTCCATACTATTGTACCATCCTGCATAATTGCAAAACTAAAACCTCCCCTAGAAGACCAACTACCTAAATTTTCAGGAATAAGAAATGCATCATTATCAATCCACGTATCACTAGTATCATTCAATATCAAATTGTTTTGATTTAACTCTAAATCATGCCTATAGAGCTTCCAATCATTTTGCTTGCGATTGAGAGTTCCAATAAAAAGATTACTTGTACCTTGCTGCCAAACCATATCTGGGACGTAGTAAGTATCTTGAGGTAAATCCTGAATAGAAGAAGTTTGATTGACTATATCGATTAATCCAATTGAAATTTCAGGATTATCTTCTCCCGCCTTAGGATAATAAATATATTTTATTGTTGGGTATTTAGTCTCATAATCAATTAATGGATATTTTCTTACCATAGACTGATCTTCTCGAAAAAATGAAATATATTGACTATTAGGACTCCATCTATAAGCATCATAATTTCCAAACTCTTCTTCATAAACCCAACCAAAATGACCGTTCAATATAGTGTCACTACCATCAAAGGTTAATTGTGATTCTTGGCTAGCCTCTAAAGTGTAAAGATACAAATTATTGTCTTCACGCACATAAGCAACATGTTTGCTATCAGGCGAAAATTTAACATTTCTAAGCCTATCTGAATTGTTAGATACAGGTTTAAGACTTTTACTTTGAATATCATACACATAATAAGTTCCGTATGATGAATGCCTCCACAATCTGATAGTATTTGTTTTTAATAATAACTTTGTTTGATCTGGGCTAAAAGTATAGCTGAATTGATTAATTTTCTCAGCCTCAATTGAGAAAGTTTGAGTGGTATCATCAGAAGCTATATTGTATTTAAAGAAATTCATTGCAGACGAATCTTTTTTTGAGAAATAGTAAGCATCTTCTCCATTAACCCAATTATAACTTCCTATTCCAGATGTACGAAATGTGCCATCGAGAATATTATTTAATTCAATTGTCTTATTTTGAGAAATTCCTGGTGTCAACAACAATATGAGTAATAAAAAACGCATGGAACAATAATACCGAGTTTTTCAAACAAAATCACGTAAATAGTTTATGTAAATAGTTTTGCTTTCCCATCTATGCTTATATAAATTCCATGCTTATGGGTATTATTACAAACATGCGTAATCGAATGCAAGTAGTGATGTGGACTATTTTAGTTCTCTTTGTTACAAGTATGGCTATTGGTGGCCTTGTAGGCGGAGCTAGCATTGGCGATATCTTCGGTCAACAAAATGGAAGTCATGTTGGATCATTAAATGGTAAACCAATTTTATATGAAAATTTTAACCGTTTGGTCAGTGACGAAATTATCAGGTTACAGTCCCAATCTGGACAAGATATATCTGATGAAGATAGAGAATATATTCGTGCAGTAGTTTGGGAAAGAATTATACAAGACTTACTAATTCAAGATCAAATTGAAAAAAATAATATTGTTGTAAGCGACGAAGAAGTTCTGTATCAGCTTCAGAATAATCCCCCTGCATTCTTGCGAGGAAGTACCGCTTTTCAGACTGCCGGACGATTTGATTTAGAAAAATATATGGATGCAATTCTCAATCCAGGAGAATTAGATTGGCGTCCAATTGAAGAATTTATGCGAGATGTCTATCTTCCAAATTATAAGCTTCAACAATTAGTTATTAATAGCGCCTCTAGTTCAGAACAAGATATTATAGATAGTTACAGATCTCGATTTATAAACTATAAAATTGAAATACTACATATCACAGATAAAGCTCTAGATGGCAATGATTTCTTTGATAGTATGATGTCAGGTCGACCTACTAATCAAGAATTAACTGAATTATATGATGAAAACATTGAAGATTATAAACAGTCAGAAATGCGTTATATGAAATATGTTAAGTGGCCTATAGTTTCTAGCTCTAATGATTCACTACGTACAAAGCTTGAAGCTGAAAATTTAATGTACCGTATTAATCAAGGTGAAAGTTTTGCTAATATAGCAAATATGTATACTGAAGACCCTAGCAATAGCATGAACGCTGATTCGCTAAAAGGTGGAAAACTTGGATGGTTTAATAAAGGTCAAATGGTATCAGAATTTGACAAAGCATCTTTTGAAGCTAAATCGGGTGACTTGGTTGGTCCTGTATTAACAAATTTTGGTTATCATGTCATTAAAGTAAATGATAAAAAAACATTAGAAGATGGAACAGAACAAGTCGATGCTTCTCATATTCTTTTAACTGTATCTCCCGGCAAAGACACTGAAAGCAATTTAAGTGATACGGCTAGCATTTTTTCTTTAGACGCTAAAGAAAATGGATTTATTGAATTAGCAGATTCTCTAGGAATGACTATTGGTGATGCGAGCGGAGTGCAAAAAGAGTCAATCTTTATTCAAGATATTGGAGTTGCAAGAAATGCTGTAAGGTTTGCTTTTAATAGTAATCCTGGTGATATCTCTGACGTAGTAAGCAACGATAATTATTTTCTTATCTTCTATTTAGACTCTATATCAAAAGAAGAAACAGTGGATTTTGAAGAAGTTAAAGAAGAATTGAAGGCAGAATATTTAGCAAAAACTAAAGAAAGAAATATTAAAAATATTGCGCAAGATATTTTAAAAGAACTTGATAGCGAAACAATAACGCTTGCTGATATATCTAAAAATCATCCTGACTTTGAATACATCGCAGAAGATAGTGGAAATTTAGTAGGAAGTTTTGAATCAATTGGAAAAAGTAACTATGTAGCTGGAGCATTGCTTAATGCCAATACAGGTGATGTATTTGGCCCACTTCCAACAATAAGAGGACAAGTATTTATTAAAGTATTAGAAGTTGATGAAGTAAATGAATCAGACTTTGAAGAAAAGGAAGAATCATTAAAGTTCAGTTTAATTATTCAAAGACAAAATTTAATTTGGGGTCATTGGTTGCAAGCACTTCGCGACGAATCTGAGATTGAAGATTATCGTTTTGACTTCTATTAAAATTCTCTAAAAACACCCAACTTATCATATCTAGCTACTCTAGAATCTAAATAAGTGGTATTAGCATCTTTCTCAAAAGAATCAATTTCATTAATAACAGCATTTTTTACAATCAAAATGGTTTCATCAAAATGACGATGTGCGCCACCTATTGGCTCATGGATAATCATATTACAAATATCATATTCCATCAGATCTTTAGGCCTAAGCTTCAATGCCTCAGCTGCTTCTGGAGCTTTCGAAGAATCTTTCCATAAAATTGAGGCACAGCCTTCTGGGGTAATCACTGAAAACCAAGTATTTTCTAACATTAACATTTTATCACATAAACCAATTCCTAAAGCGCCACCGCTGGCACCCTCTCCAATAACTATGGATAAAATTTGTGTATCTATGGAAGCCATTTCTATTAAATTATTTGCAATAGCGTATCCTTGACCTCTCTCTTCTGCTGCAATACCTGGATCAGCTCCTGGAGTATCGATTAAAGTCACAATAGGTAAATTAAATTTTTCTGCCATCTTCATAACACGTAATGCTTTACGATAGCCTTCAGGCTTCATCATCCCAAAATTTCTATGTAGATTTTCTTTTGTATTTCTACCTTTTTGTTGTCCTATAATAGCTACTCGATGTGTACCAATCGTACCAATACCTGCTATTACAGCGTGATCATCAGCGAATGCTTTATCGCCATGCAATTCAATAAAATCATCACACCACGCATCAATATAGTCTAATGTATAAGGTCTATTAGGATGTCTAGCGATCTGCACTGTCTCCCATGCACTCAAATCTGAAAAAATTTCTTTTTCTTTCTCATTCCTCTCTGCCTTTAATTGATTTAATTTATCAGATTCGGAATCGATAGAAATTAAATTATCAATATCATGATCTAAATCTTTTAAAGATTTTTCGAAAGTTAAATAATGTTTTTTCATCTATTTTTTTAGTTTAAATAATCTCCAAAATCCAAATAACCAGACCTTAAAAATGGCTTCAATCATTACGTTTTTACTCATTTTAGATTCGCCAACAGTACGATCTGTAAATACTATTGGATGTTCAACTAACTTACAAGCTTTTTGATAAGCTCGAAATGATGTCTCGATCTGAAAACAATAACCCTGCGATGAACTTTCATTAAAATTAATTAAGTGTAAGGTTTCCGATTTCCACCCTTTGAAACCAGCAGTTAAATCTTTAATAGGTACTCCTGTAATCAATCTCGCATAAAGATTAGCAAAATAACTGATATAAAGCCTACTGATTGGCCAATTTATAACTCGTAATCCACCATCATATCTACTTCCTATGACTAAATCATAACTATCTAATAAATCAAACATGGCGGGAACTTCACTTGGATCATGAGATAAGTCAGCATCCATTTGAATAATCTTATCATACCTATTTTCTAAGGCCCAGTTAAAGCCATGTATATATGCAGAACCTAGACCATTTTTTTCTGCTCTTTCTTCTATAAAAACATTACTGCTATTATATTGCTTAACAATTTGAGCTGTATTATCTGGAGAATTATCATCTACAATCAAAATATCTATATCTATGCCTAGGTTTAAAAGCATATCAATAATATTACTGATATTCTTTGATTCATTATAGGTAGGAAGTATAACTAATTTTTTCATTAATTTGTCTTAAGTGTTTTAGAAAATAATTCCATTTGCTTCATATAAAATGCTTTTTTCCCGCCTGGATTGAAAACCATATATGTTACATAAAATGTTTTATCAGACGCATAGTCATAAAATAAATATCCTACAAATGGACCTCCTTTTGCCTCATCGATAGATTCCCATAATCCAGACAATCTATAGGCTGCATCATCTCGATAATCTACCCAATCAATTGACAAGAATTCTTTATTATATTGTTGTGATTTAAAATATGTTTGAGGAAAATTATTTCCAAAATCAATTGCATTTTCTTGCGAGAAATGATTTCCATCTCTCCATTGTACAGCGATCCATCTAAATGGCATTTCTTGACCAATCCATACAAAATTTGAGTCTGGATTATTTCTTATCATCTCCCAACCCCATGGCAAATTAATACTCCATCCGTAATCTGATAACAATTCAGATTCTAGCTCCTCCTGTCGTTTAGATGTTAAGAAATACTGAGACTGCTTTTTATCAAAATTTTTATCAAATTTATCTTTAATTGAACTTCCATTCTTTAATAAGTATTCTCTGATGTCACTTGCTTTAGCACCGCTCAATATCATAAATAATTGATTCTTAGCAAATTGATCTCTAGATAAAACAACTGGATTATTTTCTAATGTATTATCAAACGCCTTTTTTCCTAATAAATCTCTAACGAGCCTAGTGGCAGGATTTAGTTCATAGTCTCCAATAGAAGCAATAATCAAGTTGGTCTGAGTCTTCAGTGCATCATAGCTATTAGGATCTGCAAATTTTACATTGTAAAAAGGTTCTGGTGCGGGCGTTAAAAGAGTGTCATTAAATACGATAGATAACAAACTTCGTATATCATCCCTATCTTCTTTAGCAGCAAGAACAATGAGGTCATCGTTTGCGCCTATTGCATCCTTTTTTATATCGCAACTAAAGATTGCTATGCAAAAAATAAAAAGTGATAAATATTTAATCATTTTTTTCTTTTCTATTGGATAATTCATATAAAAATACCATTACTAAAGTTAATAATAGGAAAATAACCATTGGTTCCCATGTTAAAAAGGGATACCTAACAAATCTTTCGCTTGCAGTGATTGGTGGTTCTAGAGATGTATTTTCAGTGCTTATATTGGCAGCATACTGAATGGATGTAAATCCATGTGGGTTATAATAACTAAAAAACAGTTCTTTCTTATCAAATTTTGAATAATTGCTATCTATACCTTGCATAAATGTCAATCCATTCTGATCGCGGATTTTTTCTAATTTGACATTTCCTGCATCAGCAATAAAGTCTTTTGCAGCAAATGGTACTTGAAAACTTAGTATTAATGCATCTACGCTTGTAGCAGATTCAAATAAGTATAAAAAATCTCTAGGACCTGGATCGTTAATAAATTTGTCTAAAAATAAATAAATAGTATGATTGCCAGCTTGCTTGATTGTAGTCAAAATATTATCGTTTATCTCTACAATTTTTTCAAATTCAGATTCATTATTTGATATTGTATATAAGACTGAATCGATTTCACTAGGTATGTGAAAATCGTATTGTGACATCGAATCTGTATCAAACTTGTATTCTATTGCTACTCCAGGATATGAAAACTCTGGATATACAGTTATAGACAATGTATCAATTACAGATTGCCCAAAAATTGACCCTGAAAACAGGATAAAAAACATTATTTTTCTCATATGCTAAGTTAACTGAAAAATAACAAATATATCATAAAATGAATGAGTGATAGCTGTAATACCAAAACCTCTATTGATATATAAAAATCCTAATAATATTCCAGCAATAAATCGAATTGTAAATGCATCTTGAGTAAATGATTCTGCGCCCATGAAATGAAATGAGGAAAATAAAATAGAAGATAAAAATAAAGCAAAAAATTGTGTGGAAAAATGACCCATGGACTTAAAAATGAACTTAACTAGTCGATAAAGAATAAAAAGCAAAAATACCCTAAATATTAACTCTTCATAAATTCCAGCTCCTAATGATAAGATTAGATTGAATTGTATATTTTCAACAGAAACATCCATTAAGTAAAGACCCATGTTTCCAAGCAAAAAAAGCAATAAAGAAGCATAAATCAACGATTCAAATAACATTAGAGAGAGGTATGATTTGTATATCTTGAAAGAATCATAATTTTTTTTCTGGTAATAGGCTATAATAAAAAATGCCATTAAAAATAAGCTGGATGATATATAAAAAATATCAAATCCTAGCGTTGAAATAGCATTTTCTATTAAAACATCAGCTCCATTTTTAATATAATTGAATTCAGTACCTCTCATTAAAAAAAGACCTAGTTCATATATTAAAAAAATAGGCAAGGTAATAACAAAACCATAGAAAGGAGATTTAGATTTTTGAAAATAATCTTGGATCATATCAAATCTTTAAAACAGCTAATAATGCTTCTTGTGGAACTTCAACTCTTCCAATCATTTTCATTCTCTTTTTTCCTTTTTTCTGCTTCTGTAATAGCTTGTTTTTTCGAGTAATATCTCCTCCATATAGTTTTTCAGTTACATTCTTTCTAAATGGAGCAATATTAGTACGTGCAATTACTCTAGTACCAACAGATGCTTGAATTGGGATTTGAATTTGATGTCTAGGAATTAACTCTTTAAGTTTTTGACAAAGAGCTAATCCTCTGTGATAAGAATCTTTTTTTGAGCAAATCATTGATAGGGCATCTACCGGCTCTTTATTAATAAGAATATCCAATCTATCTAGCTTGCTCTCTTTATATTCCTTAAAAGTATAATCAAATGATGCATATCCCTTTGATCCAGACTTAATACTGTCATAAAAATCAAATAATATTTCACCTAGAGGTAACTCATAAATCAATTGAACTTTAGAGCTGGAAAGATAAGAAGTTGATTTATACTTACCTCTTTTCTCTTGACAAATTTTCATGACATTACCAATATAGTCTACCGGAGTTAAAATTTCTGCAGTAACAATTGGCTCCATTATACTGTCTAAAATCTTTGGTTCTGGCAATAAAGCAGGTCGTTGTACCTCAATTTGGCTACCATCTTTAAGATTTGCCAAATATTTAACATTTGGACTAGTAGTAACAATTGAAAGATTGAATTCTCTTTCTAGTCTTTCTTGTATTATTTCCATATGCAATAGGCCTAGAAAACCACATCGATATCCAAATCCTAATGCATCACTCACTTCCGGCTCAAATGACAAGGAAGCGTCATTTAATTTTAATTTTTCAAGCGCAGTGCGTAAATCATCATATTCTGCCGCATCGGCTGGAAATAGTCCAGAAAATACCATTGGTTTAATTTTCTGAAATCCAGGAAGAGCCTCTTTGCATGGCTTCTTTACATTCGTTACTGTATCGCCAGGTAACACATGTTCTATATCTCTAACATTTGCAATAATATATCCCACTTCTCCAGCTTTCAAAGAATCAGATTTTTTTCTATCAATTACAAAATGACCTACTTCATCGACATCATAATAAGTATTATGAGAAAAAAATTTAATTTTACTACCTCGACTAACAGATCCTTCATAAACACGAATATAAGCTACAACACCTCTATATCTATCATAAATTGAGTCAAAAATTAATGCTTTAAAAGCATCATTTTTGGGAGGTTCTGGTGGAGGAATTTTATCAATAATTATATCAATTATGCCTTGAATACCTTCTCCGTTTTTAGCGCTAGCAAGCAATATTTCTTCTTCTTTGCAACCAGTAAGTTCAACAATCTGGTTCGTGACATTCTCAATATCTGCATTAGGCAAATCTACTTTATTGATTATTGGAATAATTGTTAAATCATTATCTAAAGCTAGCAAATAGTTGGTTACAGTTTGAGCTTCTATGCCTTGTGCGGCATCTACAATCAATAATGCTCCTTCACTAGCAGATAATGTTCTAGAAACTTCATAAGTAAAATCAATATGTCCTGGGGTATCAATAAGATTGAGTATATAATCTTTATAATTAATGCGAATTGAATGACTTTTAATAGTGATGCCTCTTTCGCGTTCTAACTCCATATTGTCCAAAACCTGATCTTGCATATTCTTCTTAGAAATTGTACCAGTATGTTCGAGCAATCTATCTGCTAAGGTTGATTTCCCGTGATCGATATGGGCAATAATACAAAAGTTACGGATTAAACTAATATTACTCATCAAAATGATTCACTATCGGCATTCTTCTACCCATTCCAAAAGCTTTTTTACTTATACGCAATACAGGTGCAGCTTGTCTTCTTTTGTGTTCGTTATGATTGATTCTCATAGCTATATCGCCTAAATCAGTATCAGCTACATCTTTTGATATATCTTCTCCCAATACTATCTTATCAACAATAGGGCTAATTAAATCATAATCAAATGGGTCTATTTGATTTGGAGCCAATTCTGCAGATGGTGGTTTTGTAATAGAACTATCAGGAATAATATTATTACTTACTTTATTTTTCCATTTTGCAAGATTATAAACTTCTGTTTTTGATAAATCTCCAATAGCTGACAATCCACCACTCATATCTCCATAAAGAGTACAATATCCTAGGGCAAGCTCTGTTTTATTTCCTGTAGATAATACTAAACAACTAAACTTATTGGAAAATGCCATTAATATGTTTCCTCTAATTCTTGATTGAATATTCTCCTCAGTAACATTACTCTCTAATCCTTTAAATTTTGGATTAAGTACATCTAAATATTTCTCAAATAAACTATCGATATCAACTGTATCAAAATGTGCATTTAAATTCTGTGCTAATTGTTTTGCGTCAGTTTTACTGTGCTCACTAGAAAATCTTGAAGGCATAGAAACTAAATAAACATTCTCTGATCCAAGCGCATCAACAGCAAGACATGCTACCAGCGCAGAATCTATTCCACCGCTCAAACCTATTACTGCTCTTTGATGACCAGTTTTAGAAAAATAATCTTTAATTCCAAGTGTTAATGCACTATAAATTTCATTATTAATCTCTACTTCACTTTCATTTATTAAGCTAGAATCTGTATCAACAATAATTAAATCTTCTTCAAAATTCTTTCCCTCAGCTATTAAATTCATATCTGAGTTAAATACCATAGAATTTCCATCAAATATAAGCTCATCTTGTCCGCCAATAAGATTACAATACACAAAAGGACAATTAGCATCACCAAATTTTTTCATGATTAAATCTTTTCGAATATTTTTACGATTCTTATGATATGGAGAAGCCGAGATATTCACAATAAGATCTGGACTCATTGTAACAATTTCTTCAGAAAGCTTTCTACTATAATTATCTTCCCATAAATCTTCGCATATTTGTACAACACAATTAAAATCAGTTCCATCAATATCGATTTTAAAGTCACCAATTTCAGATCCATTTTCAAAGTAGCGATTTTCATCAAAAACGTCATAATTAGGAAGAAGAATTTTATTATAAACTTTGACTACCTTCCCTTTTTCGCAGATTGCAGCTGAATTAAATAATTTTCCATCCTTTTCATCAATAAATCCTACAATACATGGGAAAGAGACTTTTTTAGAAAAATTATGTAATACTTCTAAGTTTTTCTTAATAAAAGATTTTGAAAAAAGTAAATCTTGCGGCGGATATCCCGTAACAACCATTTCGGGGAAAATCACTAAATTTGCTCCTTTGTCAATAGCTTGATTATAGTTATCTAACAACTTCTGATAATTATAATCAAAGTTTCCTAAGATAGGATTAACCTGACAAATACCGACTTTTATTGATTTAGACAATTTTTAATCTCACTAATCAATGCGCTAATTGAATCTACTTGGATTGAATTCTTGATATCCCAACTTTTATAAGCAATTAGAGGCTTATCCTGTGCTAAGGT
>NZWP01000004.1 GCA_002701645.1 Fidelibacterota bacterium | reverse complement strand
GATTTTGGGTTTATTATAACCTCACAAAGACAGTTTTCCTGTTTAGAAAAAACTGAAAAACACTTATGCGTTGCAAGGGAATCTTTAAAAAAATCGGGTGAATTAGAGTTGGTTGTGGAAGATTTAAATTTTGCTCTATCCTTTTTAGATGAAATAACAAACAAAACCACAAAAGACGATGTGTTGGATAGCGTTTTTTCTTCGTTTTGTGTTGGAAAATAGTTTCACGTGAAACGGCAAAAAAACAAGTGTGATTTGGTTGTTGTTGGGGGTGGACATGCGGGTATTGAAGCCGCCCTTATTGCACATAAATTGGGGGTTGATGTTATTTTAGTTTCTATGAACACCTTAGCAATAGGAAGAATGTCTTGCAATCCGGCAATTGGGGGCCTAGCAAAAGGACAAATGGTTCGCGAGTTAGATGTTTTGGGTGGTGTTATGGGGTTTTTTGCAGACCAGGCAACCCTACAAAGCAAAACCCTAAATCTTTCTAAGGGTCGATCTGTTTGGTCTCCCCGTTCTCAAATAGATAAAATTAAATATGAAAAGGTTGCTCAAAAACATATAGAGTCAGTTGGGCTTACCGTTTTTGAGGGTGAGGTTGTTAAAATAAAAGAGGTGGGTGGGGCTGTTTCTTCTGTTGTTTTTTCTGATGGATTTGAGCTTTTCTGTCGCTCAACCATTTTAACCTGTGGAACATTCTTAAATGGACTAATACATATTGGTGAAAAAAAGATTAAGGCTGGTAGGTTAGATGAAAAAAGATCTGAAGGAGTTACAGAATCTTTATCTTCTCTCGGGTTTAGTGCGGGAAGATTAAAAACTGGAACGCCTCCAAGAATAAAAAAATCTTCTGTTGATTGGTCTGTTGGTTTGGCGGGTTATGGAGATAAAAACCCTAAAGCTCTTTCTTATAAAACCAACAACTTTTCCCCAAAAGACGAACCCTGCTTTGCCTTTAAAACAAACAAAAAAACCCATGAACTAATACTAAAAAACCTTTCAAAGTCTGCTATGTATTCTGGAAAAACTATGGCAACTGGGCCAAGATATTGTCCTTCTATAGAGGATAAGGTTTATAAATTTTCTCAAAATCCAAGTCACGTTTTACAGTTAGAACCGGAGTGGACAAACTCAAAACAAATTTATGTAAACGGTTTTTCAACAAGCTTACCAGAAGACGTTCAGCTTAGTTGTTTACAAACCGTAGAAGGTTTAGAATCTGTAGAATTTTTAAGGCCTGGGTATGCTATAGAATATGACTTCTTTTTTCCATCTCAACTAAAAAGAACCCTCGAAACTAAGGGGATTTCTGGTCTCTTTTTTGCAGGACAAATAAATGGAACCTCTGGGTATGAAGAGGCTTCTGCACAGGGGCTTTTAGCTGGAATTAATGCTGCACAAAAAATATTAGACGGGCCTCCCCTTCTTTTAAAAAGAAATGATGCCTATATTGGGGTTCTTGTTGATGACCTGGTTTTAAAAGATACAAATGAGCCTTATAGAATGTTTACTTCTCGGGCAGAATACAGACTTCAACTTAGAGCTTCAAATGCAGATCAAAGACTTTTAGAATATTCAAAAAATTTAAACCTTTTAGACTTAAGCCTTTTATGTTCTTTGGATAAAAAAACAAAAAAAACATTAAGCGTTGTAACTTATTTAGAAAAAGAAAATATCTCTCCAAAAGAAATTAATAAAATACTTCTTTCTTTGGGGGAAAGAAAAATTTCAGAGCCTGTAAAAATATCCCAACTATTAAAAAGGCCTGCCGTAAAAATAGAAAATTTTTTCCTCCCCCCTCTTAAAAATATTAAAAAAGACTTTCCTCTTCATTTTGAAGAAATTTTATTTGAGGCGGAAACAATAATTAAATATGGTGGTTATATAAATAGACAAAAAGAAGAAATTGAAAAATTAAAAATATATGAAGAAATGTTAATACCTAAAGATTTTGATTATAAAAAAATAACAAGCATTTCAAACGAGGGGAGAGAAAAACTTTTGTCTCTTTTGCCTGAAACTGTTGGTCAAGCACAAAGAATTCCAGGTATTAGGCCAACAGATATATCTATTTTATTAGTATATTTAAAGCGTTCGTTTCACGTGAAACAAAAAACTGGAGATAAAAATTAAAAAACTATTAATATTATTATTGTTAAATATTTCTTTTACTCAAGAAAATATTCTTCTTGATCGCGTTTCTGCTGTTGTTGAGGGAAAAATTGTTCTTTTAAGTGATGTTGTTTTGGCGGCAAATGCCCTTGCAGCACAACAACAAATAAACCCTACCACTAGTCCAAAAAAATATAAAAAACTTCTTTTAGATTCATCTGAAAGCATGATAGAACAATTGGTTATTATAAAAATGGCTGAAGTAGATTCTGTTGAGGTTTTAGATAGGGATGTTGATAGGGCTCTTGATAGACAAATAGAAAATATTATTACTCAAGCGGGAGGAAAAGAAGAGGCTGAATTAGCTTTGGGAAGAAAAATTTCTGATTTTAAAAGAGCTTATAGAGACGATATGAAAGGAAAACTTTTGGCTGAAAAATATACAGCAAGTTTAACGTCTGGAATTTCTATAACAAGGGGGGAAGTTATTAGTTTTTATAATACTTATAAAGATAGTATAGATCCTTTTCCAACTCTATATAAAACAAGACATCTTTTACTTGAAATTAAACCTTCTGAGAATTCTTTAGAAAAAGCTTTATTAAAAACAAAAAAAATTAGAGAAGAAATTATTTCTGGACTTTCTTTTGAAAATGCAGCAAAAAAATATTCAGAAGATCTTGGTTCTAAAGAGAATGGGGGAAAATTAGGTTATGTTCCAAGAGGAACTTTTGTACAAGAATTTGATAAAATTGCATTTACTCTTGATATTAATATTTTAAGTGAACCAGTTAAAACTCAGTTTGGATATCATTTAATTGAGGTTTTACAAAGAACTGGTGAAAAAGTAAGTGCTAGACATATATTAATTAGTGTTAATATCTCAGAAGAAGATAAAAATATAACTTATAAAAAAATGGCTTCTCTTGTCAAAGAAATAAAAAATAAAGATGATTTTATATTAAAAGTAAAAGAATTATCAGATGACACAACAAGTGGTCCAAAGGGTGGTTATATGGGTATGATAAATTTAGAAGAATATCAAATTAAAGAACTTATAACTGTAATTAAAAATGTTTCTCTTAATACTCCAAGTGCTCCAGTTCTAACCCAGTTTGGATATCATATTATTTGGGTTGATGAAAAAATAGATGGTGGATTACCTAGTTTAGAAAAAAATTGGATAGATTTAGAACAAATGGCATTAAACCAAAAAAAAACAGATTGGTACTTAAATTGGATTGAAAAAATAAAAAATAAATTTTATATAAAAAGAAATCCACTTACTTATCCACAAATAAATAATTAATACCTTTTAATTTTAACAATTACTTTTCAACATATTATTAACAACATATTTATCTTTTTTGTTAATAAATATTATATATTCTTTTATCTCTATATATCTTTATTTAAAATATAGTTATTAACATATTAAGGTGATTATTATTAGTGTTTATTTTTATATATATAAATACTTAATAATAATAAGTACTATTTTTAGAGAATAAACTCTTTAAAATAGGTCAAAAATCAATTTTCTTTTAATTAGGCAATAGAAGGTGCACCTAATTAAGGCTTGTTAAAAACTAACTATTTTTATATAATTGATAGCTAAATATGAACATTTCAACCACAAAAAAAGAACTTCAATCCGCTTTTTCAAAATTAACAAAAACTACCCAAATAAAATCTCAAAATCCTTTAGTTAATTATACTTATATATCTTCAGGAGCTCATGGGGTTACTCTACATTCAACAGATCTAGAAGTTGGAATTAAAACACAAATTACTGCATCTGTTAATACAAATGGGGAAGGGTTGTTTCCAACATCTGAAGTTAATGATATTATTTCTGTAATTGATGAAGGTAGGGTTGATATAGATATTGCAGGACCACACATAAATATAAAATCAGAAAAAGGTATTTCTTTTGATATTCCAACAATTCCTTTTCAAGAATATCCAGAAATTCCAGAAAATAAACACGAAGCCCTTTTTACAATTGAAACAAATAAATTAAAAAATATTATTGGGTCTTTATTATATGCAATTAATGCTGAACCTACAAAACCAGCTCTTAATGGGGCTTATTTTAATTTTTCTGAAGATACAATAGATTTTGTTGCAACTGATGGGCATAGATTAGTAAAAATTACGAGACAAAATGAAACAAATATTCAAAAGGGATATATTATTCCAAAAAAATATTTAAATATATTAAATACTTTTCTTGAAGGAAAAAATGAAACATCTTTAATTTTTAGTGAAGATCACGTTTTTTCTAATAATGGAAAGGATGTTTTTTATTCTAAAATAATAGATGAAAAATTTCCAAATTATAATGCGGTTATTCCACAAAATAATCCACAAGAATTAACTGCACAAAAAACAGAGATGTTGAATAATATAAAAGCAGCGTCTATTGCTACAAATAAAAATACAAATCAAATATCTTTAAATTTTTCAGAAGGTAAAGTTTATTTTAAAAGTGTTAACCAACCAGAAAGTAAAACTGTTTATGCTCCAATAAAATCTGCAGAATATAAAGGAGAAGAAATAGCTATAGGTTTTAATGCTCTATATTTAAAAGAAGCTGTTGCAAAATATCCATTAGAAGAAATATTTTTTACATTTAAAGATGCAAATTCAGCAACCCTTTTTTTACCAAAAGAAAATGATCAAAAAACCATAATTTTATTAATGCCAGTGAGAATAAATGAGTAATAAAAATAATTATGGTGCAGATAAAATATCTGTATTAAAAGGATTAGAGGCTGTTAGAAAAAGACCAGCTATGTATATTGGAGATGTTGGTAAAAGAGGTTATCATCATCTTGTAAATGAAGTTATTGATAATAGTATTGATGAAGCTTTAGCGGGTTTTTGTAAAAAAATAATTGTAACCATTAAAATAGATGGAACAATTTCTATAGAAGACGATGGAAGAGGAATTCCTGTTGAAATTCATAAAGAAGAAGGAAAACCAGCATTAGAGGTTGTTATGACTATTTTACATGCTGGTGGAAAATTTGATAAAAATACATATAAAGTTTCAGGAGGTCTTCATGGTGTTGGTGTTTCTGTTGTAAATGCCCTTTCTGAACACCTTATTGCAGAAGTTCACAGAGATGGATTTCATTATAAACAAGAATATAAAATAGGAAAAGCTATAACCGGCGTAGAAAAAGTTGGTAAAAGTTCAAAAAGGGGAACTATTATAACTTTTAAACCAGATCACTCTGTTTTTACTCATAGACAATTTGAAGAAGATACAATAAAAGGAAGATTAAAAGAATTAGCCTATTTAAACAAAAATTTATCTATAATATTAAAAAATGAAATAGAAGAAACTTCAGTTGAATATTGTTTTCCAGGAGGATTATCTGATTTTGTTAAATATTTAGACGGAGAAGAAGATCTTATTCATAATGAAATTATTGTTGTTTCAAAAGATAATATTGAGGTTCCTATTGATTTAGCTCTTAGATACAGTACAAATTATAATAACAATATATTTTCTTTTGTAAATAATATTAACACAATAGAAGGAGGAACACATCTTTCTGGTTTTAGATCCGCACTAACAAGATCTTTAAATAATTATGCCAATAAAAACGATTTAATTAAAACAAAAAAGAATGAAAAATTTAGTCTTTCTGGTGACGATTTTAGAGAGGGTTTAACTGCGGTTCTTTCTATTAAAGTTCAAGAACCACAATTTGAAGGCCAAACAAAGACAAAACTTGGGAACGGTGAAGTTAGGGGATTAGTAGATAACGTTGTTTATGATGGTATACAGGCGTTTTTAGAACAAAACCCTAAGGTTGGTAAAAAAATTATTGAAAAGGCTGCAGAGGCGGCCAGGGCACGAATTGCAGCAAAAAAAGCAAGAGAACTGGTTAGAAAAAAATCTGGATTAGGATCAACAACCCTTCCAGGAAAGTTGGCAGATTGTTCAAATAAAGATCCCATGCAGTGTGAAATTTTTTTAGTTGAGGGAGATTCTGCTGGTGGAACAGCAAAACAAGGAAGAGACAGAAGAACCCAAGCAATATTACCACTAAGAGGAAAAGTTATTAATTCTGAAAAAGCCAGAGAAGATAAGCTTTTAGCTAATAATGAAATTCAATCAATTATTACGGCACTTGGGTGTGGTTTTGGAGAAGATGAAGACGATCCACACAGTTTTAATCCAGAAAAATTAAGATACCATAAGGTTGTAATTATGACAGATGCCGATGTAGATGGTAGTCATATAAGAACCCTGTTATTAACGTTCTTTTGGAGAAAAATGAAGAGCCTTGTTCAGGGCGGTTTTGTCTATATGGCAATGCCACCACTTTATAAAATTAAACAAGGACGCAAAGAGAGATATGCCTATACAGACGCAGAAAGAGATGTTGTAATTCAAAGGCTTGAATCTGAAAATGAAAAAGCAAAAATAAATATACAGAGGTATAAAGGTCTTGGAGAAATGAATGCGGAACAGCTTTGGGATACTACAATGAACGCAGAAACAAGAACGTTGTTGCAGGTAACAGTTGATCATATTCAAGAAGAAGAAACAAACGTTAGATTTAGAGAATTAATGGGAACAGAAGTAGAACATAGAAGAAAATTTATAACAGAAAAAGCTAAATTTGCTACAAACATAGATATATAAAATGGACATAGGAAGAGACAACATATTAGATAAACAGCTTTTAACAGAGCTAGAAGAAAGCTACCTAAATTATTCAATGTCGGTAATTACGGCCAGAGCTCTTCCGGACGCAAGAGACGGGCTAAAGCCGGTTCACAGAAGAATACTTTTTGGAATGAACGATCTGGGCTGTTATCATAATAAACCATATAAAAAATCTGCCAGAGTCGTTGGGGATGTTTTGGGTAAATATCATCCACACGGAGATAGTTCTATATATGATGCTATGGTTAGAATGGCACAGGAATTTTCTATGAGACACCAATTAGTTCAAGGCCAAGGAAACTTTGGTTCAGTTGATGGAGACAGGGCTGCGGCAATGAGATATACAGAGTCAAGAATGTCTAAAATTGGAGGAGAACTTTTAAGGGATCTTGACAAAGAGACAGTTGCTTGGACAAACAATTTTGATGAAACATTAAAAGAGCCGGCCGTTCTTCCGGCGGTTTTTCCAAACCTTTTAGTTAATGGATCCGAAGGTATTGCTGTTGGTATGGCAACAAAAATTCCACCACACAACTTATCAGAAGTTATTAACGGTTTAATAGAGGTTATAGAAAACCCAGACTGTAATATAGAAGACTTGATGAAACATGTCAAAGGACCAGACTTTCCAACAGCCGGAAAAGCGCTTGGTTTTGATGGCATAAAAAGCGCATATGAAACAGGAAGAGGTAAAGTTAAAATGAGGGGCACAGCCCACGTTGAACCAAACAGCAAAGGAAGAGATGCTCTTATTATAACAGAACTTCCATTTCAAGTTAATAAAGCAAATTTAATTGAAAAAATAGCCTTTTTAGCTAGAGATAAAAAAATAGAGGGTATTGCCGAGCTTAGAGATGAGTCGGACAAGGATGGAATGAGAGTGGTTGTTGAAATAAAAAGAGACGCCGTTCCCGAGGTTATTTTAAACCAACTATATAAACAAACACAGCTTCAAGACACGTTTGGAATTATTTTACTTGCACTAGTAGATGGAGCGCCAAAGGTCATGTCTTTAAAGGAATTATTAGAAGTTTTTCTTGTTTTTAGACAAGACATTGTTGTAAAAAGAACAGAATTTGATTTAAGAAAAGCTGAAGCCAGAGCGCATATATTAGAAGGCTTAAAAATTGCCCTAGATAATATAGATAAAGTTCTTGAAACAATTAAAACAAGCAAAGACCCAGAAACTGCAAAAGTTGGACTGGTAAGCGGTTTTAATTTATCCGAAAAACAAGCACAGGCTATTTTAGATATGAAACTACAAAGATTGACAGGGCTAGAAACAGAAAAAATTCTATCCGAGTACAAAGAAATTATTAAATATATGACAGAGCTAAAGAGTATTTTAGACAGCAAATCAAAAAGACTACAAATTATTACAGAAGAGCTTCTTGAAATAAAAGAAAAATATGGAGAAGAAAGAAGAACTGAAATAATAGACAAAGCCGCAGACTTTGTAATGGAAGATATGATAAAGGAAGAGGATATGGTTTTAACCATAACCCACAACCAATATATCAAAAGAACTAGCGTTAGCACATACAGAAGTCAAAGAAGGGGCGGAAGGGGCGTTCAAGGACAAACCTCCAGAGACGAAGACTTCACAGAGCACCTGTTTGTAGAAAACACGCATAGCTATATTTTGTTTTTTACAGACAAAGGAAAGTGTTATTGGGTTAAAGTTTATGACATTCCGGAGGGCGGAAGAGCGGCCAAGGGAAGAGCAATTGTTAACCTTATAGGTTGTGAGGTAGATGAAAAGGTAAGCGCCTTTATTGGGGTAAAACAAAACCACTTCCACGATGATCACTTTGTTGTTATGGCAACAGAAAAAGGGATTGTTAAAAAAACAAAACTTTCTGCATATTCAAACCCAAGAAAAAAAGGAATATATGCCGTAGAAATTAGAGACGGAGATAGCCTTATTGAGGCAAGGGTTTCTACGGGAGAAAACGATATTTTATTAGGAACGAGAAACGGAAAAGCTATAAGGTTTTCTGAAGAACAAATTAGGGCCAGCGGAAGAAAAACAATGGGAGTAAAAGGAATTACTCTAAGCACAGAAGATGACAAAGTTGTTGGAATGTTGTTAATTAAAAGAGAGGGAACTGTTTTGGTCGCAACAGAAAACGGCTTTGGGAAAAGAACAGAAATTGCACAATACCGCGCACAAAAAAGAGGTGGTAAGGGCGTTCTTACAATGAAGACAACAGAGAAGGTTGGTAAAATGATAACAATTAAAGAGGTTGTTGGAACAGACGACTTAATGATTATTACCAACCAAGGTGTTTTAATTCGACTCCCCGTTTCACAAATAAGAGCCATCGGAAGAGCAACGCAGGGCGTTAGGCTTATTAAGCTTGGCGCAGGAACTAAGGTGTCTTCTATTACAAGAATTATGTCAGACGAAGAAAAAAGCCCAGATGAACCAACAAACAAGCCAGAACCTGAAGACGGTTAAAAAGCAAATAGACAAAACAAAGGCCCTCAACCAAAACGTTAAGCTGGTTGCCGTTACAAAAAAAAGATCTCCAGAAGAAGTTTCCACGGCGATAGCCGGTGGAGTTATTTCAATTGGGGAAAACAGAGTTCAAGAAGCAGAACAAAAGTTTAAAGACATTCCAAAAATAAAAAATATAGAAAAAAGACTCATTGGAAGACT
>NZWP01000003.1 GCA_002701645.1 Fidelibacterota bacterium | reverse complement strand
GAGACAGTTCGGTCTCTATCCGCTGTGGGCGTAAGAAATTTGAAGGAATCTGCTTCTAGTACGAGAGGACCGAAGTGGACAAACCTCTGGTTTACCAGTTGTATCATCAGATGCATTGCTGGGTAGCTACGTTTGGAAGGGATAAGCGCTGAAAGCATATAAGCACGAAGCCCATCCTAAGATTAGATTTCTCATATCGTAAGATAATAAGAATCGTTGGAGATGACGACGTTGATAGGCTATAGGTGTAAGTGCAGCAATGCATTCAGCCGAGTAGTACTAATTTTTCGAAGGCTTTTCTCAATAGTTTTTTTATGACTTGTGTTTTAATATTCTGATAAAATCGCGATTAAATTTCCATAAAGCTTACCGGTGACAATAGCATAGAGGCCACACCCGTTCCCATCTCGAACACGGAAGTTAAGCTCTATAGCGCCGATGGTACTACACGGGAGACTAGTGTGGGAGAGTAGGACATTGCCGGTATTTATTTTTTCTTTATATTTGTATATTACATCTAATATGCAGTCAACAAAATCATTCAAATCAACTTCGTCAGAAGAAACATTTAATTTTGCAAAGAATTTTGCTCATTCAGTAGCATATGGATCTGTGATTCTCTTAAGAGGAGATCTAGGTTCTGGAAAAACTACTTTTTCTAAAGGATTTTCTGAAGGATTAGGCTTTGATGATATTATTTTATCTCCAACCTATCCAATTTTAAATGAATACTCATTGAATGATCAATATTTATATCATTTTGATTTATATCGATTAAAATCAATAGGTGAATTTTTAGAAATTGGTGGATTAGAGTATTTAAGTAATCATAAAGCAATTACATTAATAGAATGGCCAGAATTAATTGAGAGCATTGATATAAACAATAAAATTGAAATACAATTTGAACATATATCCGATAATGAAAGATTGATAACGATACTATAATGAATATCCTAGGAATTGAATCGTCTTCAAAGCAATGCAGTGTTGCTATTAGTGTCGGTAAAGATATATATGAATCATCTTCAGCGATTAATAACGACAGTGCAACTAGCTTGCCTGTCATGATAGAAAAAATGATGAATAAACTGTCATTAACATTTAAGGAATTAGATGGAATTGCAGTATCGATGGGACCAGGGTCATTCACTGGACTTAGAATAGGGTTAAGTTATGCTAAAGGATTGGCGCTCACATTAAATATCCCTATTATTCCAATATCCACTTTTGATTTAGTGTTGTTGCCTAGAGTAAAAGATCTTACAGAAGATTTAGTGACAGTTATCATACACTCACATGGGAGTACAGTTTATCAATCGAGGTATATATTAAAAAATGATTCTTATATTTCAGAGGAAGATCCTACATCAATATCTATTAAGGATTTATCATCAAAAAATAATGGAATGATAATGTATTATGGTCCAGAACATTTAATCGATAGTATTAACACCCTATCTTCAAACGTTAATCTTGTTGCTCCTGCAGTGAAAGATATATTAGAGATAGGGATGAAAAATTTTGATTTGTTAAAAACAAAATCTATTAACAACTTAGTACCTAACTACATAGGATCGTTTAATACGGGAAAATAATGAATTGGTTTACAAGAAAAGATAAAAATATTCAAGATTCGAATAAGAAAGAACTGCCTAGTGATTTATGGAAAAAATGTAATTGCGGTGAAATTCTTTATAGTCCAGAGTTAGAGTCCGCAAATTTTATTTGCCATCATTGTAATTTTCATTTTCCAATTTCTAGTCAAAAGTATATTGATATAATTCTTGATGACGCATATGAAGTTTTATTCGAAAATATCTTATCAACCGATATGTTAAACTTTAAAGCCAATAAGACATATGAAGACATTTTAAAAAATGTGCCAGAAAATAAAGAAGCAGTGGATTGTTATTATGGATCAATTAATAGTAAGAAAATAGTGATTTCAATTATGAATTTCAAATTCATAGGTGGAAGTATGGGTAGTGCTGTAGGCGAAAAAATTTCCAAATCTATCAATTTTGCATCAAAAAAGAATTGTCCATTAATTATTTTATGTCAATCTGGCGGTGCTAGAATGCAAGAAGGTGCGCTATCACTTATGCAGCTATCTAAGATAAGTACTCATTTAGCAAAATTTGCAAAAAAAGGAGGACTGTATATCTCAATTCTTACCTATCCTACTACAGGCGGAGTTACTGCAAGCTTTGGAATGCAAGCAGATATTACTATAGCAGAACCTAAAGCATTAATTGGATTTGCTGGTCAGCGGGTTATTAAGCAAACTATAAATCAAGAATTACCAGATAATTTTCAGACTGCAGAATTTTTATTAGAAAAAGGATTTATAGATTTGGTAGTAGATAGAAATAATTTACAGAATAAATTAGACAACATATTATCTCTCTTAAAATGAATAATAATACAATTATCATTCTAGACTTTGGATCTCAATATACACAGCTAATTGCGCGACGTGTAAGAGAAATTGGGGTATTTTCTGTCGTACTTCCTTGTGATGTTGATACAGATAAGATTCAATCATTCAATCCGATGGGTATTATTCTATCTGGAGGCCCAGAAACAGTAACAAAAGCGAATACACCTAAAATTAATAAAGCCTTATTTGATTTTCACACTCCGCTCTTGGGTATTTGTTATGGAATGCAAACGATGGCTCAAGAATTAGGTGGTATGGTTGTTAGTTCTGATAAAAGAGAATTTGGTCATGCCAATGTAAAACAAGTAGAACACTCTATATTATTTGATGGAGTTCATTTAACTGATGATTCACTAGATGTATGGATGAGCCATGGTGACAAAGTAGGTAAACTACCTGATAATTTTACTACAATAGCAAAATCTGATAATTGTTCGATTGCTGGATTTCAGAATAAAGAAAAGTTATGGTTTGGATTGCAATTTCATCCAGAAGTCACACATACTAATCAAGGATCAAAGATTTTAAGTAACTTTGTTTATACGGTCTGTAAATGTGAAAAAAATTGGGAGACTTCAGACATCATAAAGTCAATGATTGCTGCTGTGAAAGATCAAGTAGGTAATGACAAGGTATTGCTTGGCTTATCTGGTGGAGTAGATTCATCTGTAGTTGCAATGCTGTTAGATAAATGCATTAAAGAAAATCTAATTTGTATTTTTGTAGATCATGGGTTACTAAGATTGGATGAAGTAGAAGAAGTGATGAGTACGTTTCAAGACTTAGGAATTAATATTCAGTTATCAGAAGCTAGCGATATTTTCCTGAATCGACTAAAAGGCGTGACCGATCCAGAAAAGAAAAGAGTAATTATCGGAAATACATTTATTGACGTTTTTGAAAAAGAAGCAAAGAAGATTAAAGATGTTCAATGGCTTGCACAAGGGACTATTTATCCAGATGTGATTGAATCATCATCTGATGGAGATAAATCTAGCGTAATTAAATCGCATCATAATGTGGGTGGATTGCCAGAAAGAATGGATTTGAAATTAGTAGAGCCTATTAGAGATTTATTCAAAGATGAAGTGAAAAAGATTGGAAAAGAATTACATACTCCTGAGCACATTTTAAAAAGACATCCATTTCCTGGACCTGGATTAGGCATTAGAATTATGGGAGAAGTAACAAAAGATAGAATTGACATATTACAAAAAGCGGATAAGATTTTTATTGATGAATTAAAAGCAGCAAACTTGTATGACTCTTTGAGTCAAGCCTTTGTTGTATACCTTCCTGTAAAATCAGTAGGTGTTGTTGGTGATGAGAGAAGATATGAAGATGTTTTAGCTTTAAGAGCAGTAGAGACTGTTGATTTTATGACAGCCACATGGGCTCATCTTCCTTACGACTTTATTGGAAAAGTTTCTAATCGTATTGTCAATGAAATCTCAACAGTCAGTAGAGTTGTTTATGATTGTACGGGTAAGCCGCCGGCTACAATTGAATGGGAATGACATGATTTGTATCAAAACAGATATACCACAAGAAATTTGTGATATTGATGATGAATTGAAAGCAATCTATCACAGCAAAGACACTGTTTGTATTTGGGTTTTTAAAACCAGAGAAGATAGAAATAGATTTATGAACGAAACTATTGGAATGCTAAAAGATGAAAGACAAATACACTATGAAAAAAATTACAGTTAGTATACTTTTTATATTATTCATGGGGCTTGTAGCTTGGCAGAATAGAGTTAATATTACTGTCTGGGCACTTCCCAAAATTTTAAATATTGTAAAGCCAGTTCTATCTGTAGGATCTTCCAATTGGCAAGAAGGCCCTTCTCTTGAAAATAAAACATTGGATACAAGGCCTAATATCATTTTAATTCTTGCAGATGATCTAGGATTTAATGATATCTCGCTTTACAACGGAGGAGCAGGAAGCGGCTCTTTAATGACTCCTAATATTGATCAAATTGCATATGAAGGTGTTCTTTTTGAAAATGGATATGCAGCCAATGCAATATGTGCTCCATCAAGAGCATCTATTATGACCGGGCGTTATTCCACCCGATTTGGATTTGAATTTACCCCACTTTTTCCAGGTGCTTTTACATTGTTCAAATGGATAAATGAGATTGAGAATCCAGAGCTTAAATCAGAGATAGATCAAAATATTGCCACAGTGTCAAAACATGTCTTTAGTGCAGGTCTTCCCACTGAAGAGATTACTATTGCTGAAGCATTACAGGATGCAGGTTATTATACAGCCCATGTTGGAAAATGGCATTTAGGACGAATAGATGGCAGCCATCCTAATGATCAAGGATTTGATGATAGTTTGCTTTTGGATGGAGGACTTTATTTACCTGAAAATGATAAAAATGTTGTTAATTCAAAATTTGATCATCCTGTCGATAAAATGATTTGGTCTAGATCTCAATTTAGTGCATCATTTAATAAAAGTCCGAGTTTTGCACCAGGAGGATATCTTACTGATTATTACACCGATGAAGCAATTCAAGTAATAGAAAAAAATAAACATCAACCCTTCTTTCTGTATTTAGCTCATTGGGCAGTTCATAATCCATTGCAAGCTTTAAAAAGCGATGTTGAATCTATTAGCCATCATACTCAGGGGCATAATTTGCAAGTCTACTCTGGTATGATTAAGGCATTAGATAGAAGTGTAGGACGCATCGTTGATGCATTAGAAGAAAATGGATTAACAGACAATACCTTGATTATTGTTACCAGCGATAATGGAGGAGCGAGTTATATCGAACTTGCTGATATCAATAAACCTTATCGTGGGTGGAAGCTGACCCATTTTGAAGGAGGGATGCATATTCCATTTATGGCTAAGTGGCCTAATCAAATTAAAGCTGGAACGAAATTTATGCCCGCAGTACATCATAATGATATTTTTCATACCATTGTAGCTGCAGCAAATGCCGATCTTCCTAATGATAGAACATTAGACGGAGTAGATTTTTTACCTTTTATCACTGGAGACAAGAAAGGTATACTTCATGAAACTTTATTTTGGAGACAAGGACATCAGCAGACTGTACTCCATCAAGGCTGGAAATTGATTAGAACAAATAAACCTAATAACAAGTGGTTGTTTCATCTTGAACAAGATCCAACTGAACAAAATAATGTCGCTGCTGACTATCCAGAAAAAGTACAATTATTAGAAGCGCTACTCGATACACATAACTTAGAGCAAGTAGAGCCGTTATGGCCAAGCGCTATTAATGCCCCAATATTAATTGATAAGCATACAGGTGAAAAATATGAAAAAGGCGATGAATATATATACTGGCCAAACTGATCATTATGCATAAAGAAGATCGCATATCAATTGAATCATTTAAAAAAGAATATATATCAGATTTTTATGCCTTAAATAAAGAATGGATTGAAGAATCTTGGCAATTAGAGGAGTCAGATATAAATGACCTATCTAATCCTGGGAAATATATTATTGATAAGGGAGGAGAAGTTTTTTTTGCTATTAAAAATGATAAGGTAATTGCTACTGCCGCAATGGTATATATGAATAATAGAATATTTGAGTTAGCAAAAATGACGGTAGCACAAGAATGTCGCAGACTTGGAGTAGCTAATCAATTGATGGATCAGTGTATTAATTTCGCAAAAGAAAATAATGCATTGAAAATCGTTTTAATTACTAATAGTTCCTTGATTATTGCAAGGAACTTATATGACAAATATGGGTTCAAAGAAATAGCACTAGATTCTGATAAATACGGTGATAGGGGAAACGTAAAAATGACCTTAAATTTAGTAAAAGATAAATAATTATGTCTTCTATAACAGTCAATGAAGCTTTTGCTCTTGGAGCGCCACTAGTATTATTATTAATAGTAATTGAGGCGATTTTCTCACATTGGAAGCAAAAAGGATATTATAATGTAGGTGATACTTTAGCTACTATCGGTCTTTTAGTAGGTAATATGGTGACGCATGTATTAATAAAAGGCGGTACTTTAGGTCTGCATTTCTATCTTTATCAATTTCGTATTATTGACTTAATTGGAACCCTACCAACTTGGTCTCTCTGGCTTATGACTATTATATTAATTGATTTAGTTTTCTATTTTTACCATCGCTTGTCTCACCGTAGTCGTTTTCTTTGGGCAGTGCACATGAGTCACCATTCAAGCGAAGAGATGAATTTTGCTGTTTCTTTCCGACAAGCTTGGTTTGGACCTATCTCTAAAATACCTTTTTTTATTGTTTTACCATTAATGGGTTTAGACCCGACTATGATTGCGGTATGTGGTGTCTTGAGTACTCTTTGGGGAGTAGTTGGGCATACACAAATGATTAGAACTCTTGGTCCTGTAGAATGGATTTTTAATACCCCATCTCATCATCGTGTTCACCATGGTTCTAATCCAGAGTATATTGATAAGAATTATGGTAATGTGTTTATAATTTGGGATCGAATTTTTGGTACTTTTGAACCAGAACGTGCACCAGTTAAATATGGTTTAGTGAAGAATGTTGAAACATATGATCCAGTAAAGATAACTTTTATGGAATGGCAATCATTGTTTCGTGATATGTATAATGCAAATAGCATCAAAGAAGCTTTAGCATATTTTTTCAATCCTCCTGGTTCACAGGTTATTAAAAAAGAGGATAATAATAGTATTACTTAATATATTGGGAAATTATGTGTGGAATAGTTGCTTATAAGGGAAATAAAGATTGTCATCCAATTCTATTGGACGGTCTGAAGAGACTAGAATACCGTGGATATGATTCTGCTGGAATAGCTTGTCTTTTTGATAGCAAGATTTCTATTACTAAACGTGCTGGAAAAGTAAAAGAGCTTCAAGAAGCCATTAATACAAAGAAAATATCTAAAGATTTTTCTACAATAGGAATTTCTCATACGCGATGGGCTACTCACGGAGAGCCAAATCACAAAAATGCGCATCCGCATATAGACCAAAGTAAAAAAATTACATTGGTGCATAATGGTATTATCGAAAATTATAATTCTATTAAAAAATTTCTTTTATCAAAGAAAATCCAATTTAAATCAGATACTGATACAGAAGTTTTAGTTCAGTTAATTGGATATTTTTATAACCAAGGAAAACTAAGTTTTGAAGAGTCAGTTCGCGCAGCTTTACAGAGAGTAGACGGCGCATATGGGATTGTAGTATTAAATATTGATTTTCCAGAAATGATGATAGCTGCAAGAAAAGGAAGTCCTTTAGTTCTAGGATTAAAACAAGGAGAATTTTTTATAGCAAGTGATATATCTCCTATAATCAAGCATACTAAAAAAATTATTTATCTTAATGAAGGCGAAATGATTGTTATTAATAAAGAAAAATATGAAATCAAATCAGTTAATAAAAATTTAGTTTTACCAAAGAAAATAGAAACAATAGATATTAAAATCGACGATCTTGAAAAAGGTAATTTCGATTATTTCATGCACAAAGAGATTCATGAACAATCTGATACTATTTTAAATACATTTAGAGGAAGAGCTCTTAAAGATGATATTCTATTAAGCGGTTTATCTGATTATTGGAAAGATATAAAAAATGCTGACAGAATTTATATTACTGCATGTGGAACTTCTTGGCATGCAGGTCTTATAGGAAAAAAATTAATTGAGAAGTTTGCGCGAGTGCCAGTGCATGTAGAATATGCATCTGAGTTTAGATATAACACTAGCTTAATTAATAAGAAAACTATCGTTATAGGTATATCACAATCAGGAGAAACTGCTGATACTTTAGCTGCTATTAATAAAGCAAAAGATGTAGGAGCATTAACAATTGGTATATGTAATGTCGCTGGAAGTTCAATATCTAGAATCACCGATTGTGGAGTCTTTACAAGATGTGGACATGAGATTGGTGTTGCATCTACTAAAGCTTTCACTGGACAAATATCTGTATTGTACCTATTTGCTTTAAAATTAGCATATAGTAAAAGAACAATATCCAAGCTTAGCTTAGTTAATCATATTAAAGATGAATATGATTTAGTTAAACGAATAAAATCTGTATTAATGATGGAAGATACTATTAAGAAAATAGCAGTGAAGTATAAAGAAGCTTCAGGTTTTCTTTATTTAGGAAGAGGACTAAATTTCCCTATTGCTTTAGAAGGAGCTCTGAAGTTAAAAGAAATATCTTATATACATGCAGAAGGCTATCCTGCGGCTGAGATGAAACATGGTCCAATTGCATTAATAGACAAAAATATGCCGACAGTTTTTATAGTACCGAAAGATCGTACCTACCATAAAATTCTTTCAAATATAGAAGAAATTAAATCTAGAAAAGGTAAAGTTATTGTTATAACAAATCATAAATCAAAAACTTTAGAGAGTTTGAGCGACGACTTAATCGTATTACCAAAAACAAATTCTTATCTATTTTTAATTTTAGCAACAATTGTACTGCAATTGTTTGCATTCTTTATTGCTGTAGCTAAGGGTTGTGATGTAGATCAACCAAGAAATCTTGCAAAATCTGTGACTGTTGAATAAGAAGACTTTATATTTCTTTTTAATTTGGGTATTTGGTTTTTTTGCTCTCCTATCTTTTGATTTGTTTGTAGAAGGATTTGTTTTTGAATGGCTACAATGGAATGGAACAGAAAAAAATGATTGGTTTTTTGCATTATGGTGGGGAGTCGTTGTAGTCTGGTTTTTCTATGGAATAATTACCTTATATCAAAAATTGAAAGTAGATTAGATTCAAATGAATAAAATATTAATATTTTCAATGTTCTTTTTATCCTTTCTTTATTCACAGCAACAAATGAGTTCAGAGGGAACTGTGTTTGGTACTCTTAATAATAATACGGAAACAAGAATTATTAAAGAGTACTACGATGACCATAATATCAGTATTAAGATAGAGCGTACCGTAAAAGGGAATATGAATCATGGTATCTATAAAGATTATTATGAAAATGGACAGATTCGTACTGATGCAACATACAAAAATGGAGCATTAGACGGATCTTATACTTTTTACCATGAAAATGGTGAAATTTATGTTCAAGTTAATTATAGAAAAGGGGACTTAGACGGTCTTATCACTTTTTATAAGCCCAACGGAAAAGTTTTAGAAAAAGTTGTGTACAAAGACGGAGATCCGGTTAAAAAGAAATCAAGATAGTTTTATTTTATTGTTATGCTCACACATATTATTCATTATTCTCTCCATCTTTTAGCACCTTTTGTATTTGGAAAGGTTTTATTTAAAAATCATTGGTGGAATGCTAGTCTAATTATGATAGCTACAATGGCAATAGACTTAGATCATTTACTATCTAGTCCTATTGTTGATTTTAATCGCTGTAGCATAGGATTTCATCCATTACACACTATCTGGGCAGCAGCTTTGTACGGCATTATGTTGATAATCCCTTCATGGAAATGGCGCGCAGTTGCCATAGGCTGTTTATGGCATCTATGTACAGATTTAATTGATTGTCTGATTTAATATTTTTATAATGAATCCTATGAGAAAAATACTTTTTATTCTGTTTATCTCACTAGTAATAGCTCAAAATTCTAACGATGATTATCTTAAGCTAGAATTAAACAAAGCTGTAGATGAGATTAATAGTAAAAAATTTAATAGTGCAATTGCTAGAATCGAGAAAAATGATTTTTCTGAATCTATTCTTTTAAATCATGCCTTAGTATTAAAAATGAAAGCTTCTCATGGTAATGGAGATTTAAAAAAAGCATTATCAGTAAGCAAAGATATTAACTCTAGTATGCTAGAGCCTAATCTTCAAACAATTTATCATATAGAAATGGGAGATATTTTTTCAGAGATAGGATTTTTTGATAAATCCTTTGAATACTATTTATTTGCTAACAAAAGCAATGTTGATTTAAGATCGAATAAACGTATTCATCAACGACTTAAAAAATTAGTTAGAATGGAATTAGATGAGCAACACATTGGTTTACTATTATTAACGGAAGATAATCCTATCAATATCAATATCTTAATGCTAGCACAATCTTTTTCTATGGCAAGAAATAGTTCGAATGATTTGAAAGATGTGTTTTCTTCAATTGATTATAATATGCTACCAAGAGAATTAAGATCTTCTCATCGATATCTTAAGAAGAATATTTCAAATAATAATTCATTTGGACTGAAGATGGGAGTAGTACTACCACTGTCTGGTGAAAATGCAACACAGGCTAAAGCATTCTTATCTGGACTGAAGGAAGGGAATGAATTATCAAATAATAAAAATAAAATTCAATTTATTGTTATCGATAATTATGGAAAACAATTGAACACTGTGCGTGCATGCAATGATTTAATAAATTTTTATAAGGTAGACGCTATTATTGGACCTTTTTCAGATGAAAACTTGATATCTGCTGCAACGGCATTATCTAATTCTGATGTCCCTATTTTTGCACCAAATTCCAATAATGAAAGCATTCATTCAATTAATAAAAATGTTTATTTATTAGATTCATCATTAGATGTTAAGAATCAAGTTTTAGCTAATCATGTAGTTAATAATCTTAATTTAGAAAAAGTAGCAATTATCGCTCCAAGAACTAAAGAAGGAATTGATGAGGTAGATTCTTTTTTAAAAGAAATGGATAGGCTCAATAAAGAACCTGTTTCTATTCAATGGTACGAGAATACAGACCCCATAGATTTAAGAGATTTATTTAAAAACCTACGAGAGATTGCCTGGGAGATTAATGCTCAAGATGAATATCAAGAATTCTTAGGCGTTGATATCAATATCTTAGATTCAATGTTTGATGTAGAAGCCGATGAAGTTTATGATATTTTTGATATACAAGAAGATGAAAGCATTGATTCTACAAAAGTTATTTTAGAGTCTATTGATGGCATTTTCTTTCCATTAGCAGATGAAGGATTAACATATGTTGCTGCGCAAGTTTCCTTATCGAATCTTCAAACTCAGTTACTTGGAAATGACTTATGGCTAGATTTAGATTTTATTAATCAAGAGACTATTTCTGCCCATATATCAGGAATGTATTTTGTTAGTACCTTTAGACCTAATTACAGGATTGGGAATGAGTTTGATTATGACTCTAAGCTAAATAATCTATTTCATTATGGCTTAGATTTTGCTCAATTTATTATTGACATTGAGAACGAGAGTAACAGCTTCTTTTTCTTCAATGAAGATAAGCCAAATAAAGTTTCTAATACTAGATCATTTGATTTTAGTTCGGGTATGATAAATCAAGGTGTCAATATCTTACAATATTCAAATAAGCGCATTATCAAAACGAACGTAGTAACTGAATAGTATTTTATGTGGATTGATTATTCAAAAAAAATTCATATAAAAAATCTTAACATAATATTTAACACGGACAATCAATTACCATCACTAGAAAGTAATACTATTGTAAGTATGGGTCAGACACATTCTAACAACGTTAATTTTATAGAGGGAAGTAGCAAAATATATCAATCCACTGATGCCTTATTTACATCAAATAAGAATATTGCCTTAGAAATTAAAGTAGCGGATTGCATGCCAATTTTTTTATTTGATAAGAAAGCATCTTTTTTTGGAGCTATCCATGCTGGATGGAGAGGATTAAGGGATGGCATTATTGAAAATAGTATTGAATTGCTTAAGAAAAATCATTTTAAATTAGATGATATGATAGTCTTTATTGGACCATCTATTAGTCAAAAAAATTTTGAAGTTCAAAATGATGTAATGTCTTATTTTGATTCTAAATTTTCCATAGTAAAAGATGAAAAGATTTTTTTAAGTTTACAGGAAGTTGCAATTGATAAATTTGCTTCTTATGGTATTTGTAATATTACAGATATTAATGAATGTACTTATAATAATTTGAATTATCATTCATACAGACGGGATAAAACAGATAAAAGAATGAAAGGTTGGATTTATTACAATGAATGAATTAATGAATTATTTGATTTTAGGATTTGTGCAAGGTATAACAGAGTTTTTTCCTGTAAGTAGCTCAGGACATTTAGTTTTATTTGAAGATTTTTTAGGGATTAATAATGCAGGAGCTTCTGCGGAGATTATTGCGCATTTTGGCACTCTATTTAGCATTATTCTTTTTTATAGAGCTACGTTTTTTTCAAACAAGAATTCAGATGATTTTTTTCATATACATACTTTAAAAATGCTTATCATATCTACTATCCCTGCTGTCTTATGTGGTCTATTTTTTGATTTGGAAATATTCTTTAATTATAACTTTGTTAAAACTGCTTTATTGTGTAATGGAGGACTTTTGATTGCACTAAGCGGTTTAAGAGGTTCAATGGAAAAATCTACAATATTTGAAAATCCTGCACCATGGAAATGGAATTATAAAACTTCACTTTTCTTAGGTCTATTCCAGGCCCTTGCTATGCTTCCTGGAATATCAAGATCGGGAATGGTCATTAGTTATGGACTGTTCGTTGGTTTAGAAAAAAAGAAAATAATTCAATATGCTTTTTTTATGGCAGTTCCTGTGATTTTACTATCAATTGTTTATAAGGTATTATTTTCTGATGGCTTTGAGGCGATTGCTTTTGAATCAGGATTAGTTTTGTTTTTGTCATCATTTGTATTCGGATATTTTAGCTTAATATTCCTAATCAAATTTCTTGAAAGATTTAGTTTTGCTTGGTTTGGATTGTACTGCATAATTATTAGTTTAGTCTTATGATTGAAATCATTTTTACTTTATATCTACTACTAATTGTCTTTATAGGTCTATTATCCAACAGATTTATTTCATCGCAATTAGACTTTTTATTAGCTGGAAGACGTTTAGGTCCTTGGGTTACAGCTTTTTCCGAAAGAGCTTCAGGAGAATCTGCATGGCTTATTTTAGGATTACCAGGAGCTGCTATTGCCGTCGGATACGGTGAAATTTGGGCAGTGATTGGTATTACATTAGGTATTATCTCATCCTGGTTTTTAATTGCAGAAAAGTTAAGATATGAGACAGAAAAATATGAAGCGCTTACTGTTCCAGAATATCTTCATAAAAAATTTAATGATTCATCGGGTATTATTAAACTAACATCCGCTATTATCATTGGTATATTTTTTACTTTCTATGTATCTGCACAGTTTCATGGTTCAGGAAAAATATTAAATACAATTTTTGGAATTGATCCATTGTACGGAATTACCTTGGGTGCATTTGTAATCATTTTATATACTATTATGGGTGGCTTACTAGCTGTTGCATGGACAGATCTTCTTCAAGGAATCTTAATGATAGGGACTTTAGTTATTTTACCTATTGCCGGATTAATTGAATTGTCATCTTTTGAAAGGCCATTATCTGAGCTATTGATAAGTGAGGATCCTTCAAAAAGCTCTTTATTCGCAGGTATGACAGGACTTGCAGCCTTATCAGTAGCTACCGGTGGATTAAGTTGGGGGCTAGGTTATTTTGGCCAACCTCATCTGCTTATTAGGTATATGGCAATCAGTTCTGTAAAAGAAGTAAAAAAAGCTAGATGGATTGCTACTATGTGGGCTATTCCAGGAATTTCAGGTGCATTTTTAATAGGTATTGTGGGAATGGCTTATTTCGGAGAAGATTTCTTTATTGGAAAAGATCCAGAAATTATTATGCCTTTATTAGCACAAACCTTATTGCCAGGTTGGTTAGCTGGTTTATTAATCTCTGGAGCGGTAGCAGCAATGATGTCTACTGCAGATTCGCAATTATTAGTATCTACATCGGCTATTAGCGAAGATTTAGGTATTAATGCCATTAAAAAAAGAACGGAGTCAGATACCTTATTGAATACAAGGATTATTACGATATTACTAGGAATATTTGCTTATATAGTAGCAATGTATTCTGAGTATTCAGGCAATACAATATTTAGTATTGTGAGCTTTGCTTGGAGTGGTCTTGGTTCCTCATTTGGTCCAGCAATATTATTAGCTTTATGGTGGAAAAAAACTACGAGAGAAGGAGTAATTTCAGGGCTGTTTACAGGTGCTATTACCACTCTTATTTGGGGAAGTAGTCCATATTTAAAATCAATAGTTACTGAAAGATTAAGCAGCTTTATTTTCGCTTTTATTATGATTATTATTGTTAGTAAGTATAAGAAATGATTAAAGCACTACAAGCAATTCAAGAGATTAAAAGTAATCCGAATAATAATTATTTATTAATCGGAGACAGTGATTTTTTATATCTATATCTTAAGAAAATAATTAAAGAATCAAATACGGATTTAATCGAAACAAAATTATTTGATTGTTCAGATAGATCAACATCACAGCAAGAGATATTGCATACATTGAATGCTATAGATTTATTTGCAGATAAAAATTTTATCATTATTAAAAATATTAATAAAATTTCAGCTAAAAATAAGGATGCTTTTAAAAGTGCCTTATCAAATAAAGAAAATCCTAATAGAATTATATGCGTTGACCATAGTTTTCTGGGTTTTGACTATGGAACAAAAAGAAACTTTATTAAAAATGCTTCCACAAAAGATATAAGCGACTTGTTTACTATTATTGACATTACTACTCCATTTGAAAGTGAGATGATTAGGTGGATTAAAATATTTTCTGATGATTTAAGATTTAAGATGACGAGAGATATTGCAAATAGTTTAATCGATATATTTGGTACCAATTTTTCAGCTATATATAATGAAATTTCAAAATTAAGTATTATCGCAGAGGATATAGATAGTTCTAAGGATAAATGGTTGGATAGTTTTTATGACTGGAAAAAGAATAAGCAGATATGGGAATTTAATTATGCTGTATGTGATAAAGATGTAGATAAAATTTTACTATTTGGTTCATCAATTATGAATCAATTTGGATTATTGTATATGACAAATTCTCTGTTTACAATATTTGAAGCATTATTCTATGCAAAATTAAATAATGGAACAATTACAGAGAATAGTCGTAAGACTTTAAGAGGTAAGATTGTTAGTAAGATTTCTTCGTCCTCAAATAAGTACACTTTAGAAGAAATTGAAGTAGGTATTAAGCTATTAAGTGAATTAGATAAAAAAGTTAAAACAAGAAATATTATAGATGAATCAGAATTTACAAACCTTATCAGTGGAATCTTCAGATATGAATAATCCTTTTAAGCTAACAGATGAAAAGTTAATTGCTAGGTTTCAGGATGGAGATATAAATGCCTACAATGAATTAGTTCATAGGTATAAGGATAGATTGTTGAATTTTGTTTTTGGATATTTTAAGAATAGAGAGCAAGCAGAAGATGTAGTTCAAGATACAATGATCAAATTATATACCCATGCTAGTTATTATAAACCTATTGCAAAATTTTCAACTTGGATTTATACAATTGCCAAAAATAATGCATTAACAGAATTGAGAAAGAACAAAAGAAAACAAACTGTTTCATTGTGGACAAATGAAGGAAAACCTATAGATATTGAAATGAAAGACGAGTCATTAGAACAGACAGTATATAATAAGATGGCAGTCGAAGAATTAAATAAATATTTAGATGAAATACCTGAAAATTTTAGAATTGCAGTCGTATTACGAGATTTTCAGGAACTTTCTTATGAAGAAATAAGTAAGATACTTGAAATACCGATTGGAACTATTAAATCGAGAATTAATCGAGGTAGAATTCAATTAAGTGAAAAAATGAAACATTTTAAGGAGCAGTAAATGGATTACAATAAATTTGAAGATAGAATTTCTCGCTGGATTGAGAATGATATGGATGTGAAAGAAAGAAAAGAATTTGAAAAATTCTTATCAGATCATCCAGAATATCAATTAAAAGTAGAGGAAGTACGTAATACTATCTCAATCATGAATGAAACTCCTGTTTTAAAGGTTTCATCTGATTTTGATGCCAATTTAAATCAAAGATTAGAGGCGTTAAGTTTGAATAAAAATACTAGAAAAGGTGTTTTTGGATTTTCTAATCAAAATTTTGCATATCTAACACTTGCGTTAGGAGCAATTTTTGTTCTAACCTTATTCTTAGTACAATCTAATTCAACATATATGTTCGCCGATCAAGAACTAGATAATAAAGAAATATTAAGTCCATCAGATTCTTTAGAATCCAAAGAGGAGATGGATGATATGAAAGATATCGATCTTTTAAATAATATTGATGGGTCATTCGTAAACGATCAGCAATAATTATTGTAAAGTTAACTCTATAATTATTTATTTAGATTAATTTAACAAAATTGAATATATCCATACTCCTATGTAATTTGCATTTGTATGTTAAAAAAATCTAATATCGTTGTATTGTTTTTTCTTTTTGTATGGGGTTGTAGTATTCCACGTGCAAACATTGAAACTGTTTCAGATTCTACTGAAATAAAACTAGAAAAAATTCCCCAAGAACAGATGCAAGATTTGTCTGGTATTCAATTTTTTATGGACGGTATGATGTTCATGGAGCAGGGTGAGTATTCCAGGGCTATTATCGAATTTCAGGAAGCAATTGAAAAAGGTTCCAATTCTGCAGAAGTATATCATTCTATTTCAGAAGGATATTGGATGATACAGAAGTATGATAAGAGTATTTATTATTCATTAAAGGCTATAGAGAAAGATCCTATTAGTGCAGATTATAAAATATCTTTAGGAAAAAAATATATTGCATTAAATGAACTTAATTTGTCATTAGAGATTTTTGAAGAATTGGCTCAGAATCAAACTGATAATGCTGAGATTTTATTTATTATTGGAGATTTAAAATCGAAATTAAAAGATATAGATGGTGCTTTAGTATATTATCAGGAAGCATATGACAAAGACAATAGTCTTACTCTAGCATTGGAAGTAGCAGCTCAATTAGCTATTGAGTCTAATCATAGAGATACAGCCCTTGTTATTAAAAAATTATTATTGTCAGATCCTAGTAATCCTGAATATCTCAAATTATATATTGAATCAATCACACAAACAAATAAACTTTATGAAATAGAATCTTTATTAGATAATGATGAACTGAAATCAAATCCATTTATTAATAATCTTTATAATCAATTAGCTTATGAATATTTGAGCAGTGGATACTATGATAAATCTGAAGAATTTTTTGAAAAATCATTAGAGATAAATAATAAAGATCGATTTGCGTTATATTATTTATCCACCTTATATAGAGAGTCCGGAAAATTTGATCAATCCATTGCATTGTCTGAAAGACATATTAGCTCTTACCCGGACGATAAAGAAGGATATATAAATAAGAGCATATCATTGTTAAGTCTGCAAAGATTTAATACTGTGATAGATGAACTATCAAATGCCTTAAAATTATTTCCCGAAGATTTTGAAATAAATTATTTCTTAGGACTGGCACATTATTCATTGAAAGAATTTGAAAGTTCAGAAGTTTTTTATAAAAAGGCTTTATCGCTTGATACTAGTTCTATACCAGCCATGCATGCTTTAGCTATGGTATATGACCAAAATAAAAAATGGGATAAGTCAGATAAGCTGTATACAGATTTAATTACAATTAATACCAAAGATGCTCAGGCATATAATAATTATGCATATAGTCTAATAGAGAGAAATGAAGATGTAGCTTATGCATTAACGCTTGCAAAGAAAGCAATTGAATTAAGTCCAAAAATATCATCTTACTTAGATACAATTGGTTGGATATATTTCAAGTTGAATGATTTTGAAAAAGCGAAAGAATTTATTGGTGAGGCTATTGTATATGACGAATCTAGTTCAGTTGTATTGGAGCATTATGGAGATGTGCTAATAAAATTAAATGAATTAGACGAAGCATTGATTTTTTATAATAAGGCTCTTGATTTAGATCAAGAAAATGCAGAGTTGATAGAAAAGATTTTTAATTATAATTCTAGAGCACCAAATGAATAAATGGTCAGTTTTTTTATTATTGATGTTAACTAACTGCTCATCGAATAAAAATTTTGTTATAATTGATAGTGCTCAGCATGCTAATATTGAAGTATTAGAGGAAAATTTTACTAGATCTTTTGGATCTGGAAAGTTAATAGGGAAAGGTCAGTCAAATTTTTCATCAAATTTTGTATTCGAATCAGAAGATGATTTCTCATATATTGTTTTCAAAGATATTATAGGTAGAAAATTATTCTTAGTTGAAATTGATCAAGATAACATTCGATATGTTGATATGAGAAAAAACAAAGAAATAGATGTAGAAGATTTTAATAAATTTTTCCCCATAGCTACAGAATTTGATTCTAGTATTTATAAAAGATTATTATGGGGTACACCCTATGTGTTTGAAGATATACAAGTTAAGACTAAAAATATTTTCTTGATATCAACAAAGCTAATTAGTGTTGATGGTAGTAACTTCTTAAACGAATTAACATTTTCCTTAGATAATGATAAGCAAAAATATACAATACTTTTTACAAGAAGAAATTTTGAGATATAAATGAAACTATCCATTATTATTCCTATATATAACGAAGTAGAATCTTTAGATAGTCTATTTGAAGAGTTATCAAATTTATTTGCAGACGAATCTGCAACTGAAATTATCTTTATAAATGATGGATCTACAGATAAAACCCTATCTATTCTTGAAGAAAAAATAAAAAATTACTCTAGATGGAAGGTAATTAATTTATATCGTAATTATGGTAAATCTGTTGCGTTGCAAGCAGGATTTGATACTGCAAAAGGGGAGATTATTGCTACAATGGATGCTGATTTACAAGACAATCCTAAGGAGATTTATCGATTAATTGATGAATTAAATAAAGGTTATGATGTTGTTTCTGGTTGGAAAAAAAGTCGAAAAGATCCATTTGAAAAAAAAATAGCATCAATAATCTTCAATTTTTTTGTTAGAATTTTTAGTGGTCTTATAATACATGATTCTAATTGTGGTATAAAAGTTTTTAAAAGAGAAGTAACACAGATGTTAACATTATATGGAGGTCGACATAGATATATACCTCTCTTAGCTCATCAAAAGAAATTTTCAATTTCAGAAATTGCTGTAGATCACAGAGAAAGAAAATTTGGTGTTTCTAAGTATGGCGTGAAGCGTTATTCAGATGGATTCTTTGATTTTTTAACTATTCTATTTTTAGGTAAATATATGGATCGTCCATTGCATTTTTTTGGATCATTAGGATCTATTTCAGCATTACTTGGAATAATAACTGAGATTTATATTTTATATCTAAAATATATTTTATTTGATTCATTTCAGCAGCATGTAGCATTAATCATTTTTGGAGCAATTTTGATTATTGTAGGACTTCAGCTTTTTACCTTCGGTTTAATGGGTGAGTTAATAGTTAATAAAAAATATAAAGATAGAAATTATATCAAAGAAATCATTGAGTAGTCGATTAAAGATTGTTACTATAGGTCCCTTTCCACCTCTAAGAGGAGGAATTTCTGATTTCCATGAATCTTTGGTTACCCAGCTCAGCAAAAAAAATGATATTACAGTTTTAAATTTTAAATCTTTATATCCTAAAATACTTTTTCCGGGAAAGTCTCAATATGGAGCAAATAAAAGTAGATTTGATAATGTTCATACCGTTCTAAATCCTTTAAATATTTTTAGCTGGGTTAAGGGAAGGTCTGTACTTAAGAAAAGCAATCCAGATAAGTTGATTATTTCATACTGGAGTTTCTTTTTTGTTCCAATATATATGTTTTTGCTTAGTTGTATAAAAAAAGGTAACAGATATGTTTTATTTCATAATGTTGTTTCTCACGAAAATAGAATCTTTGAGAGATTTCTTTTAAAGGTATTTATTAAAAAAATAGATTATTGCATTGTTATGAATGATTACAATGCAAAATTAATCTTACAAATAAATCCTAAAGCTAAAATTATTAAAAATTTTCATCCTATATATGAAATACCTCATTCAAATAGTTCAAGTCATGATTATAAAAGAGAATTAAAGATAGAGAAAAAGAAAACTATATTATTTTTTGGACTTATTAGAGAGTATAAAGGTTTAGATCTCTTAATAAATGCTATCGGATTAAGTAAGAATAAATTAAAGGATTTAAAAGTTTTAGTTGTTGGCGAGAGTTATGAATCGTTAGATAAATATCATAAAATGATTAGAGATCATAATATGGAAGATTCCTTTATTTTTATTAACAATTTTATCGATAAAGTTGATATTGAAAAATATTTTTTAGCTTCAGAGTTAGTTATTCTCCCTTATAAATCTGCATCCCAAAGCGGAGTGCTTTCTCTGGCATATAATTTTAATCGTCCTGTGATTGTTACGGATGTTGGAGGCTTATCTGATTATGTGTCACATGAAAAATCTGGATTTATTGTTCAGCCAAACTCAAAAGATATTAGTAATAAAATTAACCTATTTTTTGATAAAAATTTATTTGAAGAGATGAGTGAATTTATAAAAAATAATAATAAAAGATTTTCCTGGGAATCATTTGAAGGGAAATTAAATCTATATGGATAAGACAAATATGAATTATCCAAAAATTCATCTCATTGTTCTTAATTGGAACGATAAAGAGTTAAGTAGAAAGTGTTTATCATCTATTGAAAAAGTTTCTTACCCAAATTATGAAGTTTTAATTGTAGATAATAATTCTCAAGATGGTTCAGTTGATTTTTTTAAAGAGCATTTTCCTAAATATGATATTTTATCTCTGAAAGATAATCTAAAATATGCTGGGGGAAATAATGCGGGAGTAGATTATTTAAAGCCAGAAGAAGAAGATTTCTTAGTATTTATTAATAATGATACGATAGTAAGCTCAGATTTTCTTGATCATTTAATTGATCCATTTTTAAATGATGCCAATTGTATTATTACGGTTCCTAAGATTCTGTTTGCAATGGATATCAATAAAATATGGTATGCTGGTGGAATAGTTAATATGTGGAAAGGAACCATAGATCATATTGGTATACGTAATTTTGATGGACCTCGATATTCATTTATCATGGAAACTGATTACGCTACAGGATGCTGCTTATGCATCAGCTATGTTGATTTTAAAAAATTAAACTATTTTGATACTATGTTTAGCATGTATTGTGAAGATGTAGATTTAAGCATAAGAGCTAGAAAAATGAATCGCAAAATTGTATATAGTCCTAAGTCAATTATATTGCATAGCGTATCTCAGTCATTAGGAGAAAATTCGTTTAAAAAAATACAGAATAAATTATCAGGACAAGTAAAATTATTTTGGAAACATGCATCAGGTTTACAGATAATAACATTAACTTTTCACTGGCTATTATTTTATTTGCCATTAGGTTTTTTAAAGTTGATTTATTTTAAGTTAAAAGAAAAATGAAAGAACAAAATTTAGGTAAGAAAGTTGCTAGCGAAGCGATTACATCATTCGGAGGAATGAGTATGGGGTCAGTTTTTCGTTATTTATTTTCAATTTTTATGGCTAGATGGCTAGGCCCTCAGATGTTAGGTCTATATTCTCTTGGTAATGCAGTGACTCGTATCGGAGAAATATTTGCTATGATGGGTCTTGATAATGGAGTGCTTAGGTTTGTTAGTCGAGAAGATAGAAATAGTTCAAATGCTGAAAGTAGTATTTATGCATCTATAAAGATGGGATTAGTTTCAAGTATCATTATTGGCGCCATTCTTTATTGTTCTGCAGAATGGATTGTATTAAAGTTTTTATCAGAAGACCCATTTCTAATTAAGATTATAAAATTTTATGCTTTTACATTACCATTTACAGTAATCACACTAATTGCATCATTCGCTACTCAAGGATTTAAAGTATTGAAGTACAAGATTTTTGTTAATCAAATTATAAATCCTGCAGTATTATTAGTTTCTATGGTTGCTTCTTATCTAATATTTGGACCAAAGGCAGCAATCCTTATGCCTACATTCTTATCTGCAGTTATTGGTATGGTCTTCATACTAGTTTTTCTAAAGAAATTTATAACTTTAGATTTTAAAAAAATTATTTCTACTCCATTTAATACAAAAATTCTAAAATTTTCTATTCCACTAATGTTTGTTTCAGCGATTGGTATTATTATGCACTGGACAGATATATTAATGCTGGGTATTTTTTCTGATGCAAATGCAGTAGGTATGTATCATCCTATTGAAAGGACTGCTGGTCTTATGAGAATGGTATTATTTGCATTTGCAGGTATATTTGCACCTCTTTTTTCACAATATTTCTATGAGAATAATTCAGAAAAAATGACAGAGATTTATCAGCTATCTACAAAATGGATATTTGTAGCATCGCTCCCTTTATTCATTTTTTTAATGTTATTTTCTAATCCAATGTTGATGTTGTTTGGTAGTGAATTTGATAATGGATTAGCATTAAAGATTCTCTCAATTGGAATAATGATTCAGGCTTTTTTTGGCCTAGGATCTTCATCATTAACAATGAGTGGTTTTTCAAACTTAAACTTATTAAATGTATTAGTAGCTTTAACAGTTAATATCATTCTGAACGTTATTTTGATTCCACAGTATGGAATCATAGGAGCAGCTTCTGCTACTACAATCGCTTTATTTATTATTAGTTGTTTAAGATTCTTCGAAAATTATTATATACTCAGTTTAAATGTCTTTTCATTAAAGCTATTCAAGCCTTTATTATCTGGAGCTTTAACAATAGGAGCAATTTTTATTTTTGAGAAATATATTTTGGCACTACTAGATTATTCTTCTTCACTTTTAAATCTAAGTTTATATCTATTATTAGCTATTTCTTTTGTGTTTATTGGATATTTCTCTTTTTATTCATTGTTAGGAATAGATAAAGAAGATAAAGATATGATTGATAGCTTAAAGCAAAAAGTATCTAATAAAACATGAATAAATATTTATTGATTATCATTTATTCGTTATGGATTATGTTACTTTTCTATCCAGTAATTTTCTATGATAACATGTTTGGATCAGGAGATACATTAAATCCTTATTCCGTTAATCATATTTTAGACATCTATAAATCAAAGATTGGTCATTGGCCTTTATGGCAACCATGGATTTTCTCTGGTATGCCCACTATGGAGGCATTTACATATATTAATGAATTATATTTTCCAACTAGGCTTATGATTGGAGTTGGAATCTCTGATCTTAATATCCAATTAATACATTTAGTTTTTTCTGGCATAGGTATGTATTTACTTTTAGAGCAATTCAAGATTGATAGATTAATATCATTTTCTATAGGCTTGCTATGGATTTTAAATCCCTATCTTATCACTATGATTGTTTTTGGGCATGGCAGTCAAATGATGACAGCAGCATATATTCCTTGGGTATTATATGGCGTTAATAGATTAAAAGATTCTATATCCATAGAATCTTTAGCTCTTCTCTCTTTATTGATAGGATTCCAATTACAGAGAGGTCATGTGCAAATAGCATATTATTCTTGCATGCTAATTGGAGCATATTTTCTTTACTCTTTTATTAGAAAAAAACACAATAAGAATAAGTATTTATTATATTTTATTATTTCATGTGGTTTAGGATTTTTGCTAGCATCACATATTTATTATCCGTCGTTAGATTACTTAGATAGCTCAATCAGATCTGGTGGCAATAATCACTATCAATATGCTACCAATTGGTCTATGCATCCGAAAGAGTTGCTAACATATCTGTTTCCTTACTATTACGGTTTTGGAGGTTCGTCTTATTCTGGATACATGCCTTTTACTGATTACCCTAATTATGTTGGATTCTTTATAGTTTTTTCTGCTTTATTTTCTTTTATTAAGCTTAATACGCAAAAGGTTTTCTTTATAAGCATTTTATTGCTATCCCTATTTCTATCTTTTGGAAAATATTTTAATATACTTTACGACTTCTTTTATTCTTTCTTTCCTTATTTTAGCAATTTTCGCGTACCAAGTATGATTTTGATTATATCAAATTTTACTTTATATATACTTGCAGCTTTTGGTTTGAAAGATATTATTAGTAGAATTTTAAATATAGATAGATTTAGAAAACTTGACTCAAAAACTATTGTATCTATATTCTTACTTTTATCAATAATTGACATTTATAGGGTAGATAAAAATATTATTTCTCCTTCAGATGACAGTGCACAAAAATCACAAATAATATCGACAGAAAAATTCAATTCATTCTTTGAGGAGGATGAAGCCATTAAGTTTCTAAAAAATGACTTAGATTTATATAGAGTGTATGCAGCAGGAGAATTATTTCAAGATCCTAAGTTAAAATTTCATGGCATTCAATCAGTTGGAGGCTATCATCCGGCTAAATTTAGACACTATACAGATCTTTTAAATGAAACTGACAATCTATTATCAGTTCCCGTATTAAGGTTGCTAAATGTAAAATATTTATTAAGTCCAGTGAAGCTTAATCATAAGGATTTTGAACTATCTATAAATACTCCTTATAACTCTGCATTTGGTGAAATAGATTTAAATATCTATAGATTAAAAAATAATCTTGAAAGGGCATGGTTTGTAAAAAATATTATTGAAGAAGATAAAAATTTATACAATTATTTAACAGCTACTGCTTTTGATTCTGAAAATATTGCAGTTGTTAAAGACTTAGAATCACAATCATTTTCTAAAGGAGAAGTTATTAGCTTGGATTGGAATATTCATGAAATCTCTATAGATGTAAATGTATTTTCAGAAAGTTCCTTTCTTGTTTTAAGTGAAATAAATTATCCTGATCGGTGGAAAGCAACTGTAGATAATAAAGATGTTAGAATATATCAAACAAATGGAGTGCTTAGAGGTTTATTGTTAAATGAAGGGGCGCACTCTATTGTATTTAAATATGATGATAGCTTATTTAAATCTTTACTTATTTTTTCTAATATAATATTGTTTATCATGTTTTTTATCTTGATAAAACCTTTTCTAATGCGCTTGTTAAAAGAGCATAGCTAAACTAAATTTGCTGTATGATAACAAATAAATTAATCTTTCAAGAATCTGAAGCGTCATTTTTTGACGTCTTCCTTGCGCAATTACCAATCTTTTTGATATTTTTGGTTTTATACTATTTTATTTTACGACCAAATAATAAAAAACAAGAGAATGTAAAAACCCTTCAAGAGAATTTAAAAAAAGGTGATAGTATTGTTACTATCGGAGGAATACATGGAAAAATTATTCAAGTGAGAAGTAACAAAGTTACTCTTCGAGTATCTAATAGTAATGAGCTTACAGTAGATGTTACAGCTGTAGCTAGATTGAAAAATTCAGAAAATAAAGAATAAAATGGCAGTTCAGAAAGTAGTTACTTATGGGCATAAAGCTTTACGAGAAGTATGTACAGATATTACAGACTTTTCTAAGGTAGATGGCTTAATTAATGACTTATTTGATACTATGTATGAATTTGATGGTATTGGATTAGCCTGTAATCAAATTGGAATTAGTAAAAGAATATTTGTAGTGGATCTAACACATACAGAAGAGTGTGATTCACCGCTAGTATTTATGAATGGAACTATTGAGAAGGAAAGTGGATCTTGCGTAGACTCAGAAGGTTGCTTATCATTGCCTGAAATTAGAATTAATGTTGAAAGATTTGATACTATTACTTATAGTTATGTTGATAAAAATTTAGAGAGATGCACTAAAGAGTTTTCTGGGTTATTGGCAACTGTAATTCAACATGAGAATGATCATTTAGATGGAAAATTAATTATAGACTATGCTACTCCTGCAGATCTTTTAAAGTACGATAAAGCACTGAAATTAATGAAATCTAATAATGTCAAATAAATCTATAAAAATTATATTTTTTGGTAATACAGAGTTTTCTAATCCTGTTCTTTTGAAATGTGCTCAATCTTATAATGTTTGCTCTGTAGTGACTAATCCATCAAAGAAGATGGGTCGTGGGCAAAAACTCGTTGATACTCCAGTAAAGATTCTTTCAAATGATCATAATTTGGAAGTTATTGAATGTGATAATCTTCTAGATAAAGAATTTGTTAAAAAATTAGAGGATATAAACCCAGATTTGTTTGTTGTTGTTGCGTATAAAATTCTGCCAAAATCATTATTGAGTATACCAAAATATGGTGCAATCAATCTCCATTCATCTTTGCTTCCGAAATATAGAGGAGCAGCTCCTATTCAAAGAGCAATACTTAATCATGAAAAAATGACAGGAGTATCAACTTTTCTTATTGAGCCTAGAGTAGATACAGGAAAAATTTTAGAACAGACACAGTGCGACATAAATGATTCTGATAATTATGGGTCGTTATCTGCAAAATTAAGCAATATTGGTGCAGATTTAGTTGTTAGCTCAATAGAAAAATACTTAACTAAAGAAATCAAACCTTATCTGCAAGATGAATCTTTAGCTACTTTAGCACCTAAAATTATGAAAGAAGAATTTCTTATTAATTGGGATAAAATGGCATCAGATATACATGCTCAAATTAAAGCATTCAGTCCTTATCCTGGTGCATACACCTTTCTTGATGGAAAGCGAATAAAATTTTTTGAATCAGAATTAATCAACAATCAATCTTCTAGACAGTCTGGAGAGGTTGATAATATTACTAATGACTTTTTCGATATTGCATGTAGCATAGGATCTTTGAGAGTTTATAAAGTGCAAATGGAAGGAAAAAAGATGATGCCTGCAAAAGATTTTATATTGGGAATGCCAACATTAAAAGGTAGTAGATTTAGCTAAGTGAAATCTGTTAAGCATATATTAATTTTTTTAAGTACTGGAATATTCCTTATTCTATTTATTAATTATTTATTGATGCCTACATATATCAACCAAAGGAGTATAATTGCTATACCTAATCTTGAAGGATTGAGTGTTATAGAAGCGGAGTCTATAACTAGGTCCGAAGGTATTCAGCTTGTTGTTGCAGATACAATTTTTACTAATGATATCAGTCCAGGTATTATCCTAGAGCAATTTCCTCCAGCAGGAAAAGAGGTAAAAGTAGGTAGGGCAATTAAAATTAAAATTACACAGTTAAATCAAAAAATATTAGTTCCTGAATTATTAGGAAAAACATTAAGATCGTCAGAAATAGAATTAGAGCAAATTGGAATTAGTGTCGATTCTGTATACTATTCTCATAGTCCAAATTATCCTAAAGGGATTGTGTCTTGGCAGAGTCCTGCACCTTTAGATAGTGTCAGAAAAGGATTTGGAGTAAGACTCGAAGTGAGTACTGGTTTGGCGCCAAATGATTTTGTTACTGTACCTGATTTACAAGGAATTTTCTATAGCGAAGCTATCAAGAAAATTGATAAAATGGGATTAAAAGAAGGATCGATACAATTTGTCAATCAGGATAAATTTTTACCAAATACTGTCTTAAATCAAAATCCAAAAGAAGGTACAAAGGTCTCTCAAGATAGCCCTATAAATTTGATTATTAGCAAATGATAAATTTTAAAAATAGAAAATTATTATTTAGTACTATTTTGATAACATTCACAATACTACTTATTTTGCCTTCTTGCTCAAAACCTTCTTCTGAAGAAAGGATAATAATAAATGAAGAAGTTTCTTTTGATTATAATTTAGAATTTAATGATATAGCTATAATGAATTCTGATTCTTTATACTATGAACTAACATTTGATATGATTGGCATGGAGTTTATAGATATGTCAATTGAAATTGATGATATACTATATAATTCTTTTAAGATCGTAGATATCGATTCCTCTAGTCAAGTATTGGGTGGATATATTCCTCTTAATGATAATAATATGAATATTAAAGTGTCTTTTATAGATAAGGGTATTGTTATTGCTGATCAATATCATGCTGTCCCCCTAAGAAGGAACATAGAAGTACTTACATTCTCTAACAATATAAGCAGTAAATATTTCGATAGCTTATTTGATAAAAATAAGTTTGTAAACAATAACAATATTATTTATGACAAATTCAAAAAATATGATTTTACCAAGACAGAAGTAATTATTCTAAATGATTTGGATATGTTATCTGAAAAAATGATTGTTGAGTTACAAAAATTTCTTTTAAATGAAGGCTATATCTTTGTTGTAATGAATAAGAATATAAAAGATAATAATGAGCTGTCTTATAGTTTGGGGTATCCTCAAGTTAAGGCGATTCGAGGTTCATCAAGAAATCAGTTTTTTTCTGTGACAGATCAAGAATTTCTAAACGAGTATTCATTTCTTTCTAAAAATTTGGTTAATCAATCTCAGCTTTATAGGTATTTTGAGCTTAGAGATAATGAGGAAGAGTTTTCTAAGATTATGATTTCTACAAATGACCCGTTATTATTAGAAAAAGAAGTTCTAGGAGGAAAAATATTTTTTTTAACAACAAAAATAGATCCTAATTGGTCTAATAAATCCTTTAATCTAGTATTAAATGATATCTTAAATAGAGTATTTTTTCAAAGATTGCTTACTGATGAATCTTAGAAAAGAAAAAGTACTAATAGTAGCGCCTCGAATATGGAAAAGCGATAAGAACTATCATTATAGTATAGAAGAATTATCTTTGTTAATAGATACATTGGGACTCAAAGTTTGCGGTGTTATTGAACAAAAACTAAACAAGATCAATCCCGCATATTTTGTTGGATCTGGCAAAGCCAAGCAAATTGTAGAACAAGCAAAGCTTTTAAAAGCAAATTATGTGGTATTTGATGAAGATCTAAGTCCTGTACAAACAAAGAATTTCCAAAAACTAGAAGAAAAAATAAAATTTATTGATAGAAGTGGAGTAATTCTTGAAATATTCTTTAACAATGCAAAATCCAAAGAATCTAAAACTCAAGTGGAATTAGCTAGACTTCAATACCAATTACCTCGTTTGACTAGGATGTGGACTCACCTTGAACGACAAATGGGTGGTTTTGGTACAAGGGCTGGAGCGGGAGAAACCCAGATTGAGGTTGATAGAAGAATCCTTAGAAAAAGGATATCAAATCTTAAAAAGAAATTGAAAAGTATTGATTCCGAAAGAAGAGTCCAGAGTAAAAGAAGACAGTCTTTTTTTAGAACCTCATTTGTCGGCTATACGAATGTTGGAAAATCTTCTCTTATGAAAGCAATTACTAAAAGCGATGTATTAATCAAGAATCAATTATTTGCTACTTTAGATACAACAGTAAGGCGCTTATTTATTGGTAATTCTAATTATGTATTGATGAGCGATACTGTTGGTTTTATCAGAGACCTACCGAACAATCTTATTGCAAGTTTTAAATCAACCCTACAAGAGGTTGTTGATTCTAATTTGCTGCTTATAGTTTTAGATGCTAACTCTAAAGATTTGCATAATGAGATTGCTACAATACAGAGCGTATTAAAAGAAATTGGAGCTAATGAGATTGATTGTCAGTATATCTTTAATAAAATTGATATAGTAGACCAAGATAGAATAGCTTATTTGAGAAAATCATTTCCTAAAGCGATTATGGTATCTGCAACAAGAGCTCTACAGTTATCCAATATTAAAGATATTATTATAGATAGGCATGAAGAGTGGTCTACTGCTCTAAAGAATCCATTGCACATGCAATAGTAGCATCGCCAGTTACATTAGTTGCAGTACGAATCATATCTAAGATTCTATCTACCCCCAATATTAAAGCAATTCCTTCGCTAGGAACATTAATAGCTTCTAGTATAATTACTAGCATAATAATTCCTGCACCAGGCACAGCAGCAGTTCCAATAGATGCTAGAACGGCAGTTGCAACTATAGTAAATTGATTAGCAAAAGTAAGATCCATACCAATTGCTTGTGCTATAAATACAGCTGCAACTCCTTGGTATAATGCAGTACCATCCATATTAATTGTTGCCCCTAAAGGTAAAACAAATGATGATATTTCTTCTGATACGCCTAAATCTTTTTCACAACGTTTCATAGTAACCGGTAGAGTAGCTCCACTAGAGCTAGTTGAGAATGCTACCAGTTGTACTGGAGCCATAGATTTGAAAAAATGTTTTAAATCCATATTAGTAAATACTTTTAGTATCGTGATATATGTAATACCCATATGAACAAATAATCCTAAGACTACAACTCCCATATAAAATAATAAAGCAGATAGGATACTTCCGATTTGGGAGATATCTCCAGAAACAGAACTAATGGTTTTGGCTATTAATGCAAATACTCCATATGGGGCAAAATACATTATCATTTCTACTAGTTTTATAATCATTTTATTGATGCCTTCTAGAAATGCCAACACAGGTTGAGAAAACTTTCGATCAATACCGATTAATGCAATTCCAAAGACGATAGATATGAAAACTATTTGAAGCATATTACTATTATTGGATGCAGCTGAAAACATATTGCTTGGAACCATATCTACTAAAGGTTGTAGAGGTCCTCTGTTATCTTGAATAGAATTTGCTAATTCTTGTTTGTTAGCAGCCTTGTCAACATACTCACTACTTAAACTTTCTTGATAGCTTTCTGGTATATAAGATCCAGGTTCAAGAACATTAACTAAAATTAATCCTATACTAACAGCTACAGCAGTAGTGCTAATGTATAGAGCAATTGTCTTCCAACCAATTCTAGAAAGTTTTCTAGTATCTGAAAGAGAAGCAACGCCCGTAATAAGGGATGATACTACCAATGGTACTGCAATAAGTTTCAATAGATTTAAGAAGATTGTTCCGAATGGAGATATAAAATCTGATGTAAAATCTGACCAACCATTAATAGCGCTAGCTATTCCATAGACAGTCCCTAAGACCAAGCCAATAATTATTTTCCAGTGTAGTTGCATTAATTAAGAACAAATATATGGATTATGTTTAAGTTATTTCAATGATTTATTATGTAGTTATTGGAATTTATCTGATTGGCTTGCTCTTAATTGGGTTTAGTAAATCAGATTCTATTAAAAACCAGGAAGACTTTGCAGTAGCAGGAAGATCTCTTACACCTTGGATTTTAGTTGGAACGATGGCAGCAACTTGGATGGGCACAGGATCTGTTTTAGGTAATGCAGGGAAAGCATTCGAGATAGGTGCAGCTGGATTTTTGTTGCCGATTGGTGGGATGCTTGGTGTTCTAGTGCTAACAAAGGTAGCAGGGAAAGCGAGAGCTTCTGGTAAATTAACTGTACCAGAAATTATTGGATCCAGATTTGGAGACACAGCAATGATTCTATCTGTTATTGCACTACTTACTGCTTACCTAGTAATTGTTAGTTATCAGTTTAATGCTGGCGGTGCAGTAATCTATACTATATTTCATGATAATTTAGGTGCAGGATTGACTTTAGACCAAGCAACGATAATAGCAGCCTTGTTCATTGTTGCATATACAGTTTTAGCTGGCTTATTAAGTGTTGCATATACAGACGTTGCAAATGGTATCCTCATGGTGACCTGTTTCATTATTGCGTTACCAATTCTATTTTTTCAAGCGGGAGGATTTGATGGTATGACCACCAGCTTTGCAAATAAAGGTATGCCTAATAACATGTCAATATTTGGTGTTCTTTCATTTAGAGATGTAATCAATTTTACCTTACCATCTTTTTTATTAATCCTTGGCGATGCAAATATGTATCAAAGATTTTTTGCTAGCGATTCAGTTGCGTCTGCAAAAAAAGCAACTTATCTATTATTTTTTGCGGTTGTTTTACTAGAGTCTCTTATCATAGCAAATGCTTGGATCAGTTCAAGTATGATTACTGATATCGCAAAGGAATCACATGTATTAATTTATGCAGCTTATAATTTCTTACCACCATTCGTTGGGGCTGTAATGCTAGCTACGATCATAGGTATTATTATTTCTACAGCAGATTCATTTTTACTTGTTCCGACAACAATTCTAATCAATGATATTTATTTAAGATATTCTAATAAGCAATATTCTGATAAGACAAT
>NZWP01000002.1 GCA_002701645.1 Fidelibacterota bacterium | reverse complement strand
TGATCAATCTACGCCTATTGTTGCAATTGCTGATGGAGTAGTAATTTATAGCGATTACTCTAAAGAGCTTGGGAACGGAGTGGTAATTGATCATCGGAATGGATACTACTCTCATTATTATCATAATGAAGAAAATTTTGTGAAAAAAAATGAAAAGATAGATCGAGGAATGCTGATTGCAAAAATTGGAAATACGGGAGTTTCTACAGGTCCTCATTTACATTTTGAGATATGGAAAGATGGATCGCCAGTAGATCCATTAATTTTTTTCCCTGATTTCTCAAAAAAATCTGATAAATTTGAACAGGAATCTAATGAATAACAAATCAATTAATAGTCAGACAATTATAGCTGAAGATGTACAAATCGACGGTGATATGATTTTAAGTGGTAATATTACTATCTATGGAGAAATAAGAGGGTCAGTCTCGACAGATGGAGCAATTCAATTAGCAAAAAAAGGAAAAATCTTTGGAGATGTTAAGGCTTCAACAATTCAAATCAATGGCTATATTCAAGGAGATGTTTTTATTAATGGTTCTGCTGAGTTATTAGGAAAATGTGAGCTAGTTGGAGATTTAAACTATAAAGTATTAACGATACAGGATGGAGCTCAATTCTCTGGACGCTGTGAAATCATTGAAGATGATTTTGATTTATAGATGAAAACCTCTAAAAGATCGTTAAGCTCAATTATGTCCGAAAGTTACTCCATATATTTTGAGTTTTTTGGCATTATTATTGCTTGGATTTTATGTGGATATTTTATTATTGGAGATGTATCGCTATTTTCTATTATTGGTGGAGTTATTCATGCTTCTATAACAATATATAAGCATGTAATGAAGAATAATTAAGAATGAGATATTTTTGCTATTTTCAGATTGATTTTTTTTTATTAGGTTCAGGCGATGTTAATTGATAAAACTGATACTAGTCATAGCAAAGATCCCGCCGACGTTGCAATAGATCATGTTGCAAATTCTTATGATCATATTTTATTACATCTCCCATCATTTGGAGTTTTTGATTTTTCTATTACAAAACATGTTTTTTTGTTAATCCTAGTAGGATTTATTACCGTTTCATCAATGGTTTTTTTGGTGCAAAGATATATTTCTAGTAGAACAAAAGTGCCAGGAAAAACAATGAATTTTATCGAAATGATTATTCTTTATATCAGAGAGAATGTTTTAAAAAGTTTTATTGGTGAAAAACATTATAAAGATTGGGATGCTCTTGTATACACAATATTTTTCTTTGTTCTTATTGGTAATTTTTTGGGTTTAATACCTATTTTTGATTTACTAGGTTTTATTAATTATTTAGCTGGAGGAATTCCTGTAGTAAAAGATTTAATACATGGAGGTAATACTGTAACAGCCAATATCAATTTAAATTTTGCCTTAGCAACTATTACTTTTTGTGCATTTACTATTGCAGGAATAAAAAAATATGGATTTTTTCACCATTGGAAAAATTTAGCCCCAGCAGGATTAGCATGGCCACTATACTTTATTGTTGTACCAATTGAGGTTATGGCGATGCTTATTAGACCTATCTCTTTGACTCTTAGGTTAGCAGGGAATATGATGGGCGGTCATTTAGCTCTAATAATTTTTACACAAATATTTATTATTGAAATTGCCAAAAATTATGGTATTTTTGCTGCACTTGGTGGTAGTATATTTTCGGTTTCTCTATCAATTGGAGTAATTCTTTTAGAAATTATAGTAGCATTTATACAAGCATATGTATTTGCTTTATTAACAGCTGTTTATATAGGAATGGCTGTGAACGTTGATCACTAACAAAAAAGGAGTATGAAATGGGAGCAGGTTTAGCAGCAATCGGTGCTGGCATAGGTATCGGTTTAATTGGTATGGGAGTTGCAGGTGCAATTGCTAGACAACCAGATGCCAAGGATGAAATCAGAGGCCAAACGTTTATTTTGGCAATTTTGGTAGAAGGAACAGCTATTTTATTAGGGTTGTTATCTTTATTTATTGGTTAATAGGTAGAAAGAAAAGGAAATATGGATAATCCATTGTTTACAATTGATCCAGGTTTATTTATCTGGTCAATAATAATCTTTTTATTAGTTTTGCTTATCTTGAAACGATATGCATGGACACCTTTACTCGATTTTATCGATGAAAGAGAAAAAGAAATTTCTGATTCTTTAGCGATGGCAGAAAGTGCTAAAGCTGATCTTGAGAAAATAAAAGATGAATCAGAAAAAATCCTAGACGAAGCAAAAAAACAAGGGAAAGTTATTGTTGGTGATAGCAAGCAAAAAGCTGAGCAATCAGCCAATAACATCCTCAACAAAGCACAGGAAAAATCTAATGAATTTCTTGTTGACGCAAAATCTAAGATTGATCTTGAGAAAAAGAGAGCAATTAAAGAAATAAAAGAAGAAGTTGTTGAACTTAGTCTTGATTTAGCATCACAGGTATTGCAAAGAAATGTTAAAGATGATGATAATAATAAATTTATACAATCATCACTTAAAGCAGTGAAAACGGATGAAGCAAAATCATAAAAAGATAAAAATATATTCCGAGTCGTTATGCTCTTCTGCTGATACTTTTGAAAATTTTCAAAGTATTAAAAGAACATTACAAGACTTAATTGTTTTATCTAAAAAGGATTTAACTATTAATACATTTTTAAAATCTAAATTAATCGATTCAAGCCAAAAAATGGATATTTTTAAGAAAGCTTTTAACGAAGCTTTTAATAAAAATTTATTAGATATCTTATTGGTAATGATTGAGCATGATGATATAAATTTATTAGTAGAGGTAAATAAGAGTTTTGTCACATTAGTAAAGAAAAAACTCAATATTGCATATGTTGAAGTCACATCACCATTTACTATGGATAATAGTGATCAGGATAATCTAGCAAAAGAATTGAGTGATATTACTAATAAACAAATTGATGTTAATTTTTCCGTTAATAAAGAATTAATCGGGGGATTAAAAATTAAAATTGATGACATGCTATTTGACAGTAGCTTGAAAACTAAATTAGAAAACGCAAAATCAAAATTAATAGAGGTATAAATGGATATTAAAATTAATCAAATTGGCAATTTATTACGTGACCAAATAAAGAATATCGACAATAATGTTGATGTCAATGAAGTTGGTGAAGTTTTAGAGATTGGAGATGGAGTTGCTAGAACTAGTGGTCTAGGTAATGTTATGAGTTCTGAGCTTGTAGAATTTCCAAATAATGTATTTGGTATGGCATTAAATCTAGAAGAAGAAAATGTCGGTGTTGTACTGTTTGGAGATAGTAGTCTAGTAAAAGAAGGCGATACTGTAAAGAGAACTGGAAAAGTGGTAGAGGTTCCTGTAGGAAAAGAACTATTAGGTAGAGTGATAAGTCCTTTAGGAGTGCCTATGGATGGTAAAGGTCCAATTAATGCAAAACATACTTTACCAATCGAAAGAAAAGCATTGGGAGTTATGCAACGATTTCCAGTAAAAGAACCTTTGCAAACAGGTCTAAAATCAATCGATAGTATGATTCCAATCGGTAGAGGTCAAAGAGAATTAATTATTGGAGATAGACAGACAGGAAAATCTGCTATTGCTACAGATACCATTATTAATCAAAAATCTACTCATAATGGTGATAGTCCAGTGTATTGTGTTTATGTTGCGATTGGTCAAAAAGCATCTACAGTTGCAAAACTGGTTGGTGAACTTGAGGCAAATGGTGCAATGGAATATACTACAGTAGTAGTTGCAAATGCATCTGATCCTGCTCCTCTGCAATATATAGCACCGTATTCTGGATGCGCAATAGGAGAATATTATAGAGATAATGGTATGCATGGTTTAATTGTTTATGACGACTTATCTAAGCAAGCAACAGCCTACAGACAAATGTCATTAGTATTAAGACGACCTCCAGGTAGAGAAGCTTTCCCTGGAGATGTATTTTATTTGCATAGCAGATTATTAGAGAGATCTTCAAAATTATCTGAAGATTTAGGTTCAGGTTCATTAACTGCATTGCCAGTTATTGAAACTCAAGAAGGAGATGTATCAGCATATATCCCAACCAATGTGATCTCTATTACTGATGGACAGATATATTTAGATACTAATCTATTTAATGGTGGAGTTAGACCTGCAGTAGATGTAGGATTGTCTGTATCTAGAGTTGGAGGAAATGCACAAATTAAAGCAATGAAAAAAATTGCTGGTAAATTAAGATTAGACCTAGCACAGTTTAGAGAATTAGAAGCATTCGCGAAATTTGCTTCTGATTTAGATGAAGCGACAGCAGCACAAATTACTAGAGGACGTCGTATGGTAGAAATATTGAAGCAGAATCAATATGTACCAATGTCTACAGCGAATCAAGTAGTAATTATTTATGCAGCTAGTCAGGGATATCTTGATGACATTGAGCTTGAATCTGTCAAAGAGTTTGAAGTTGGCTTGTTAGAGCACTTTGAATCTAAGGCTCCAGAATGTATAAAAGACATTGATGATACAGGAGATATTGGAGATGACTTAGCCGATAAAATGAATAAGACAATCGAGGAATTTAAAAAGAGCTTCTAATATGGCTAATCTTAAAAATCTTCAAGAACGTATAAAATCTGTCAGTAGTATTCAGCAGGTTACAAAAGCTATGAAAATGGTTGCTGCAGCTAAAGTGAAAAAAGCGCAAGAAAAAATGGAAATTTCAAGACCATACTCAAGAAATACACAAGACTTGATATGTAGAATTTTACCACAAGTTGCTAACGATAACATTTCATTGATTTCTAAAAGAGATGTCAAAAATAAAGCTATAATCATTATTACTAGCGATAGAGGTTTTGCAGGGTCTTTTAATTCTAGTGTAATTCGATTAGCTGAAAAAGAAATCGAAAAATTTGGCAAAGATAAAGTACAATTGTTTTGTTTAGGTAAAAAAGCTTCAGAGTATTTTAGTAAAAGAGACTACAATGTTGTACAATCTTTCTATGACTTTTGGAAGGATATGACATTTGATACAGCATCTGATATTTCTGAAACATTTATTACAGCGTTTAATAATTTTGAAGTAGATGAAGTGCATGTGATTTATAATCGATTTAGAACATTGGCATCGCAAGATTTGATGATGGGAAAAGTATTGCCAATTGATTTTACTGAAGATTATAATGTAAAAAATTATAATTATGATTATGAGCCAAATCAAGAAAGAATTGTAGAATCATTATTACCAAAACATCTAAAAGTACAAATGTGGCAACAGATGTTAGAGTCTTATAGTAGTGAAGAAGCTGCTCGAATGATCGCAATGGATAATGCTACAGAAAATGCAAAAGAAATCATTAAAGAATTAAAACTAGAATTTAACAAAGCGCGTCAAGCAGCAATTACTACAGAAATGCTAGAAATTGTTGGTGGGGCAGAAGCGCTAGTCGATTAAGGGAACGTAAAATGAATAATGAGGGTAAAATATTACAAATAACTGGTGCAGTGGTTGATGTAAAATTCACTGAAGGGCATTTACCAAAGATTTTGAATGCTTTAAGTATTAAAAGAAAAGATGGGTCAGACCTAGTATTAGAAACTGCTCAGCACATAGGTCAAGGTGTTGTTAGAACCATTGCTATGGATTCTACAGATGGTCTTGTAAGAGGTACAACAGTTTCCGATATGGGTCAGCCAATTTCTGTTCCTGTAGGAGAGAAGACATTGGGAAGAATGTTTGATGTTCTTGGAAAGCCAATTGATCAAAAAGGAGAGGTGGGTAATACAAAGACATCACCAATTCATAGACCTGCTCCATTACAAGAAGATTTAACAACGACATCTGAGATGTTTGAAACCGGTATTAAGGTTGTTGATTTAATGGAACCTTATACTAGGGGTGGAAAAACAGGTCTATTTGGAGGAGCTGGAGTTGGAAAAACAGTTTTAATTCAAGAGCTTATTAGAAATATTGCAACCGAACATGGTGGATTCTCTGTTTTTGCTGGAGTGGGAGAAAGAACTAGAGAAGGAAATGATCTTTATGCTGAAATGATAGAATCAGGCGTTATTGATAAAACAGCGCTTGTTTTTGGACAAATGAACGAACCTCCAGGTGCACGTTTAAGAGTTGGATTAAGCGCATTAACAATGGCTGAGCATTTCCGCGATGAGGAAGGTAAAGATGTACTACTGTTTGTAGATAACATTTTTAGATTCACTCAAGCCGGTTCAGAAGTATCGGCATTATTAGGAAGAATGCCTTCAGCGGTAGGATATCAACCTACATTATCAACAGAGATGGGAGATTTACAAGAAAGAATTACATCTACCAAGAAAGGATCCATTACATCTGTACAAGCAATTTATGTACCAGCAGATGATTTAACTGATCCAGCACCTGCAACAGCATTTGCACACTTAGATGCTACTTCAGTACTAGAAAGAAAAATTGCTGAATTAGGAATCTATCCTGCTATTGATCCGCTTACATCAACATCTCGAATTTTAGATCCAAGAGTTGTTGGAGATAGACATTATAATGTGGCACGATCTGTGCAAACAACTTTGCAGCAGTATAAAGATTTACAAGATATTATTGCTATTCTTGGTATGGATGAATTATCTGACGAAGATAAATTGGTTGTATCTAGAGCAAGAAAAATGCAAAAATTTATGTCTCAACCTTTCTTCGTAGCAGAACAATTTACAGGTTTAGAAGGTCGTTATGTAAAACTAGAAGATTCTATTGCAGGGTTTGAAGCAATACTTAATGGAGAAGCAGATGAGCTTCCTGAAAATGCTTTTTCATACGTAGGATCAATCGATGAAGCAATTGAAAAGGTTAAAAAGTCTGACTCTAAAAAAGTGATAAAAAAGGCTGAAAAGTGACAAAAGTTTTTAGCTTAGATATCGTAACACCAACAAATTCATTTAGTTTTGATAATGTGACTTATGTGCAATGTCCTGGTACAGAAGGTTATTTTGGGGTTATGAAAAATCATACTAACTCTATCCTAAATTTAAAGGAAGGAGTAATATCAGTAAAAACAGAAGAAAAAGAGATACAATTTTCTTGTTCCGCTGGGATTGCTGATATTAATTCTGACTCTACTGATGATATTCCAGATAAGGTATTATTACTTGTCGAAAATGCACAAGAATTAGAAAAATAATTATTACATTGATACTATATGAATTCTAGAACACACAATTGTGGCGAATTAACTAAAAAAAATATTGATAAAAATGTTCGATTGTTTGGATGGATCAATTCCACTCGTACACATGGCAAGATTATTTTCATTGATATCAGAGATCGATTTGGAAAAACACAGATTATTTTAAACACAGATTCTTTGATAGAAAAAGGAAAGACTTTATCGAATGAGGATGTAATATCAGTGTCTGGTACTGTTATAGCTAGATCAGCAGACTTAGTAAATAAGAATATTACAACAGGAGAAATTGAAGTCGTTGCAGAGCAGATAAAGATCTTGAATGTATCTGCTCCACTTCCAATGTCTATTCATGATCGCGAAGCGTCTACTGAAGAGCATAGACTAAAATATCGTTATTTAGAATTAAGAAATTCTGAATTACAAAATAATTTAATTCTTAGAAATAAAACAACTCAAGTAGTTAGAAATTTTTTAAATGAACAAGATTTTATTGAAATTGAAACCCCTGTATTGACTAAATCTACACCTGAAGGTGCAAGAGATTATTTAGTGCCAAGTAGAGTGCACAATGGAAAATTTTATGCTCTACCTCAATCTCCTCAGATGTATAAGCAGCTATTCATGATTTCTGGTTTAGATAGATATTTTCAGATTGTAAAATGTTTTAGAGATGAAGATTTAAGATCAGACAGACAGCCTGAATTTACTCAAATTGATTTAGAGATGAGCTTTGTAGATGAAGAGCATGTAAGGGATATGGTAGAACAGCTTATTGCAACGGTATTCGATGAGGTGAACAATGTGAAGATGCAGACTCCATTTCCTACTTTATCTTATGAAGAGGCAATGAAAAGATTTGGTACTGATAAGCCTGATCTTAGATATTCAATTGAGATACAAGATTTCAAAAAGTTCTCTGATCAGTCTGATTTCCAGGCATTTAAAAATTCAGAATCTGTTCAGATGATTAATGTCCATAATTCAGAATTCTTCTCTAGAAAGATTATTTCTGAATTGGATTCTTATGCTCAATCACTTGGAGCTAAAGGACTAGCATGGATGAAGTACAATGATAGTATTTTTGAAAGTGGAATATCAAAATTTTTTAATAAAAATCTTCAATCTAATATTGCATCAGATTGTAATATAAAAAATGGTTCGATATGTTTTATGATTGCTGATAGCTCTGAAATATCTTTAAAAGTATTAGGGAAGATAAGAGTTAAAGTGGCAGATATGTTAAGTTTATATGACGATTCAGTATTTAAGCCCGTTTGGATTGTAGATTTTCCATTATTTAATTGGGATGAAGACAACCAACGCTTTGATTCTGTTCATCATCCTTTTGTAGCACCAAAAGATCAAGATATTAAAACTGCAATTTCAGAACCTGAAAAAGCTATATCAAAAGGATATGATATTGTAATTAATGGTTATGAAATAGCAGGGGGATCTATTAGAATTCATGATCAAAAGCTACAGCAGAAAATCTTTGAAACAATGAATCTTACTAAGAAAGATATTCAGAGTAAATTCGGTTTTTTCATTGATGCTCTAAAATTTGGAACTCCTCCTCATGGCGGTATTGCATTTGGGCTAGATAGACTGGTTATGTTATTAGCTGGTGTTAATAATATAAGAGATGTAATTGCATTCCCAAAAACTACTTCAGCCTCCGCTCTCATGGAAGATTCCCCTAATACTGTATCAGATGAACAGTTAGATGATTTAGGTATAGGTATTAAAAAGAATGAAAAAAAAGTTTGAAATAACAGGGATTGATCTAACAGAACTTTATGGCATTGGTGATCAAAATATCCTTTTCCTTGAAGAATCTCTTCCATTAAATATTAATATTCGCGGCAATAATCTTTTCTGCCAAGGCTTAAAAAAAGATTTAGATTATTTTTCGATTATATTAGGTCATATGGTTGATTCAATTAAAAAAGGCAATAACCTTCATACTAAAGATATCAACCAATTATTAGCAATGAATATGCAGAAGACTTTAGATCGTAGAAAGTCTATTAGTAATGTTATTTTCTATGGTAAAAAAGGACCAGTACACGCTAAAACAGATGGACAGAAAAAATTATTAGACTCTTTATGTAAGAATGATATTGTTATATCTATAGGGCCTGCTGGTACAGGAAAAACATTTTTAGCGGTTGCTTATGCATTATCTTTATTAGAAAAGCATGAAATTGAAAAGATTATATTCTGTAGGCCTGCAGTAGAAGCGGGAGAAAGTTTGGGATTTCTTCCGGGAGATTTAAAAGATAAGATTGATCCATATCTAGCACCCTTATATGACGCATTACATGAATTATTACCAAAAAGTAAAATCCAAATGCTTCTTAGTAAAGGTGTTATAGAAATTATTCCATTAGCTTATATGAGAGGAAGAACAATTAATAGATCTATAATGATTTTAGATGAAGCTCAAAATGCTTCTACTATTCAAATGAAAATGTTTCTCACTAGGCTAGGCATAGATTCTAGAGCAATTATTACTGGAGATATATCTCAAATTGATTTACCAAAGAAATCTCACTCAGGACTAGTTAGTGTTTTAAATATTTTAAAAAATATAAAAGATATTGGAATTGTAGAATTAAATGAACATGATGTTGCTAGGCATTATTTAGTGAAACATATCATTAATGCATATTCAAAATCGAAAGGATAAAAGGAAAAATTATGGTTAAAGGCGTATTGAAACGAATTAGTGAAACCGATCATGAGCAAGTGGTTTATTGTAATGATTCAAGCTCTGGATTGAAAGCAATTATAGCAATTCATAATACAGTTTTAGGTCCTGCATTAGGAGGATGTAGAATGTATCCTTACAAAAGTGAGAAAGATGCATTAGTTGATGTATTGAGACTTTCTAGGGGCATGACATATAAAGCTTCAATAGCAAATTTAAATTTAGGTGGAGGAAAAGCAGTAATTATTGGAGATCCCAATTCTGATAAATCAGAAGTTCTCTTAAGATCTTTTGGAAGCTTTGTAGAAAGTCTTAATGGAAAATATATTACAGCAGAAGATGTTGGGATGTCGGTGCATGATATGGAGTTCATTAGAATGGAGACTAACCATGTTACTGGAATTAAGAGAGCTATGGGTGGAAGTGGAGATCCTTCTATATTAACTGCATATGGTGTATTTGTTGGTATGCAAGCTGCGTTGAAGAAAAAGTTAGGCATAACTTCGCTGAGAGATTTGAGAGTTGGAATACAAGGATTTGGAAAAGTAGGATACTATTTATGTAGTCGTCTGCACAAAGAAGGTGCCATTATTTATGGATATGATATTGATCAAAGTAAATTAGATACAGTAGTAGATGAATTTGGTGTAATTCCTGTTTCAAATGAAGAATTGATTAACCTAGATTTAGATATATTTTCACCTTGTGCTTTAGGAGCTGTCATTAATCCAACAACAATTAAAAAAATGAAATGTTCTATTATTGCAGGGGCTGCAAATAATCAATTAGAAAAAGAATCTAGAGATTCAAAATTATTACTTAGTAAGAAAATAATGTATGTACCAGATTATGTGATTAACGCTGGGGGATTAATGAATGTTGCAAGCGAGCTTCAAGGATACAACAAAGATAAAGCTCGCTATCAAGTAGAAGGTATATATTATATTCTTATGAGAATATTTGATTATGCACTCGCAAATAATATTTCAACACTTGAGGCATCAAATTTACTTGCAGAAAGAAGAATAAATGAATTCGCTAAATGGCATCACTAATGCGTGAAAAACAACATAGAAAAAAAGCAAGAGAAGCAGTGTTACAAGCTTTATATGCAAAGCATCTTTCAAATGAAGATGAAAAAAAAGTTTTGCATGATATCAATGAAAGATATCAGTTTGATAAACCGACAAAAAAATTTGTGGGTAAGCTATTTAAATCCACAATAAAAAATCAAAGTATGTTAGACAAAAAAATTGAAGCTTCATTAGAAAATTGGACACTTGAAAGAGTCAATATTATTGACAGATTAATTATGCAAATGTCGATATGTGAAATGTCATTTATGCAGGACTATGATATATCACACAAAGTAACTATTAGTTCTGCAATAGAGAATGCTAAAAAGTTTAGTTCGGAGGATAGTACTGCATTTGTAAATGGAGTGTTAGACTCGGTCTATAAAACATTATAATTTATATGAGTTTACTAACAAACATATTTGGTACAAAATCTAGTAGAGAGATTAAAAAGATTAAACCTTTTGTTGATCAAATTAATGCTCTATATGATGCACTTGAAGGAAAGAATGAATCATACCTAACAGAAAGAACTCGTCAGTTACAGCAGGTTGTACAAGAAAAAATTCACACTATAGAAAATAAACAATTAAAAGATGTTACTGATAGAAAAGAAATACAAAAGATACGTACAGTAATTGAAAAAGAAGTACTTGATGATATTTTAGTAGAAGCATTTGCTTTAGTGAAACATGCTTCTCGATTATTATGCGGAAAAGAGTGGCTAGCCGTTGGTCAAAAAATTCAATGGGAAATGATTCCTTATGATGAACAATTGATTGGCGGAGTTGTTCTTCATCAGGGAAAAATATCTGAAATGAAAACTGGAGAAGGAAAAACTCTGGTTGCAACAATGCCTATTTATCTAAATGCTTTATCTGGTAGAGGAGTTCATGTTGTCACTGTTAATGATTATTTAGCACAACGAGATTCAGAGTGGATGGGCAAAGTTTTTGAAATGTTAGGTATGTCTGTTGGCCATATTCTGAACTCAATGAATCCAGACCAAAGAAAAGAAGCATATAATTGCGATATAACCTATGGAACAAACAATGAGTTTGGATTTGACTATTTAAGAGATAATATGACAATTGATGCTGAATATTTAGTACAAAGACCCCATCATTATGCTATAGTAGATGAAGTAGATAGTGTCCTAGTAGATGAGGCCAGAACTCCTTTAATTATTTCTGGTCCCGTAGAAACTAAAATTAATCAATCTTATGTAGATTTAAGTGCGCCTGTTAAATCTTTAGTTAGACAGCAGAAAGAATTAGTATCTGAATTAGTAAATCAAGCAGAGAAAATTTTAAAAATAGATTCACCATCAGAAGATCAACTTTATGATGCTGGACTGCTTTTGTTAAAAGCGAAAAAGGGTTTGCCTAAGGATAATACATTGCAAGCATTATTCCAAGAGCAAGGAACTTTAAAGTTAATGAATAGTGTTGAATCTGAATATATTGCAGATAAGAAATTGCATGAGCTTGATGAAGATTTATATTTTGCTATCGATGAGCAATCAAATAGTGTAGATCTTTCAGATAAAGGTAGAGTAGCTTTATCTCCAGATAATATGGAAGCATTTACTATTCCTGATTTAGGAGAAATGTTAAGTGATATCGATGAAAGCAATCTATCTGATGATCAAAAAAAATTAAATAAAGAGAAAGCTTATCAATTGCATTCTCAAAGAAGTAGTAAGATTCATTATCTAAACCAATTGCTTAAAGCGTATACATTATTTGATAAAGACGTAGAGTATGTAGTGCAAAATGGACAAGTCTTGATTGTTGACGAATTCACTGGAAGAGTTTTACCGGGACGAAGATTTAGTGGAGGGCTTCATCAGGCATTAGAAGCAAAAGAGAATGTTAAAATTGAAAAAGAAACTCAAACATTGGCCTCAATTACTATTCAAAACTATTTTAGAATGTACGATAAATTGTCTGGAATGACAGGTACCGCTGACACTGAAGCAGCAGAATTTGAAAAGATTTATAATCTTGGCGTTACTGTAATTCCGACACACCGTCCAATCGTTAGAAAAGATTTTAATGATGCGATTTATAAGTCAATGCATTCTAAGTATAAAGCCGTTATAAATGAGGTAAGTGATTACTTCAAAAAAGGACAACCAGTTTTAATCGGAACGATTTCAGTAGAAGTTTCAGAATTATTATCAAAGATGTTAAAACAAAAAGGAATACCACATAATGTCTTAAATGCTAAGCAGCATCAAAGCGAGGCTGAGATTGTAGCGCAAGCAGGGCTAAAAAATGCTATTACTATTGCAACTAATATGGCAGGAAGAGGAACTGATATAAAATTAGGTCCAGGAGTAGAAGAGTTAGGTGGTTTGCATATTATTGGTACTGCACGACATGAATCAAGACGTATTGATTTACAGTTGCGAGGTCGATCTGGTAGACAAGGAGATAATGGTTCATCAAAATTCTATATTTCATTAGAAGATGATTTAATGCGACTATTTAATATGGATAAGCTTGCTTCTTATATGGATAGACTTGCAATGGAGGAAGATCAAGAATTGAGTGCTGGTATGTTAAATCGTGGTGTAAGTAACGCTCAAAAGAAAGTTGAAGAAAGAAATTTTGGTATGCGTAAACATCTCCTTGAATATGATGATGTTTTAAATCAGCAAAGAGAAATTATTTATGAATTAAGAAACAAGGCGTTATTATCAGATTCAATCAAATCTTCAATTGATGAATTTATTGATGATTTTATTTATGATTTATTTGAGCCACTAGATATTAAAAATATAAAAGACTGGGATTGGCCAGCACTAAATCAAGAACTTAATGCACACTTATTGATTGCGGTGAATCAATCTGATTTTGAAGGAAAAAGTAATAAAGAAGAAATACTAACTACTATTTTAGATAAAGCCTTAGAATACTATAATAAAAAAGAAGAGATTATACCGGAAGAACTACTCCGTAAGCTTGAAAAATTTGTTGTGTTACGCACTATTGATGAAAAGTGGCGTAATCATTTATTAGGAATGGATCAATTAAGAGAAGGAATTGGACTAAGAGCGTTTGGACAAAAAAATCCTTTAATAGAATATAAAGCAGAGGCATATAATTTTTTTCAAGATTTAATGGCTAGCTTACGAGCGTCAATTGTACAACGTGTTTATCATGCACAGATTAGTGAGAATGTTCGTCCACAAGAGACAGCACCTCTTCAGAAAAATATTCAATTAACTCATCCAGATGTTTCACCTGACGCGCCATCAGAACCAATAAATATCCCTGAGAATAATGTAGAAAAAAAAATTGGTAGAAATGATAAAATCAAAGTACTATCTCCAGAAGGAGAAGAGGTAGACATTAAATTCAAAAAATTAGAATCTTACTTATTGAAAGGTTATACACGTGTCTGATAAAAAAAATAAATTACATTTTTCAACAAAATCTATTCATGTTGGTAATAAAATTGATGAAACTGGAGCTGCTGTTACTCCAATTCATTTTACATCTACTTTTAGACAACCTTCTTTTTCTAGTACAGAAAAATATGTTTATTCAAGAGTTGGAAGTCCGACATTAGCAGCTTTAGAAGAAAATTTAGCTATGTTAGAAAATGCTAAATATGCTTATGCATTTTCTTCTGGAATGGCAGCAATGACTGCAATTTTTATGATGTTCAAGCCAGGAGATCATGTTTTAATTTCACGCAATGTATACGGAGGTGTTTTCAGGTTAGTAACCAAAGTTCTAAACGATAATAAAGTAGACTTTGAATTTATTGATACAACCAACCTAGATACAGTTGCTGACGCAATGAAAGATAATACAAAATTAATTCATCTCGAAACTCCAAGTAATCCTTTGTTAGAGTTAGCTGATATAGAAAAAATCTCAACTTTAGCACATAAAAATAATGTTTTAGTCAGTGTTGATAATACCTTTATGGGTTCTTATGGACAAAGACCATTAGATCTAGGTGCAGATATTGTAATGCATAGTACAACAAAGTTTTTGAGTGGACATTCTGATGTATTAAGTGGAGCATTAATGATTAATAATGATACAGTATCTGAAAAAATAACATTAATTCAGAATACTGGAGGGGCACTTCCTAGCCCATTTGATGCATGGCTACTTTTGAGGTCAGTAAAGACGTTATCTGTTAGGGTAGAAAAACAGTTTGAGAATGCTGGTAAAATTGCTAGATGGTTAGATGAAAACTCTAAGGTTACAAGGGTGATTTATCCAGGATTAGAATCTCATAAACAATTTGATTTAGCAACAAAGCAGCATTCTTCACCAGATGGTGATCCGGTATATGGGAGTATGATTTCTTTTGAGCTAGATCAATCAATAAATCTCGATAGTTTTGCAAAACAATTAAGTATTATTACATTAGCTGAAAGTTTAGGTGGAGTTAAAAGTTTAATATCTTGCCCCTATTCTATGACTCATGCTTCTGTACCAGATAATGAAAAAATGAACTTAGGAATAACGCCTAATTTATTAAGGTTTTCTGTTGGTATTGAGCATGTAGATGATTTAATTTCAGAACTTGATTTTGCAATGAATCTATAATTAACGCTTTTTTTAGTTAATTCTT
>NZWP01000001.1 GCA_002701645.1 Fidelibacterota bacterium | reverse complement strand
TATCTAAGAATTCAGCAATTAATCTCTGAAAATGATGGACGCCTTTTTCTCTAGTAGGAGAAAATCTACCAGATTGATAAAAGGAAGATTGGATACCTTTACTTTCATTCTCTACAATAAACTCATCTTCTCTTTCAACTTTATCAATATCGTTCCCAGCACCTTTATGAAGTTTGCTGTCATCATAGATATAGGTTAGAAAAGACACTTTTGTACGATTGATACTAATTGGCTTAACAATATTTACCGATAATCCCCATGGATAAAAATTGAACATCATATTAGGAAAAACCCAGTAGTAATATGCTGCTACTTGCTTTCCATAATCAATATGATCTTTTGGTAAATCAAATGTTTCATTTGCATCATCAGAGTATCCAATTTGTAAGCTAGAATATTTATGCAATTCAGTAGTATAACTTCCATAGTCTAGCACTTTATTTAATCCTTCATGAACAAATGGGATATGAAAGCCTTCTAAATAATTATCACAGTACAATGCCCAGTGTGCTTGTATCAAATAATCTTTCGACATACTACCATCAAGTGAAAATTGATCTAAAGGCAAAAATCCAATTCTTTCATTAATAGGATCAAGTACTTTTTTAAAATCAAAAGAAGGATTTAATCCCGCAAATAAAAATGGTCCCCATTCTGAAAGGGGAAATTTATATAAATTATCACACTCTCTTGGAAAGTCTTTTGCTTCTTTAAACTCTGGCATTGATTTAAAATTACCATTTAAATCAAATGATCGTCCGTGATATGCACAGGTAATCTTTTTTGATTTACCTGGACCTAACGCTAAAATATGACCTCTATGAGTACACACATTTGTCATGCAATTAATACTTCCCTCTTTATCTCTAGTAAGTAGTATAGGTTCTGTTAAAAATCCATCCAATAAAGTAAGTGGATAAATCGAGTTTGTTAATTTTAATGAAGAATTATCTCCAAGCCATTGCCAAGACTTGAGAAAAATATTTTCTCTTACTTGATCAAAAATATCTTGGCTTTTATAGAAAGACGATGGAAGTGTTTCTGCTTTTGATATATCTTTATGAATGTTGAATTTAAGAGACAAAATTGACCTATAAGCTAGTTAAACAGGAATCCAAACTTAATTCCAACATGCGTAGTTCCATATTTATTAGCTAGACTTGGCTCAACAAAAAATTGTGTATTAGAATTGGTATACCTTGGAAGTTGTGTGACTTCCCGATTAAATATAAATGGCACTGCTAATTCTACGTAAACAGTAGAAGCATTAAAAGATGTAGTCCCATCTAATTCAACATCAGAATCATAAATATTTTTTTCGTTTATCATATTGAGTTTTAATCTTGGTATAAGAATAAAATTTGCATCCGTATCAATTTCTCTATATGCTCCCAGCTCTAAGGCATAAGATTTGCCATAAAAATCTTGCTCTAAAAAATCAAGTGCGCTACTGCTAAAGCTTGCACTGCCATATCTAAAACCTACTGATAAATTAACTGGAAGAGTGCCATTAAACTGGTCTTTATCTAAATAATAAGTGAAGCCAAAAGTAAAACCTTGGTCTGCTACTTTAGGATTATCACTTCTGAATGCTTCGGTAAAATTAAATTGAGGATCGCCATCGGGATTAGACTGCTCTCCTGTCAACTCAAAAGAATAAACTTCTTTGCGATCATAAGAGGAATATCCATATGTAAGATCTATCCCAATCATACCATTGTATACATAGCCAACGCTCAGTGCATTGCCATAACTATCTCTTAAAAATTTTCCTTCTCCAAAAAAATCTACATTTTGATCGTGTCCAAATGATATAGTCGTTCCGCTAATTCCAGGAGTGAGTATATGAGTTTGTGCAGATAAGAAAGTGGGAAAAAGTAATATTAATGTAATAAAAATTTTCTTCATGGCATAAAATTACTACATGAATGAGTGATTAAAAATTTATTTTTTATTTTTTTCAATAACTGAAACTAACCGATTATAAATCTCTGGAGTATTCCGAGGTGCTCCAATTAAGATATCGCGTATAATTCCATCTTTATCAACAATAAAGTGTGCTGGAGAAACCGGCGTGAAATCATACATGAATGCCCTATCTATTCCTGCTTGCATATATGTAAAATCTGTTCTTGTTAAAAAATTAGTGATATCTGGAATGCTATCGAAGCTCAATGCTAAGAACTGGACGCCTTGATCTTTATAAGTTCCAACTAAATTATTTAAGTATGGCATTTCTGCAATGCAAGGTCCACAATTGATATACCAAAAATTGAGCACTAATAATTGCCCTTCAAAATCTTTAAAAGATTTTGTTGAACCGTCTAACATTGTAAAGATACCTTCGGGTAGCTTTTGATCTTTCCATTGATCTACTACTCTTTGACTGATAACAGCGCCTCTACCGCCAGTTTTCATCAGAGCTGATTCTTCAATAAGATTGTCGATAACATTATCTGCTACAAACCCACGTAAATCTTCATAATTTTCAAATAATATATATTCCGTATTATTTAATTCATCATCAAAACGTCTTAGTGCTTGTAGATTTATCTTTTCAACAAGACTATCTTTTTCTGATTCAGACAGTAAATTTCCTTGAGCATCTCTAAAGATAATCCCATTAGATACGGGTAGAGCTTCTGGTGTAGTTGGTGTTTGCTCAGAGACAATTTCTTCTTGAGCTTGCTTTTCTATGGCAGGCACAGCTTTTTCTTGGCAAGAAAAAATGTTAAGTACAATAATAAGTGTTAATAAAAATTTCATGTGCGATATCGGTTGAAATATAGCTTAGCTATGAATAAAAAAGATACAAAAATACATACCACACAAAACCAAACAAATATTTCTTCAAAATGGTCTGCTATCCATTTTGCTGTTTCAGATAGTTCTTCTTTTTTTATAAAATACATAGTAGAATATCTAACCTTTTAAGGATAATTATGATAAAAATATTTCTTCCATACCATTATATTTTAGTAACACTAATAGGATTCTCCTTTATGCTTCTATTGAGCGGATTCTCATATCAAAGAATAGCAAAAAAAAGTTCTGAAAAATCTCCATCTAAAGCTAGCTTTTATGAGTTAAAAGCAATGTCAATTGATAATGAAGAAATTTCTTTTGAACAATATAGAGGGAAAAAAGTACTCATTGTTAATGTTGCTACAAAATGTGGCTACACTTATCAATATGAGGGAATGCAAAAACTAAATGATTTGTATGGAGACAAGGTAGCTGTGTTAGGGTTCCCTGCTAACGACTTTTTCTTCCAAGAATCAGGTAGTAATGAATCTATAGCAGAATTTTGTGAAACTGTTTTTGGTGTAACGTTTCAAATGTTTGCAAAAATTACTACTAAAGGAAGAAAGCAAAGCCCAGTTTATACTTGGTTGAGTGATGCCACTCTTAATGGATGGAACGATCAAAGACCTACATGGAATTTTTGCAAATACTTAATAGATGAAAATGGAGAGCTTGTAGCTTTCTTTGATTCAAAAGTAAAACCGCTTTCTACAGAAATTACTGATTTACTCTAAATACAACAAACTAGGCGTACATTAGTATTAAACTAATTGCCATTACAATTATTCCAGCAGTTACTCCCATAATAGGATCGCTAGGCTTTCCATACTCTTTTGAAACAGGTAATAATTCATTTAAAGACACATAAATCATAATTCCTGCACACAGTGCAAAAGATATTCCAAATAATGCTTCGTTGTAGACTGTACGAAAAATTAAAAATCCAATTAGTGCACCTATTGGCTCAGCCAGTCCTGAAGCGAAAGAAATCCAAAATGCTTTTGCCTTACTTTTTGTAGCATAATAAATGGGGACTGATACTGCCAGCCCTTCGGGAATATTATGAATCGCAATAGCTGTTGCAAGAGTAACTCCAACCGTTGGGTCATATACTGCTGCTGTGAATGTTGCAAATCCTTCTGGAAAATTATGAATTGCTAAAGCAAATGCAGAAAATACTCCGGTACGCACCAATAATGTTTCATCTTTATTAGAAGAACGTGCAATAAAATCAGCAATCGAGTGATGATCAAATAACTGATCAATAAATAACATCAGTAGCAATCCTCCAATGAATGCTGTAACACTAATTAATTTTCCATACGTATCTCCATATAATCCTCCCAAAGAATCAAAAGAGAGTAGGAGTAATTCCATAAACGAAACATAAATCATTACCCCTGCTGAAAATCCAAGTGCTAATGACAATAATCTTTTATTCTCAAATTTTGAGTATAATCCGAGCAAACTTCCAATTCCGGTACTAAGTCCAGCAAAAGTTGCTAAAGCAAATCCAATATAAACGTTAGTTAAGTCCATGTATTCCTTATTTTTTTTCTTTACATTGTGTGAGACAATCTTTTAAAAAAAATATGTTTAATGCAACAAAAATTATAATATCTGCTCTCATTATCTTTATTGCATCTGAAATTGCAAAAAAAGATACGCTTGTGGGTGCCATTATTGTTTCTTTACCCCTCATCTCTTTATTATCTATTATATGGATTTACATTGAAACCCGTGACATAGAAAGAATTATATCTTTTTCTTATAGCATTTTTTCAATGATTCTCCCTTCTTTATCGTTTTTTCTTACTCTGCCGTATTTCTTAAAGAAAAATATATCATTTGGTATCAGTCTTACAATTTCTGTGGCAATAATGGTAGTATTATATTTTGGACTAGCAGCATTATATAAGAAAATAGGGTATGTTGTTTAAATGCAAGCGTTATTGGTGATACTACTATCTGCTAGCAGTTGATACATACTACACAATTAGTGTTGATGTCCTCCGCCAAATAAGCTGAGCGCAAGATATAATATTCCAATTAAGATAATTAATGAAGCAGCTATTAAATTTGTGTTAAAGCGTTTATTCACTGAATTCAAACGATCGCTAAATCTATCCTTAAATAGCAAAAATAATACCATAATTCCAATTAATGTTAATGCAATTCCTAATACATACACCATGATACTTGAATAAAGCGTTGTACTATCATCGCTAAACTTAGTAGAAGCAATTAAAAGAACTGCTACAGCAGACGGACATGGAATTAATCCAGCAACCATCCCTGTAACAAATGGGCTTGAAAATTTAGACTCATTAAAATGAAAATGCATTGGCTCATCACAGTCATCATCATGCTCATGACGTACTTCTTTTAAAGCTCTATAAAGTAAATATAATCCTAAACAAATAATAAAAAATGGTCCAATAGTTCCTAATATAGGAAAAGAATCATTCCCAGTTTTAAGCAAGAAGGCTAAAAAAGAAAATAAAAGGAAATGAACTAATATTAATCCAGCTATTAATTGTGATGCACCAAAAAAACGCATTGATCCACCTGTCATATAAGCTAAAATTAAAGTCTTTCCATGCCCTGGCTCTAACGCATGAAACATGCCTAATACAAAAATAACAGAGAATGTAAAATTATTATTGAGCGTTGTTTCTAAAAATGTAACCCATTCATGCATATTTATTTTTTTCCTTTTTTCCTTGGGATGGGATCATATCCACTCTCTGACCAAGGATGACATCTTAATATTCTTTTTAATGCTAATACACTCCCTTTAAAAGATCCCCATTCCTTAATTACATCAATTGCATATTGGGAACAAGTGGGTTCATATCTACAATTTGACCCTAATAATGGTGATAAAACAGTTTGATACCCCTTAATGAGTGTTACAAAAAATAAGGAGGGAATATTTGACATACAATTATTTCTTTTCGAAATCTTTGTACAACATGCTAGTTTGAATATCTTTATTTCCCTGATATTTATCACTTTGATATGGCGTATAGTCGCCTTCCACTGAATGATAAAAAATTTGACAGATTTCTATGGAAGGATAAATCTTTATTGGTTGTACGCAAAAAATTTCTAGCGTCCAATATCCTTTAAAGCCTACATCGCCAAATCCAGCTGTAATATGTACAAATAATCCCAATCTACCCACTGAAGATCTGCCTTCAAGCATAGGGACAAGATTATGTGTCTCTGTATACTCCATCGTTCTTCCAAGATAGAGTTTTCTACTATCTAGCAATAATCCATCTTCTGGGATAACAATCTTTGTTGCAGGATTGTCTTCTTTCATATCCAATACGGGTTTATCATATACTAACAATTCATTATGCAATCTTAAATTGTAACTATTAGGATTCACTTGATTTTCGTTGAAAGGATCGATTAAAATATCCTTATCTTTTCTTTCAATAATCTCTTTTCCTGATAAAATCATAATATTGTCTCTAGGTTATATATTTTTTGTTAGGTTACAAAGTAATTTTTGTATCTTAGGGTATGGATTTTATACTATGGTGGCAAACATTGCCTTCAAAAATGGACCCGACTTTATTGACTATTGGTCCACTATCAATTTATTGGTATTCTACAATGTATCTTGTCGCATTTGGTGTGGTTTATCTTTTATGTAGCAAACAAATTAAAGACAAAACCTTTACTAAGATTAGCTTAGCTCAGTTAGAAGATTTGCTGTCATGGATATTAATTGGATTATTAGTTGGTGGACGTTTAGGCTATGTATTGTTCTATAATCTAGACTATTACCTATCAAATCCTCTCGAAATTTTACTGCCATTTTCTATCCAAAATGGAACATGGAAATTTACTGGTATTTCAGGAATGTCTTATCATGGGGGGTTAATTGGAGTAATCTATGCCATATGGCTTTATGGCCGAAAAGTAAATTTACACTTATTTACTTTAGCTGACTTTTTAACAGCATCTATTCCATTAGGATACTTTTTTGGAAGAATAGGCAATTTTATTAATGGCGAATTATATGGCCGTACTACAGAATCTTCAATTGGAATGTACTTTACAAATGCGGGAGATTATCAACTCAGACATCCTTCTCAACTGTATGAAGCATTTTTTGAAGGTATCATACTATTTCTTATTATTAACTACTTCAATAGACATAAACAACTTGGCTTTAATAGTGGGTTATATGTCTTTGGATATGGATTCTTCAGATTCTTTATTGAGTTTTTTCGTGAACCAGATGCTCATTTAGGATTTATCTTATTTACTCTAAGTATGGGACAACTACTATGTATTGCAATGATGGCAGGTGGTATTCTAATTTGGTTTACCGGCAATAAGTTTGCTACTGAAGACTAAAAGAAAAAACTGGCTCATTATTTGTCATGCTGGCAGATTGTAAAGAATTTCCATTATACAAATTTATAATATTACGTTGCTCCTTATATAAATCCATAAATAGAGAATTCAGTATAGCGATATTAGAAGATGGAGAAAAATTATCTATCTCTAAAAAGAAAACTGTATACTCTAAGCCAATCTCTTTACCAACATATTTCCATCTATAGTCTTGAATCATAAAATTATCAGATAGATAATTAACTAGAAATATATCAATATCGTCACCTTCTTTTTCGGTACCCACATTTATTGTTTTATAGTTAGCATTTTCTAACAATAAATATACATCATGGCTAAATACTTGAATAGTGATTTCAGCGCTTTGTTCTTCGGGCTTAATTTGTATATCTGTTGTAGATATAAAAAATTTATGCGCAAAGAGCATGCTCAATAAAAATACTGAACCAATTATTTTTGAAATAAAATTCATTTCTTATTCAGTAGAATCAACATCAGGAGTTGCAGGATCAGGAGTTGCAACATCGTCACGTACACGCTGCATTAGATTGCTACTTCCACCCCAACCTTCAGATTTATATGTTTCAAATCGTGTAGGCAGTCTTTTTTCAGGCCAATGATTATTATTTCTTTCAACATCAGCAATTTGAAAAAATGGATCTAGTGTCATATTTTTAATAGGCTTTTCTGTCTTAAAGACTTTTGTTACTTCACCTCTATTGAACCTCCATATTTCTACAGGAATTTCAATAACTTCTTTTTCTCCGTCTTCATATTCAAATTCTAAAATAATTGGCATAATGATACCGCCATTATCAGAAAATCTTACAGAATAAAAATGATCATTTTGATTAATTAGCTCGCTCTCTTTATCTGATAAATCATCCATAAAGTCGCGATGCTGTCTTTTGTCTTTTTTGGTAACCTGATTTTTATCATAATCATCGTAAAAATCTCTAGTTGCTGGATCACGATCTGTAACGGTTGATTCAATATCTTTTTCATCAAGCATTGCGCTATAATATTGACTCTTGTTGTCAGCTTTTTTCTTATATGATTTTTGTGCTTCTGGGTCCATTTCAAGTTGATACCAGTCAACAGATTCAATAGATAAATCAACATGATCATTGCTAAAGAACCATCCTCTCCAAAACCAATCTAAATCTACTGCAGATGCATTTTCCATGATTCTGAAAAAGTCTGTTGGAGTTGGATGTTTGAACATCCATGTTTTAGAATATTCTTTAAAAGCATAGTCAAACAATTCACGTCCCATGATTGTATCTCTTAATATATTTAAGGCAAGAGTTGGCTTTCCATAAGCATTTGCTCCAAATTGGTATATTGACTCAGAATTAGTCATGATTGGCATGATATTAGATTTATCGCCTTTCATATAGTTGATGATATATTCAGTATTACTGGATGGGTGAAATAATTCTGTATCCCATTCTCTCCCTGCTATATCATCCATAAAAGAGTTAAGACCTTCATCCATCCATGTCCATTGTCTTTCATCCGAATTAACAATCATAGGAAACCAAAAATGTCCTACCTCATGGATAATCACTCCAATTAAGCCTTTTTTTGTACGCTCAGAGTAGGTTCCATCTTCTTCAGGTCTGTACCCATTAAAACAAATCATTGGGTATTCCATGCCCATCCTATCGATATGAGCTGAAATTGCTACTGGATACGGATAATCAAAAGTATACTTTGAATAGACTTCTACTGTATGTGCTACAGATTTGGTAGAATATTGTCCCCATAAAGGCTCTGCTTCATTTGGATAGTATGACATTGCCATAACTGTATTTTCACCAACATCAACACCAATAGCATCCCATATATATTTTCTGGATGTAGCAAAAGCATAGTCTCGAACATTTTCTGCCTTGAAGTGCCATGTCTTTGTTTCTTCAGAGTGAGTTTTTTCATTTTCTAATGCTTCAGAATTTGTAACAATCTTCACAGGATCATCAGCAGTTTTTGATTCTTCTAATCTAGTAATCTGATCTTTAGTAAGTACTTGCTGCGAATTTTGCAATACACCCGTAGCTCCTAATATATGATCAGCAGGTACAGTAATTTTTACATCATAATCTCCAAAAATTAATGTGAATTCTCCTCGACCTAAAAACTGTTTATTCTGCCATCCGTATATATCATTATACATACACATGCGTGGAAAAAATTGTGCAATCGTGTAGATGTAATTATCATCATCTTCAAAATATTCATATCCAGATCTTCCACCATCTCTAATATGGTCATTAATATTATACCACCATTTAATTTTAAATTTATATACTTCTCCTGCGCGCAATGGTCTTGGTAAATCTATACGCATCATTGTTTTATTAATGATATATGGTAAATCTCTGTTTAGCGCATCTTTTACATGTTCAATTTTAAATCCACCATCAAAATCTCTGTAGAAATTTTGAAGTGTATTCAAAGGAATAGATTCTCCTACCATCATTTTTTCACGACCACGCTGTGCTCCAAAGTCACCAGAAGATTGAATCTTATAGCTATCGGAATCTAATGCTCTCACATTTTGATCTAATTGTACCCATAAGTAACCAAGCTGATCTGGTGAATTATTATGAAATGTAATTGTCTCTTCTCCATAGAGTATTTGATTTTCATCATCAATAACAAGATTCATGTCATAATCTGCTTCTTGTTGCCAATAGTCATGCCCAGGATAGCCCGCTGCAGTCCTGTAAGTGTTAGGGGTAGTAATATCTTCATTTAACTGTTTAAACTTGTCAAGATTGACTTGAGGATAGATAAATGATACTGCTAAAATTGTAGTGATAATTTTTTTGAACATAAACATCTCCGTCTTAAAATGGTTTTTATTAGTTTTCATAAAATGTACTGACTAAATAATAATGTTGTTAGTAAAAAAAAAGATGTTATTTTCATACATAGTAAGGAGACGGTTATGGTAAAGAAAATACTTTTTATTCAAAACAGAAAAGATGTAAAACGTTCTAATTTTTTCGATCATTGGGAAAATATTCATGCACCTCATATGGTGAAAGTTTTAAAACCTCAAAAGTATGTCCTGACATTTTTTGAAGAAGATCTTGAAAATGGATGCTGCGGAATGGCTGAACTATGGTTTCACTCAGATGAAGAATATAAAATAGCAATGGAAAGAAGAAATACAGAATTTGGTAAATCTGATAATTGGCATGATGTAGCCAAAGCATGGCCTGATCTTGAACGCTATGAATATACAGGAAGAGAAATTAAAATCGTTGATAATACTTAGTATTACATGAATCGATATATATTACTTATTCTCATTCCTTGTTTTATTATTATTAATCAAAGCTGTACTCAACAATCATTTGAAGTCGGAGATATCTTCTTTCAAGATTTAGATTGTGGCCCACCATGCGAAGCCATTGAAGCGGTCACTTCTGGATATCAAGGCGCTCAATTATCTCATTGTGCAATTATTACTCACGTAGGGTCTTCTCAGCATGATACGATCCTTACTGAAGCGATTGGAGCAACAGTTACCGAAATAACCTTGCATGATTTTTTAAATCGCAGCAATAAAGTGTTTGTAGGACGTCTCAAAGAGGAATATCAGTACATGATCCCAGATGCAATTACACATATTCAAACTAATCTCAAGGGAAAGCCCTATGATTATATCTTTGATTTAACTGATGACACGTATTATTGCTCTGAAATTATTTATGAAGGGCTTAAAACGGCAGATGATACACAAGAATTATTTGCTCTTAATCCCATGACATTTAATGCACCAGGTACTGATAGCCCTTTTATTCATTGGGTAGATTATTATGAGGAATTAGGACATCCTATTCCTGAAGGAGAGTTAGGATTAAATCCTGGAGGCATGTCACAATCTCCAGCCATTGCTATTGTGTATGTGTATGAAAAACCAACAGGTATGAAGGAATGATTAGAGATCTTTTAAGTCTTGATATGTTTCTCGATATAAACACTGTTCACATGCTTCTTTATCGAGTGTAGGAGCATTATCTTGTTGCAAACAATTAAACATATTTTCTACAACACTATCAATCCAATCAGTATCTAATTGAAAATCTACTAGAGTTCTTCTAAAGTGCATTGTTTTACCTAGATGAGGTTGATTTGTATCACCATTGTAATACATTAAATAACCAATCTTAGAAACATCAAATCCATTTTTTTGTAACAACCAGCTGTAAATTTCTAATTGTCTTTTGTAGGATTCACCACGACCCCAAACATCATCACGAGAATTAATATCAGCACGTTTTGCCGTAGACTTAAAATCAATAACAACTAGTTCATCTTTGTCATTCACCATAATGTCATCCACCCCACCATAGATTAATAGATTAAAATCAGGATGCACATATTGAATACCTTTAAATGAATTTTGCCATTCTTCAATATCGGGATGATTAAAGGGTTTAATATTTAGATTATTTTCTTTAAACACGCCATGAGGTCTATCCTCCTTGCGGCAACAATCCATTTCTTTTTTTAGCAAGGTATCTACTGCTGAATTAATAGCCCAACCTGGACCCGACGGCTCTCTAAATCCTAAGCGTACTTCTAAATAAAAACATCTTTCACATGCACAAAATAGCTCAATCTTACTTCGACTTAATTTGAAAACTGCAGGACTCTCTGGATTATATCTCCATTTATCTCCGACTATAGGATTATATTTACTCATTAATTCAAACTCCTAACATTATTTAGTTTCTTGGCTCTTGATCTAGAGCCTCTTTTTTTATTTGATAATTTTTGAACATTTCTAACATACTTCTAAATGATTCTGCATTATTGGTTCCTTCAAATTTTTCAATCAATGTGACTAACTCTGTTATAATTTCCTCTTTAATAGGTAGCCAATCTTCAATACTATATGTATAGTTTTTTTTATTATGAAGTTTTCCAATGGATGCAAATCTATGTTGAAGAAGCTTTAATCTTTTTTGCATTAAAAACTCAAATTTTTGTTCTCGACTTCTTGTTTTGAATTCAAAACTAATTTGCTCTTTATTAATAAAGAAATCTTCTGCCACTCTTTGGGCAATATCATCCATAATTAAATAGTCATCAAAAAATCTAATAATGGAATTGATTTCTTTGTCTTTGCTCATGTCAAATTCTTTTTTTGGCTTGCGACGAGAAGAGGAAGGTGCCACTAATGTAACTGTAATTTTTACTGGTGCTCCATGATCGTATGGCCAATAATGCTCAAATTCTTCTAATGCCATCTTATTATAAATTGGCTCTCCCATTGCACTGAAAGTATCAATAGACACTGAATTAATCATTTTTGCAATATCAGGGTTTTCATGGATTAAATGCTCTTTGACAATAGACCTTGCTAGACCGGCACCAGCATATTGTCCCCCTAATACACCTAACCATTTTTGATATTCATCAAATGGATTATAGATCGTATCATCTATGACACTTGTATATGTTCGATCTTTATAGAGCCTTTTTTTAGCTTCTATACAGCTTTCAGTTTCAGGTTGAAGCACCTTATTTCTTACTTTAATTAATTTTTCTTTTGAATTCTTATATGACATTTTGCTTCCAGCAATCTAATCATACTATAGAAAAAAGCAAATAAAAACTTAAGAAAACAGTTTAATAAGGATTTTTAGGCTATAATTACCTTTTTAATCTGTATCAAGAGGGTCCCAACTACCTGACCATGCAAGACATTGTTGCTCATCTTTTGCGATGTTGGATATAGCGTTAATATCATCGCGTGAAATAGTAAAATGATCTAAATCTAGATTTTCTTGTAAGCGATTATAATGGACAGACTTAGGAAGCACTGCATACCCAAGTTGTATCGCCCATTTTAAAAATAATTGTGGAACGGTTACTCCGTATTGATCAGCAATATTTTGGCATGGAATCGCACCACTTTTCATATCTTCAGGCTTCCCATTCCATTGCGAACCTTCTCTCCAATTTGGAATTGGAGCTAATGTTGAATAAGCAATCGGTAATATCTTATGCTTATCCATATATTGTGCTAATTCTGTGCGTACAACATGCCATGGATGAATTTCTATTTGATTCGCTACAGGCATTTCAAGTCCAGCCATTTCAATTTCTTGAATATGTTTTACATTATAATTTGATACTCCAATATTCTTTACTTTACCCTGCTTTTTTAATTCAACCATTGCTTCCCATTGCTCTAAGCGATTCTCTTTAGCAAAAGGATTATGAATTAAGTATAAATCAATTTCATCTACTTGGAGAAACGTAAGACTATCATCGCAAGCGCTCATGGCGCCTTTAAAATTTTGAAACGGTTCTTCTTGGCCAAACATCCCTGGCCACATCTTGGTAGTAATAAAAATGTCCTCTCTTAGAAGTGAGGATGCAACAAGCGCTTTACCAATACCTTCTTCATTGCGATATACTTGAGCAGTATCAATATGTCGGTATCCTAAATTGAGCGCATCGGTTACTATTTTAGAGACTTCATCGTTGGAAATAAGCCAAGTACCCAATCCCACCATTGGCATAGAAAAACTCATTGACGAGGAATTTTTTCATCTATCATGGCTGCGTGATATACAAATGCAGCAACAATCACAGCATTTTTCTTCAAATCTTCCACGGGCAATGTATCATAGAAATCTAAATTAGTATGCCCACCTGTTCCTCCAACTCTATCTTGTAAAAATTGGAATGCTGGCAAACCACGTCTATGGAATGGTATATGATCTGTACTTCCAACAGATTGTGGAGAGATTGTAGTCATTCCTAAATCATTAAAAGGCTTTGTCCACGCAGTAAATACATCGCGTGCATTCTCATTGCCTTGAAGATAAAATCCACGATATAGTCCTGGACCATAATCTTGATTAAAATAAACTGAAAATTTCTCATAATCAGGCTTAGGATTG
>NZWP01000023.1 GCA_002701645.1 Fidelibacterota bacterium | reverse complement strand
GCTTCTCCTTCACTGAGTGTTTTTTGGAACATTTCTACTCCTGTAATAGTAGTAGTCATATCAGAACCCATACCAATAAGTTCAACTTCGTCACCGACTTTAATCTTACCTGATTCAATTCTACCTGTTCCAACAGTTCCTCTACCTGTAATACTAAATACATCTTCAACAGGCATCAAGAACGGCTTATCAAGCGCTCTTTTTGGTTGAGGAATAAATGTGTCACAAGCTTCCATTAATTCAGTAATACATTTTGTTGCTTCAGCATCACTAGAATTCTCAAGAGCTTTTAAAGCGCTTCCCTTAATGATTGGAGTATTATCTCCGTCAAACTTGTATTCGTTTAATAGATCTCTAAGTTCCATTTCTACTAGTTCTAAAAGCTCTTCGTCATCTACTTGGTCACATTTATTCATGAAAACAACTAGACTTGGAACATTTACCTGACGAGCTAAAAGAACGTGCTCACGAGTTTGAGGCATAGGACCATCTGCGGCACTAACCACAAGAATACCACCATCCATCTGTGCAGCACCAGTAATCATATTTTTAATATAGTCGGCGTGACCAGGACAGTCAACGTGAGCGTAGTGACGATTAGCCGTCTCATACTCAACGTGAGCTGTTTGAATTGTAATACCTCTTTCTCTTTCCTCAGGTGCATTATCAATAGTGTCAAAAGAACGTTTTTCAGCTAATCCCAAATTAGCTTGGGTTTGTGTAATAGCTGCTGTTAACGTTGTTTTACCATGATCAACGTGACCAATAGTACCAATATTACAGTGAGGCTTATCTCTTTTATATACTTCTTTAGCCATCTTTTACTCTCCTTTATTTTATCAAAATATAAATCTTCATTTTTTTTTGAGCCTACGACCGGGATTGAACCGGTGACCTCTTCGTTACCAACGAAGTGCTCTACCTACTGAGCTACGCAGGCAATAAAATTCTTGAGCGAGTGACGCGATTCGAACGCGCGACCCTCAGCTTGGAAGGCTGATGCTCTACCAGCTGAGCTACACTCGCAAAACCTGTGGGCAAAGAAGGATTCGAACCTCCGTAGACTTACGTCGGCAGATTTACAGTCTGCTGCCTTTAACCACTCGGCCATTTGCCCGAAATCCTAATACTCAATACTACCTGATAGTAGGACAAAAAATTTTCAAATATCTTACTCTTACCAAAAAAACTGAGCCGGCGAGAGGACTTGAACCCCCGACCTAGTGATTACAAATCACTTGCTCTACCAACTGAGCTACACCGGCAATGTACTTTTGTATATACCTATACACGCACGCGTAGGTAAAAGCGACGAAATATAAGAAGAATTAACAGGAAAACAAATTATTTCTTTTGAATGAGTTTCTGACCATCTTTTGTATCTTCAATGAGCCAGCCTAAGTTTTCAATCTTTCTTCTTAGTTTATCTGCTTCATTCCAGTCAGATTTATTTCTCATTTCTTCTCTCAAAGAAGCAAGATCTTGGATATTTTTAGGTATAGAACCTTTTTTCGATAAAGATGGATTAATAATGCTAAAAATTGAATTAAATAAATTGATAAATATTTTTGATTCAGCCTTTAAAGCCTCTGTCATTGATTCATTATTGATATTTTTGTTCATCTTATTGATAAAATCAAAAAATATACCAAGTGCTTCCGGAGTATTCAAATCGTCATTTAAAGCATCAAGAAAAGCTAAATGAGAGCTGCTATATTTTATATCTTGAACATCAATAGTAGCTAAATCAAAATTATTTACAAATCTATTAATCTTATCTATCATCTTCGATGAATCATCTAATTTTTTATCTGAAAAAGATACTTTTGATCTATAATGAGATGAAAGTAAAAATAGTCTTAATGTTTCAGGAGAATATTTTTTTAGTAAATCAGAGACACTCAATGTATTGCCTAGAGATTTACTCATTTTCTCGCTATCAAAAATTAAATGCTCTGCATGAAGCCAATAATTTGCAAATTGGTTTTCCAATAATGCTTCTACTTGGGCTGATTCATTCTCATGATGAGGAAACTTCAAATCAATTCCACCGCAATGAATATCAATAGATTCGCCTAATAATTGTGTTCCTAAAACAGCACATTCTGTATGCCATGCAGGTCTACCATTGCCCCAATCTGATGTCCATGTAATCTCACCATCTGATTCTTTCCATGCTTTCCATAATGCAAAATCATTAGAATGTTTCTTTCCCAATTCATTGTCTTCTCTAGACAAGCTGTCATCATCAATATTTACAAATTTTCCATATTTACTATATTCTTTTGTATCAAAAAAAATATTTCCATTTATATTATAAGCTACTCCTTTATCCATCAGAGATTTAATAAAATGGATCATCTCTGATACATACTCTGATGCTCTAGGATTAACAGTGGAAGGTAAAATACTAAGAAAATCTGATTGTTCTAGAAAAATGCGTTCATACTTTTGTGTTAAATCGTTAAATCCAATATCTTCATTATTAACTCTATCAATAATTTTATCATCTATATCGGTGATGTTGATAACATTTTTTACAGTATATCCATTTTGTACAAGCACTCTGTTGAGCAAATCATAGAATATAAATGTTCTAAAATTACCGATGTGGGGAGAATGATAAACTGTTGGACCGCAACCATACACCAACACTTCCTTATTTGATATAGGGTGAAACTCTTCTTTTTCTGAAGTAACTGAATTGTAAAATTGTAATTTCATTTTTCTAGAGATAATTTAATAATTTTATCAATTAAATCTTCAAAAGATAATCCAGCAGCTTTTGCTGCCATTGGAAACAAGCTTGTTTCTGTCATTCCTGGCAATGTATTTATTTCAAGTAACCAAGAATCGTTATTTTCATCCAATCTAAAATCTACCCTAGAATAAACTTTGCAATTCAATAATTGATGAATCTTTAAAGCAATGCTTTTTATATCATTCGATATTGATTGATCTATATCTGCGGGGCATATATAATTAGATGCGCCTTTGGTATATTTTGCCCTATAATCATATACTCCATGATTTGGCTGAATTTCTATAACGGGAAGTGCATCATTATCTAAAATTGAAACTGTAATCTCACGGCCCTCAATATATTCTTCTATTAAGGCATGACTATCATGCTCAAGAGCAGAATCTAATGCAGATTCAATATTTTTTTGATCATCTATAATAGAAAAACCAATTGAACTTCCTTGCTTGTTTGGTTTAATAACAGACTTATTAAAATTATAGTCTTTGTTATTAAAATTTTTCTTATCTATGATAATAAAATTTGGTGTTAGAATACTATTATCTTTAGCAATTGTTTTAGTAAAACTCTTATCGAAACAATTTTTAGAAGGATTTGATTCAGAGCCATTATAAACTATATCATTCTGCTCTAAAATTGCTTGAATAGACCCATCTTCTCCAAAAACTCCATGCAATGCTAAGAATACAAAATCTAGATTCTTAAGATCTGGAAGAATATCATCAATGCTATTATTTAATATATGAAATATAGAAACCTGATAACCCATCTTGTTACAGGCATTAGATATAGCCTTTCCAGACTTTATGGAAACTTCACTCTCCTCTGAATTTCCTCCATATATAATTCCTATATTGATGTTATTTCCTTTGATGCATGTAATAAATCTTTTGCTATAAAATTAGGGTCACATTTTTCTTGTACTTCGTTTAAATATTCTTTTCCAAAGCCTGTAAGTAAAAAAATAGTTTTCATATTAAGCCTATCTCCTACTTGCATATCCACAATCGAGTCTCCAATCATTAAACTTTTTGATAAATCAATATTAAAATCTTCTTTTGCTTTTACAAACATTCCTATTCCAGGTTTTCTCATAAAATTATAACCTTCATCATAATTATCAGCAAAATATATTTTTTTCAAAGGAAGGTCTCTTTTTTCAAACTCTTGGTAAATAAAACTATTTATTTTTTCTAAATTTTCTATATCAATTTTGCCTGAAGCTAAACCTGATTGATTGGTAACAATTACAAACTTATCAGTGTATTTGTTTAATATTTCTAATGCCTCAAATGTATAATCAAAAAAATTATAATCAGAAAGACTGTTTATATAGCCATAAATATCATGACTTATTGTTCCATCTCTATCTAAAAATATTGCATCAAATATCTTACTCATTTTCTCTCCAATCTAAGACTTTCCAAGATTTAAAACTGTTTTTATCGACATAAAAATTAAAAATTGAAATATCTTCTATACGAGATTTAAATAAAATAATATCGCTATCTTTTACTTCGATTGATATAATCTCTTTGGAAGTCATATCAAATTCAATCGATGTCAATAGTGATTCAAATTCATAATCAATTATACATATTCTATGTTGAATATTTTTTCCTACAACATTGTATTTTGATAAATTATTACTATTAAAAATATCTAAAAAAGTATTATCTACGGTTTCCATAATTATCACTTCATCATTAAAGTCATATGTTATAATACTTACACTATCTATAATAGCGATTGTTCCATCTTCACTTAATGTATCAAAATAAATTTTTTCGTTTGATACTGATAGAGTTGCATCGCTATTAACACCATCTTTTTGAATAATTAATGTTAAGGTTTTATTATCTAGATTTTCAATAAATGAAGCAATATTATCTTCAATCATATTTTGGGTAAATGATATACTAAATAAGAGAATTAAACTATACTTCTTGATCATCTTTGATTGTTTCTAGATAAGATTCATCAACAAGAACTTCACGTGCTTTACTTCCAGTAAAAGATCCTACAATTTTTAATCTTTCCATCTCATCTATAAGCCTAGCAGCTCTAGAATAGCCTACAGACAACCTTCTTTGTAACAATGAAATAGATCCTTGCTTGCTCATCACTACAATTTCAATTGCCTGCTCAAGAAGTTCATCTTCAATACCACTCTCATTGCCATTCAAAGTACTCGTATTGCTTCTAACAGTTTCAAGTATAATTTCATTTGGTTTTGGTTGTTTTGATATATATTCCACTAGATCTTCAATCTCTTTTAGAGTAACAAAAGCACCATGCATTCTAACAGGAGAAGAAGATCCTGGCTTTTGATAAAGCATGTCTCCTTTTCCAATTAATTTATCTGCCCCATTAACATCTAGAATTGTTCTAGAGTCAATCTTTGTAGCAACCTGGAATGCTATTCTAGCAGGAAAGTTTGCCTTAATAATACCCGTAATTACATCAACAGAAGGTCTTTGAGTTGCAATGACTAAATGAATACCAACAGCTCTTGCTAATTGAGCTAATCTAGCAATAGGCACTTCAACATCTCTAGGGCTATACATCATCAAATCAGCCAATTCATCAATCATCAATACAATGTATGGCATTAAATCCTTCTTAGCCTTTTTCATCATACTGTTATATTCAGCAATATTTCTTTTACCAGACTCAGCAAGTAAATCGTATCTTGCATCCATTTCTTTCTCTAGCGATCTTAAAGCAAGAATTGCATTATCTTTCTTGGTAATAATCGATTCATCAATGCCGTCAAATTTTAATAAATAATGATCTTCAAGCCCTTTATATAAAGACATTTCTACTTTTTTAGGATCAATAATTACAAATTTTACCTCATCTGGTTTTAATTGATAAAGAAGGCTAACGATAATAGCATTTAATGATACAGACTTTCCGGAACCGGTTGTTCCAGCAATTAGAAGGTGGGGCATTTCCACTAAATCGAGAATAGCAATATCGCCAAGAATTCCCTTTCCTATAGCTAGCTTTAATTTTGCATTTGATTTTAAATACTTTTCAGAATTAATCACTGACTTTAAATAAATTGTTTGGGGGTTATCATTAGGAATCTCAACCCCAACAAGAGATGTTCCAGGTATAGGTGCTAAAACTCTTACCCTATCCGCTTCCATTACTCTTGCAATATCATCTGAGAGTTGAACAAACTTATTTACCCTTACTCCTTCGGCTGGTTCTATCTCAAATAATGTAATAATTGGACCTGTTTTAATTGAACCCGTCTTTCCCTCTACTCCAAATGTTGAAATAGAATTACGTAAAAATTCAGCTCTATCTTTTAGATAGTCTGTACTCAATTCTTCTGATTCATCTGAGATAAATTCTAATAGATCTGTGGATGGAAACTTCCAATCTTTTCTAATAATAGAACTTAATCTTTTTTGATCAATATCAACTTCTTTTTCAATGATTCCTTTTTCAATCGATAATTCAGTCTCAGATTCTACATCATTGATAGCTTCCCCCTTCACTTCTTCAGTTATTTCTTCTTTTGATTCTTCTTCAGTTATGTCATCTAGGAAAGATTCATCATCAATGATTTTTTTAACTTCTTCTTGCAAGTATTTGTCTTCATTTTTTAACCAAACTCGCCAATTAATCTCGCTTAATGACTTAATTTTAGATTGAATAAAAGATGCTACAGATTGAAAACTACTATAAAGATCTAAGTTAAAAAATCCTACAAAAAGGAGTATCCACAACGCAACCATCAAGCTAATGGCGCCAATTGGTCCAATCCAATCATGTAATAGGCTCAATACTAATCCCCCTAATAACCCTGAATATTCATAGCTAATCTGAGAAGAAAATGAATTATAGTTCTGGAATAAACCTAATGTAATTGATAAGTAAAAAAGAAATGCTAATTGATAGCTCACAAGCCTTGATAGCATAAAACTAAAATTTGAAATCAAATAAAAAGATGTGGTCAAACCAATAAGTGGTATTATATAAGCAGCATATCCAAAACCTAGTTTGACAAAGTAATATCCAACATAAACTCCCACGATATTAAAAGGGTTATTAATTGAATTCGAAACCAAAGAAGGCTCTTCTGATGCATCATACCCAACCATGGATCCTAAAATCAAAAGAGAGCAAAAACCCAGCAACCATCCAATAATCTGTATTCGCGTCTTATCCATTATTTTAAATATGTTCCATCTTTATAAAATGGAAGTTTTGCTTTATCCATACTAAAAGTATTATTGCGTATTTTAACATTAAAAGAATTTAATTCTTTTGCATAAGGCAAGTCTATATAAGCTAAAGCTATACCAAATTGCAAACTAGGAGACATTGCACCGCTTGTAATCAATCCAATTTCTTTATTATGATTATCAAAAATTTTATAGTCAGCCCTAGGAATTGCCCTTTCTTTTAAAACTAGTGGTACTAATTTTTTTTCTATACTCACATGAGCTAAAGATTCAGATCCAATAAATTCTGTATCTAGTTTTGTAATCCAAGAAAGTCCTGCTTCTATAGGATTAATTGATTCATTTAATTCGTGACCATATAAACAATATCCCATTTCCAGCCTAAGTGAATCTCTACATCCTAAACCAACAGGTCTAATATCGTCAGATGCACTTAATAATTGATTCCATAAATCAATAATTTTATCGTTTGATATATATATCTCAAATCCTAATTCACCTGAATATCCTGTTCGAGCAACAACAGTGTCATCAGAGTCTGGCATTAAAGTTTCATAATACTTTAAGGAATCAATATTAGGATAAAAATCTTGCAATATATCCCTAGCCATAGGACCCTGTATTGCTAATAAACCTATATCATTTGAGATATCTTTTAATACTACATCATCTAATAAATGTCTTTGAAGCCAATTAAAATTCTTTTCAATATTTGAAGCATTAACTACCAACATGTAATAATCTAATAAATCATATATCAATAAATCGTCAAGGATACCGCCATTTTCATTACAAAATGCGCTATATTGTGCCTTTCCAGGCTTCAGCGCATTGATATCATTGATAGTAACGTTTTGTAGAAATTTCTTAGCATTTTTTCCACTTACAATAAATTCTCCCATATGACTAACATCAAATAAACCTACTTTAGATCTAACATGTTTATGCTCGTCGATGATTCCAGAGTACTGTAATGGCATCAAAAATCCCGCGAAAGGAACTAGCTTTGCTCCCAATTGATTATGATGGTTATATAATGTTGTTTTTAAAGACTCGCTCATCGAATTATGCTTAATATACTTTTAATTACATCCTCAATATTTCCTTCGAAACTATTTTCTTTAGTTAGTTGTTTTATTGCCTTATCAATTTGATTTTTTCTATAACCCAAAGAAGAAAGTGCTGTATAAATATCATCGTATGTAAAATTAATATTTGAAGTATCTAAATTGTCTGTTGTTGCTTTGTCTTTTGTTATTTTCTCTCTTATATCGAGAATAATTCTCTTTGCAGTTTTAGGCCCAATGCCTGGAATTAAACTTAAAGATTTTACATCTTCAGCAACAATATTGTCTTTAAAGCTGGCAACAGAAATGTTTGAAAGCAAATTGATGGCTGTTCTAGGCCCAATGCCTGAAACTCCTATCAATTGAATAAATAGGCGTCTTCTCTCATACTCTAAGAATCCATACAACTCCATTAAATCTTCTCTTACATTTAAATAAGTTAAAATTGTAATCTCTTGATTCAATCCAGGAAGCTGTTCATAATCTCTGAGACAAATAGATATATTAAAAACTAGCCCATTCATATCAATAAAAAGGTTGGTAGGTTCTTTTCTTTGAATAATACCTGTAATTGAATCAATCATTTTAATTTCCTATTTGCTCCACACCAAGCCACCGCAATAGCATCTGAAACATCAGTGCTTTTCAAAGCTTCGTCTTTTAACTTAAAAATCTTTTTTACCATAAAAGCAACTTGCTCTTTTGAGGCAGCTCCGTTTCCCACAATTGATTGTTTAATTTCTCGAGGAGAATAATCAACCAAATCAATGTTATGTTTTTCTGCTGATAGCATTATTGATGCTTTTGCTTGCCCCAATTTTATAGCAGATTGCACATTCTTACCATAAAATACATTTTCAACAACTACCAAATTAGGACTAAAAATTTCAATTAACTTACTTGTTTCTGAGAAAATAGTAAATAATCGAGCTGAAAGAGCTTTGTCTTTTTTAGGTTTAACTAAACCCGCCTCAATGAAAGTAATATTATTTGATTCTTTTTTGAGAACTGCATAACCTGTATTGGTTAGTCCTGGATCAAATCCCAATATAATCATAAAGATTGCTCGATTTCATAATTTGAATAAACATTTTGCACATCTTCTAAATCGTCTAATGCATCTATAAGTTTTTCAACTTTAGCACCTTCTTCTTCTGAAACTTTAATAAAATCTTTTGGCACAAATGCGATAAATGAAGAATCAACTTCTATAGGAATTTTTTCAATAAGCTCAATCTTCTGATAAAGAACATTGTGATCAAAAAATAACTTATAATATCCATCTTCTAGCTTAAAATCTTTTGCATCGTTTTCAATAGAGATATTAAATATTTGATCTTCTTCTATCACAGATTCTTCAATAAGAATAATGCCCATCCTGTCAAAATTCCATGCAACACTTCCCAACTGACCAAGTGATCCACCGGCTTTTGAAAGCACGTGCCTAATTTCGCCTACAGTTCTATTTTTATTATCGGTAATAGTTTCTATAAAAACGGCTATACCATTTGGACCATAGCCTTCATAAGAAGCTTCTTCATAAGTAACGTTATCTAGATTTCCAGTTCCTTTTTTAATAGCTTTATCAATATTTGCGCTAGGCATATTTATAGATTTAGCTTTTTTTACAGCCTGACGCAATCTAGCATTTACCTCTATATCTCCGCCAAAAAGTCTTGCAGATATAGTTATTTCTCTGCCAATAGAAGAAAAAAGTTTTCCTCTTTTTTGATCAAGCACACCTTTTTTTCGCTTGATTGTTGACCACTTACTATGACCGGACATTAATAATCCAACTCAATTAAAGTAGGAACAACCCATGCAGATCTATACCCAAGTTGAATTACTTTATTGCGATAAGCTTCCGCTTTTTTTCTACTATCAAAATTACCGACTCTCAATTTATAGTTTGGTAGTTCAAATTTGATATATATTTTTTCTTTTACAACCACTTCAAGCTTTTCTTTGATATCTATTAAATCTTTTTCGTTTTGTGAAATTGCTACTTGTATGCGATAACCTTTCACTGAATTAATCAGATTCGTATCAATAGATACTTCAGAATCACTATTATCATCAAAAGAAGGTAAAACAACGTTTGGTAAATTTGGTGGGCTATCAACAAAGTCACTGGGGAGAATAAAATCACTTTGTCCATAAATAGAGCTGGTGATAAATAAAATAATTAGGAATTTCATATCAGTCCAAAGTTCTTATATCTTCTAGTCTAATCCAACCTTTTCTTCCATCCATGGAAGATATTTCTAACCATTTATCAGTGGTTTGTTCAATTTTTACTTTATTACCTGAAAAAAATATAGAAATCTTAATATTATCATTTAAAAATGGTGCTGAATATAATTGAGTTTCATCGTTTAAAATAATTCCAAAACTATTATTTCTTTCCCATAAAAATTTGATGACAGAGGATGATGTACCTAGAAAAAATAATACCATGCATAGATAATAAGATATGATTATAGATCTAGAAGGATTAAGCCTGTAAATAATAAAAGATATAGAATAGAGCAAAAGCATTAATGAGCTAAAGAAGATAAAATCTCCATATGTAAAGCTTGATAAAAAATTATTAATTAGATTTAGAATTTGTGAATCTGGAGTTTCTAATGTATGTGGAATTTTCTGCTTTGTTAGCATTAAGTTGTGAACGATATCTTTATTTCTAGGATCAATACTAATGCCCATCTCATAAGACCATCGCGCATTTGCAAAATCTTCCAACCTATAATAAGTATTTCCGAGATTGTAGTATAAATCTGCACTATAAAAACCTTGATTAAGAATGCTCTCATATGCCTCAACAGCATCATTAAATTGATTCTTATTATAGTATTCATTTCCATCAGAAAATAATGAATCCATATTCTGTGAATAAACCATTCCCATCGTTAATAAAATTATATTAAATATTTTAAGCATAGCCATTAATTTTAGTTAATATTTTGATCGTTTTTTGCTGAATTTTTATACTTTCTTTTATCGATATATCTGCATAGTTATACTTACTACATTCATCTAAAATAGCTTCAATGATATTAAGATCTTTTAATTTAACTCTGTCTTTGATTTGCTCCATCAAAGAGAGTGAATCTAAGTTGGTAGAATCAATTAAATCTTTATCCTTACAAAAAGCCCTAATTGCTTTAGGGCAATCTGTATATAAACTATCTGAAGACTCTAATAATTTCATTGCATTTGATAAAGCAGATTTATTTTTAAATACTAATGACTGATTTTCAATAAAATGGTTTAATGGCTTGATAAATAAAGGCGCTAGAAAAATAAGTATGGATCCAACAATAATAAAAAAGGATATATTATAAACATTATTGGAATTTGCAGTTCTCCATACAACATCACCTAATTTTATATACCTAATATCTTTATTATTAATTAGTTCATTATTGTTAGAATTTTTCTCACTATAACTACTCTTAGTAACATTTAATTTAATTGGCTTAGATGTTGTTGAATTCCAATTTTCTATCTTAGTATCAAAGAATGGAATTGATATAGCTTTGATTGTATAATTTCCTTCTTTTCTAGGGATTAAATTATACTCCCAAGCAATTGTTCCTGATACAGAATCAGTAATATCCCTTTGTGTTAATATTTCTCCGTCAAACACATCAAAATCATCTGGAAAATCAATAATAGGTCTACCAATATTATTCAAGTTCCCTTCGCCCCTCAATTTTAAATAAAAGGTCATTGGGGTGCCATTTTCGACACTTTCAGAAGACGTTGATGAGATAACACTAAAATTACCTACAGCGCCAGTAAAATTTTGAGGTTGGTTTAAAAGCTTAGATACTTTAATTGTTTTCTGCTCTGAAACAAGAATTCTAGCCTTAGTTCTTTGAGAAAAAGTATCAAAAAATGGGTCATCCCAAAATAATCTCCTAATCCCAGGATCTTTTTCTTTGGTTTCAATTTTCATAATCATAGAGTGTAAATCAAATGTACCTTCTGACAATGGAAACAATGCAACTTCATACATCTTAATAGACTTATATTTGTAACCATTAATTTCTATATCATTCCAAGCATCTGGAGTAATTTCTTTTCCTGCTGGATCAAATAATTTTTCAACCCAAAAATCTTTATACTTTGGAAATTCTGTCGATAAAACTTTTGATGCAATCCTTGTAAAGAAGGTATACGTAACAATAACCTGCTCTCCTATCATAACATCAAGATCACTTACTTCTATTTTCAAAAACATATCACTAGAAACTGTATCTGTCGCTTTTTTTGAAACATTCATAATCAGTTCATCTGTAAAATATGGCTTTCCGGCCAATATCACTTCAAGCTTTGGAATTTTTACTTCTCCTGTTTTTTTAGATATGACAGTCCAAGATATAGATCTTGAAGTACTCTTTTTTCCATTAATAAATTTATATTCACTTCCTATATTAGGTCCCATGATAATTGAAAAATTATCAAGCATTGGAGAGATGTCAACTTCAGGATCTACATCTGTATCCTTAATTTTAATTGTAAAATTAAATGATTGATCTATATCAATATTTTTGCTGACTACAAAAGTCTCAATCTCTTGAGACAGCAAACAAGAAGTTAAAATTATACTAACTAATAAATGTCTTATCACCAGTCTTTACCCGATTCGTTATTATAATTAGTTTGCTTTCTTTTCTTATTCACTTTTTCATTCTCTTTTATAGCATTAAGTATATTTTCAGCACTTTGCTTTGATTGAATCTCGCGATTTTGTTCATTTTGTTGATCTGGCGATTTAGAACTTTGATTGTCGGTAGGTCCATCGTCATTGTTCTTGGAGTCATTTTTATCTTCTTTATTATTAGATTTATCATTCTGACTATCATCTTTTTTATCTTTATCTTTATCTTTCTCTTTATCTTCATCACTCTCTTCTTCGTCAGATTTTTTACTTTTATCTTTCTTCTTTTGCATGCTTTTATTTCTTTCAATCTCATTCTTTACAAATTCATAATTTTTTCGAGCGTCTAAATCGTCAGGATTTTTTAACAATGTTTCTCTAAAAGCTTTTAAGCTTTTTTCAAGCTTCTGAGATCGATAGAGTGTATTTCCATAATTATAGCTCAATTCTGAAGAATATCCAGATGAATCTTGATATGCTTCTTCAAATATAGAGCTTGCTTCGCTTGCGCTATCCATCTGTGCATAAATAGTGCCTATATTATATAACAACTCCTCATTAGATAAATTTTCATTATCAACATTAACTAATTGTTTATAATATTTTAAAGCTGATTCAATGTCTCCATTTTTATACATTTTATATCCCATATCTTGAGATAGTAAACCTGATAGTGAAATAATGATTATAAATAGTATTTTCATGCTTTTCTTCTTCCTGAAGGTAAAATATATGCGATAAATAAGAAAAATATAGCAAAAAACAAAGGATACTGATATTTATGGTCGTATTCTGCAAATTCATAAGAACTAATCAATGAGGCCTCTCCTTTGCTTATGACGTCGTTAATTTCTTCGCTTATTGATTCGCTATTGACAATTCTAAGAAAACTACCTTTCCCAGCTTGTGATATCTTTCCTAAGAAAACATCATTTAATTTGCTCATAATCAATTCACCTGAATCATCTTTTAAAAACGCGCTCTCTTTTTTTCCATCCGGGATCAGAGAACCTTGTACACTTCCTACACCAATAACATGAATGGCTATATCATCAGATAAAGCCATATTAATTGCATCTAACGAATTAGAACTATGGTCCTCACCATCAGAAAAAAGGAATATCATTTTTTGCTGATCACTCCCTTTTTCGAATGCAACTATAGACGTTTCTATTGCTTGTCCAATAACAGTCCCTTTTGAAGAAATCATCTCAGTATCTATACTTTTAACAAATAATTTTGCTGCATCGTAGTCCATAGTTAGTGGTAGATATAAGAAATTTGATCCAGAAAAAACTACAATACCTAACCTATCGCCCTTTAGATTATCTATAACTTTACTAATTTCAAATTTTACCCTATCAATTCTAGATGGTTTTACATCTTGAGCATTCATACTTGTAGATACGTCAATACAAAATACAATATCTACACCCTTTCTCTCTACAGGCTTAACTGTAGTTCCAGTTTTTAATCCTGCTATTGAAAAAACTAAAATAAATAAGGAAAAATATCTTAAAAAAAATTTTAGTCTTATTGTCTGCAAGTTTCTTCTGGAGAATAAGTTGTCTATGAATTTTGGATTAAAATTGTCTGGTCCAAAAATTTTATTAGATCTTCCTCTATAGTAATAGACTACTAAGGTTAAAAATGTCAACAACAGAGATAAAAAAGCTAAATTTAAATTTTCAAATGTCATACAATCCTTCTAAAATAAATAATTCTAAATAACTCACTCAATAATAGAAATATAAATCCAGCATATAAAAACCATAAATAAACTTCTCGATACTCTGAATAGTAGTTCACAATTACTTCAGATTTTTCTAAATCATTGATTTCGGCATATATCCCTGCCAAGCTCTGTTTATCGATAGCTCTAAAATATTTTCCACCTGTCTCTGCAGCAATTCCCTTGAGTGACTCTTCATCAATCTCATTTCTAATGTATCTTCCTCCAGGTATTTGTGTTACTGCTTGCCTTGTACCGGCACCTATTGTATAAATTCTTATGTTATAGTCTTTTGCTATTTTTGCAGCGGCTATGGGATCAATAGCTCCCGTATTGTTACTTCCATCGGATAGTAGTATAATTACCTTACTCTTTGAATCATTTACTCTCAATCTATTAATAGCATTAGCAATAGCTATACCTATTGCCGTTCCATCATACTTAGGCTCTACTACAGTTACTTCACTTAATAAGTTATTTAAAACACCATAATCAACCGTTAAGGGGCATTGAATAAATGTCTCTTTTCCAAATACTAAAAGACCAACTCTATCTCCTTTTCTATTATCAATAAAGTCTTTAGCTGCCTGCTTTACAGCTTCTAAACGATTAGGCTTAAAATCTTCTGCAAGCATACTACTGCTAGTATCCAATACTAGCATAATATCTACAACTTCGATTGTTATATTTTTATCGTTTGTAGAGATTCTTGGTCTTGCAATAGCAATAATTAAACAAACTAAAGAAGAAATAAAGAGAAATCTGAATAATCCAATTTTAACAATACCAGGTCTTCCAAAAAAAGATTTTAAGTGTTTTGTATTTGATACTTGGAAAGATGCAGTCTTATTAAAAGAATAAAATTTTTTAAATATTGATAGCAATATCAATAGAGCTAGTAAATACAAAAAATTTGGATGTAGAAATTCCATTTATTACCTATTTAAATAATTCTCCTTTATTCAATGAATGCGCAAAATTGAATAAAGTTTCCTCTTTAAATGAATTACCTGCAATCTGAAATCCTATGGGTAATTTGTCTTTCGTCGTTCCCGCTGGGACACTAAGTGAAGGAGTTCCTATTAAGTTAAATGGAACAGTAAATATATCAGTAAGATACATTTTAATAGGATTGTTTAAATTATTTTTTAATGGAAATGCTACTGTAGAAGTAGTTGGTATAAATAAGCAATCTACCTTAGAGAATAACTTATTGTATTCATTTTTTATCACTCTTCGCACTTTTAATGCTTTTGAGTAATACGCATCATAATATCCAGAAGATAAAATATATGTTCCTGTCATAATTCTTCTTTTAACCTCTTCAGAAAAACCTTCCGATCTGGATTTAACATATGTTTCATTTAAATCTTTAGAGGTTGCTCTTCTTCCATATCTCACTCCATCAAAACGAGATAGATTTGACGAGGCTTCCGCCATAGTTAGTACATAGTAAGTAGCAATACAATAATCAAAGTACGGTAAGTCAACTTCAATCAGGTTTACCTTTTTCTTTCTGAGAAAGTCCAAGACTGTATGATATCTATCTGCAATTTCACTATCTATATCAGACAGTAAATCGTTACTTAAAACGCCAACATTTTTAGGAAACTTACCTTTATTGTATCTGTCTAAAGATAGAACTGATTCTGTAGACGATGTTGCATCTTTAGGATCATTTCCAGACATTACACTGAATGCTGATGTTATATTTTCAAGATGCTTTGACAATATTCCTATGGTATCAAAAGATGATGCATGAGCTACTAAGCCATATCTAGAAATTCTACCGTATGTAGGTTTGAGACCATATATACCACAAAATGCAGCTGGCTGTCTTATAGACCCTCCAGTATCAGATCCTAATGCAATATCACACAAATCTTCTGCTACAGCTGCGGCAGATCCACCGCTAGATCCTCCTGCTACTCTTGTTAAATCGTGGGGATTTTTCACAGAACCATAGATTGAATATTCTGATGATGAACCCATAGCAAATTCATCCATATTGGTTTGCCCTGTTATTAAAGCTCCCTGAGATTCTAAACGATCTATTACAGTAGCACTGTATGGAGACTTATAAGATTCTAAAAGATTAGATGCACATGTTAAAGACTCTCCTTTTATAGCAATATTATCTTTTACTAATATAGTTTTACCTGATAAGGTATTGCTACTATCAGATATTTCTGATGAAACTTTATCAAATCTTGTTCTTACAATAGCATTTGTTTTGCTATTAGCAATTCTATCTTGCTGAGAAACAAGCTTTTGTTTTAAAGCATTAGATGGGGACATCTAATTTATTCTTCGGATTTTTCAGATTTTCTTAATTCATCTTTTGTGTCATCTAATGCGCCACGAAATTCTCTTAATGATTTAGCAAATCCTCTCGCTAAACCAGGAAGTCTTTTACCGCCAAAAAGGAGTAAAAGAATAAGAAAAATTATTACTAATTCACCTGTACCTAAATTAAACATATCAAAACCTCTTTTTTTTATCTAAAGTATTTTAATAAATAATATGCAATCGCAAAACCAATAACGCTACAAACGTTAAATCTTAAAATAAATCCAAAGTCAAGTGCGATAACGCCCAAATCTACTAATAATCCACTATCAATTGAACCAAAAGAAAAATCAAAGGTAGTAAGGAAGAATTGCTTCACTGTACTTCCCTCAGGCAGGACATAGCCTAAAAATTGACCCAAAGCAGTTCCAATCATTGCTCCAGCCAATATCCCTACACTTATTAAACTAATATTTCTATTACTCATTCTTTTCCTAAAACCAAGTTAACTATTTTTATTTCATTTTCTCTTAGAATTCTCAACTTAATAGCATCACCTGGTCTTGTGTCATTGTTAGCGAGTACAAGTTGAAGTTGATCGTAACTTTGTATTTGATACCCTTCAATTCCTATAATAATATCGCCTTTATATAACGCTGTATTGTCTCCAGAATTATCATAATCTATAGAATTAATATATAATCCTATTTCACCATCTTGTCCATACCTATAAGATACTGCATTAATTCCAAAAGAAAATCTTCTATCAATAAACCCTTTTAATTTTAATTCTTCTGCAATGCTTTTTGCATAATTAATTGGAATTGCAAAACCTATACTTTCAGAATCATTTTTTTTCCAAGTATTAATACCTAAAACTATTCCATTTGCATCTACTAATGGTCCACCACTGTTTCCAGGATTTAGAGAAGCATCCGTTTGGATCATATTGTTCAGCAATTTTCCACTGCCAATATCTATACCAAAATCTGCATTAACTGCACTAATAATTCCTGCTGAAGCTATTGGCTGATAATTTGCTGTAGCAAACAAGTTTCTTGGATTTCCTAATGCTACTACCCACTCTCCAACTATAATTTCATCTGAATCACCAAGTTCGCAATGTTGAAAGTCTTCTCCTTGAATCTTCAATAAAGCTATATCTGATCTACTATCAACTCCTACTATAGAAGCCGCATAATGATCCCCTCCAGGAAGAACTACATCAATTTTAGTGTCAGTTGTCAATACTGAAGGATTTCTGATTTCAGTAATAATATTATGAGCATTTGTTAGAATGTATCCATCTTTACTGATAATAAAACCAGAACCACTAGATTGTATTGGTTTGATAGGCTTTAATCGTCCTGTCCATGTTTGTTGGACTACTTCTTGATTTCTATATATACTTACCACACCAGGGCTAGCATTTTCTATCGCTATAGTAATAGCTGTAACTTTGGACTGAGAAACAGTAGGAACTGTTGCTTCAGATTGATTGCAACCAATCATTAAAAATAATGCTATAGTTAGTATTTTAATTTTCATAAAAAATTCTGTTTAATATTAATCCAAGTGCAGGAGCTTTTAACAGCTTTGCATCTTTTCTTGGGTTATCCAATAAAGATAAAAAATCTTTTTTGCTTATCTTTTCTTCCATACAACCTATCATCGTTCCCACTAAATATCGCACCATATGATGCAAAAATCTATTTCCTTCAATAATATAAAATAATTTATCATCTTTCAATGTCCATTTTGATTTGAATATTTCACAAATAGTATTCTTTTTTTCTATATCAAACTTTGAAAAAGATAAAAAATCATGCTTTCCTACTAATTCATTCTGAAGATCTTTTAGTATGTCAAAATCTATTTTTTTCACTACAAAATGATCTTTACTCAATAATGGATTGTCGGTTAGAGAGCATTGATACAAATATTCTTTCTTAATAGCATCAAATCGTGAATGAAATTCAGTATTAACCTCTATAATGTCTATAATGCGTATCTCAATGGGTAATCTAGCATTTATGGCCCTTTTAATAGCATTTAAGGATAACTCTGTATCAAGATCAAAGTGAGCTACCTGACCCAAAGCATGCACCCCAGCATCTGTTCTGCTTGCACCTAACACTCTAATAAGATTATTGTGATTTAAAAAAGACAAAGAATGTTCAATTTTATCTTGGATGGTATTTAAATTTTTTTGTGATTGAAACCCAGAAAAACCTAATCCATCATATTGTATTGTAATTTTGTATCTACTCATAAACAGGAACCTCAGAAGTAAATACAGTTCTTTCATTTAAATTTGAACGATAAATAATCTCTCCAGATGGTAAGATTATACCTGAAATACCTGTATTTGCACTTTGAATAACTACAACCCTCTGTTCAACCGCTCTTAATCTTGCTAATTGAAAATGTTGATATGGCATAAATTGACCTACATAAGAATCATTTGTAATTATAAAAAGCATTTCTGCTCCATTATCAACCATAGTTTTTACAATCTGAGGACTGCTAGAATCATAACAAATTAAAATTGAAGCTTTAAAATTTTTGATATCAAAAGTTTTATATTCATAACCTGGATAAAAACTCCCTATATCATCAAATTGATTTATCTTAGTAACCCAGTTTTTAAAAAATGGAACATACTCAGCAAATGGTACCAAAAATATTTTTTGATAAGTATCAAACGATCCATCTGGTTTCAACACGATAGAGCTATTAAAATTTTGATTTATCCCATCAATATACTTTCTTTCAGGTATTCCAGCGATAAGATAAGTATCAGATAGTTTATCTTGATATCTAATCCTGTCATAAGCATTATTTGCTAAAAATGATGTAATCGCTACTTCTGGCCAAACAATAATATCTGCCTCATCTTCTAAAGATTTTGTTAACAACGAATCCATAACTGTAAGATTTCTTAACCTCAAGTTTGGATCCCATTTTTCATCTGGAAAGATAGAAGGCTGACCTATTGATATATTCACTGAGCTCTCTACCAATCTATTATTCTGATAGTTAATATGATAATTTCCGAAAAATAAGATAGAGCATAGGATAAAAATAAAATATTTTAAAAATATTGTCTGCTTTTCTACAAAATACCTATACAACATGATATTAAATAAGATAACAACAAATGAAATTATATGCGTCTCTATGCTAGCTAATTGAATAATTCTTATATATTCAGACTGCGTTAATGACAAATTCATCCATGGACCTGCCAAAGGACCAATATTTCTTAAAAACTCAACAAAAAATATCCAAGAAAAAGGAATTAGAAACAATTCTATCTTCTTGGGAATAAAATGAGTAGAAACAATAAATGCCATCCAAAAAAGAGTTAAATATAGAGATAATGCCAAATAAGATATGATTGCTATTAATGCTGATGTACCAGAATTCAACCCCATCCAGTTTAAAATAATCAAATTACTAGAAAAGCAAGCTATGAATGCAAACAATGCCTTTTGACTAATTTTTTCTTCTTTAGATACACTATGAAATAAAGGAATAAAAGCAACCCAAGCAAGAAATCCAAGACTAAATGGTGGATATGCAAGACCTACTAATAACCCCGACAATAATGGAAGGATTAATTTATTTATTTTCATTATTTCTTTCTATCAAGATAGGTTTGAAGAATAATAGAAGCGGCTAACACATCAACCATCTCTTTATTTTTACCAGTTTTAATATTTTGCTGTCTCATAATCTTTTTAGCGTATTCACTAGATAATCTTTCATCTTCTAAATATATCTCAAAATCATTTTTTTCCATTATAATTTTAAACTTATCAATAATTTCAGTCATATTATTTTCTTTGTAATTCATATTTAATGGATATCCAATAACCAATGTTTTAACATTTTTCTCTAGTGCAATTTTTTTTAAGCTTTCAACTAAATCTTTTTGCTCTTTATAACGAATAACTTCTAAAGGCATAGAAATAATTCTAGAGGAATCAGAGATTGCTACACCTACCTTAGATAAACCAAAGTCTATTCCTATAATTCTACGCATATCTTAAGAATGTATTCTTTCAACAGAGTCTACATTCTTCAGCTTTAAAATAGATTTCATAATCATTTTCAATTGAGATACGTCTCCAATTTTACAAATAATCCAAATATTCGCTAGCCCTCCTTCTGTAACTTTTGTTTTAACATCTATTATATTTACCTTATTTTTTGAAATTATATCAGCAATCTCATTTAAGACTCCAGCAGAATCAATACAAGTGATATGCATTTTTGCTTTAAAAAAAATATCCTTCTTTGTATCCCAATTTACAGAAACGATTCTATCGCTTGCTTCAGATAATGAAGAAAGATTTGAACAAGAGAGTCTATGAACAATAAGACCTCTTCCTCTTGATATATAACCTATTATATCATCTCCTGGAATTGGATTACAGCATTTTCCATAATCAACAACAAGATTGCTTACTCCGTCTAGATTAATTCCTTCAAAATCAGACCTTGCTGAATCTATAAACTCTTTATCGTGTGAAACTTTATCTGGAGATGTTTTAACATCTGGAAACATCTTTGTTACTACATCTTTTACAGTTGATCCACCTCTACCTAAGTCTGATAATAATTCATTAAAATTTTTATATCCTATATCTTCATGCTTCTTCTTAATATCATCAAGCTTATCATAAATTTTTAACTTTCTTAGCCCTTTTTCAAGCAACTGACTCCCTATTTTTATACTTTCTTTGACTTCAATTTTTCTAAGGTATTTTGCAATGGCATGTGATGCCCTTGAAGTTTTTACAAAATTTAACCAACCGCTATTTGGTTTTTGGTTTTTACTTGTCTCCATCTCTACTATGTCGCCGTTATTTAGTTTGTAGCTCAACGGAACAAGCTTTTTATTAACTTTAGCTCTCACGCAAGAAAAACCTAGTTCACTGTGTATTGCAAAAGCAAAGTCTAATGGTGTTGAATCAACTGGAAGCTTAATTAAATCTCCCTTTGGAGTAAAAATAAAAATCTCATCTTCGAACATATCAATTTTTAAAAGCTCAATAAGCTCTTCTGGATCAGTATTATCGCTACTCATCATTGCTAACAGATCTCTTAACCAAGGAACCTGCTCATCAAAACTCTCCATTTCAGAATTTCCTTTATAGAACCAATGTGCAGCTACCCCTACTTCAGCGGTATAATCCATTTCTTTGGTCCTAATTTGAACTTCTGTTAACCTATTATCCTTAGTCATCACTGTGGTATGTATAGATTGGTAACCATTGGTTTTAGGCATAGCAATAAAGTCTTTAAAACGATCTTGAACTGGTGGATATATACTATGGATAACCCCTAATGCAAGATAACATTCGTCAATTTTGTCTACTACAATCCTAATAGCATATAAATCGTATATCTCTTCAAATTTTTTATTTCTTATCTCTAGTTTTCTATGAATAGAAGATATTGATTTATACCTACCTGAAATATCAGATTGTATTTTATACGAATCTAACTCTTTTTTAACTGGAGAAATGGTAGATTTCAAAATCTTTTGATTTGATTTGGAAGATCNTTCAATTTTTTTCTTGATACTGTTATATGATTTTAAATCTAAGCACTTTAAAGCTAGATCTTCGAATCTCCATTTGAGATTTGCCATACCAAGCCTATGCGCCAAAGGAACAAAGATTTCTTTTGTTTCTGATGCAATCTCTTTACGTTTTTTTGAAGATAAATATTCAATTGTTTCCATATTATTTAAACGATCTGCAAATTTGATAATAATTACTCTTAAATCTTTAGCCAAAGAAAGAAATAATTTAGTAAAATTTTCAGCTTGCTTATGCTCTTGAGATCTAAATGCTATATGGTCAATTTTTGTAACTCCATCAACAAGAAAAGCTACATCACTACCAAATTCTTTATCAATATCCTCTAAAGAGACGCTAGTATCTTCGATAAGATCATGCAATAAGGCACTTGTAATAGTTGTATAGTCCATATTCCAATCCAGTAGAATATTAGCAACATCTATACAATGACTTACATAAGGAAGTCCTGATTTCCTTTTTTGACCCTCATGCATCTTAATAGAAAAATCTAGAGCATTTTGTATAACAATCTTGTTATTTTTTGATGAAATTCTAGCAAGAAGATCTTTGCCTTTTTTATCTATCAACTCTTCATGAGAGTTATCATATTTTACTGACTCCACTACTGACTCATATCATTAGATTCAAAAAAATCAGAATAATTTTCAAATCTTGTATATGCGTCTACAAAAGTAGCTCTTACAGTCTTGGTAGGGCCATTTCTTTGTTTTGCGACAATTAAAAATGCCAATCCCTTTTCTTCATCTTTTTGATTATATACATAAGGACGGTAAAGAAAGATTACAACATCTGCATCTTGTTCAATTGCACCACTTTCTCGAAGATCTGATAATTGAGGCCTTTTATCTGTTCTTGACTCTACAGCTCTTGAAAGCTGAGAAAGAGCAATAATAGGAATATCTAATTCTTTAGCAAGAGCTTTTAAAGATTGAGTAATTGATGAGATTTCATACTGCCTATTTTCAGTTTTCGGTCCTTGCATCAATTGAAGGTAATCCACAACAATTAATTCTATGTTCTTTTCTCTTTTTAATCTTCTTGCTCTTGATCTTAAATCTAAAATTGATAGAGCAGGTGTATCATCTATATAAAGAGGAGCCTGCGCTAATTTTCCGGAAGCAATATTAATATTCTTCCATTTTGAAGTAGCTAATCGTCCACTTCTTGCTTCTGACTGATCTATTTTAGCTTCTGACGCAAGAAGTCTAGTACCTAATTGATCGCTTGACATCTCAAGACTAAAGATAGCTACAGGTGAGTTATTCTCTAGTGCAGCATTTCTAGCTATCGATAATGCCAAAGATGTTTTACCCATAGAAGGTCGACCTGCAATAATAATTAAGTCACTTTTTTGGAATCCAGAAGTTACTTTATCTAAATCAATAATACCTGATGGGACACCAACAACACTACCTGGATTAGCAGCAATAGTTTCTAACCTTTTTACTGTGTCAGCTAAAATTGGCTCAATATGCGAATAAATTTTAGTATCTTTTTGTTCTGTAAGGTTAAATATAGACTGCTCAGCTTCATCGAGAATAGATCCAACAGCATCTCCTGCATCAAACGCTTTCTTAGAAATTTGATGTGAAGCTGAAATTAAGTCACGAAGTATTCCTTTTTCTTTAACTATTGAAGCATACACTTCAACATTTGCAGAAGTAGGAACTTTATCTACTAAACCAGTTAAATAATACAAACCTCCTGCAGATTTCAATGACTTAGTTTTCTTTAACTCATCAGACACAGAAACAGTGTCAATCGGACTATTTTTAGAGGATAAAGAAAGCATGGCATCAAAAATTTTCTTATGAGAATCTTTGTAAAAATAATGACCAGATCCTAATAAAGTTATTGCTTTATTAGTAGCGTCTTCATCAATCATCATAGAACCAAGAACTGCTTCTTCTGCTTCTATAGCCTGTGGCTGTAAATTTATATCGTTATTTTTATTATCTGCCATTTTTCTTGAAGTTTATGTTTATCCACATACTTTCAACATCATTAAATTGTCTCTTTAATAGATTAGCAATCTTTTTGACATCTGACAAGTTAATCCTTTATATCATACTTATTTTTTTGGCCTTTTATTTCTACAAGTATTCATTATATACTCCAATCTATAGGGGTCTTATCTTGCTTGATTAGATAATCATTAGCTTTAGAAAAGTGTTTGCATCCAAAAAATCCATTATGCGCTGATAATGGCGAAGGATGTACAGAAGAAAGGATGTAATGGACATTTTCGTTTAGAATAGTAGAAAAAGACTGTGCTTGCTTTCCCCATAATATAAATACTACATTTTCTAATTCTTTGGATACGGCTTTAATAGCTGCCTTCGTAAATTTTTCCCATCCTAACTCCTTATGTGAATTAGCCTGATTAGCTTCAACAGTTAATACTGTATTTAACATTAAAACTCCTTGATCTGCCCAAGATTGCAAGTTGCCGGTAGTTGGAATAGATATATTTAAATCTGAGTTCAGCTCCTTGTAGATATTTCGTAAAGTAGGAGGTATTTTAGTATCTTTCTCAACGCTAAAACATAATCCATGCGCCTGTCCAGCGCCATGATATGGATCTTGCCCTATAATAACTACTTTAACTTTATTAAACGGCGTAGAATCAAAAGCATTAAATACTTTTTTAGGATTGGGATATACTACATTTGTCTTGTAGAGTTTACGTACAGTGTCTGTTAAAGATTTCCAGTAATCCTTTGAGAATTCGTTCTGAAGTGCATGATACCACGTATCATCGATTACTACAGTTTTTGATAATTTAGATTTTTTGTCTAATTCGAGAAAGATTTCTTCGCCAAATAATTCTTTATTTTGAGAAAGATATTGTTTTTTTAAACTGAGATTATTTGTCAATTGATTCGTCTGACTTTTTCCAATCAATTTTTCCATCTAAAAATTCATCAAGAGCAATGCTTGTAACTTTTTCTTCTTTATCGTAGTCGATATTTTCTCTAACAACAGGTTCTGCAAAAATTCCATCGTCATCTACCATTTCTTCATTCTCAGCGATCATTTGTTTCACAACGCGATCTTGTAAAATCTGCTTAGCTCTTTTAGACGAAACAAGAACTGCCTCGTAGATATCATCAGTTTTTTTTAATAATTTTTTAAAAGAAATTGCTTCAATTGCCATTCTTTAATCCTTTTCTTTAAATGAAATAATCATTTTTTTTAACTTTTCAAACGTGGTTTCGAAATTATCATTAATAAGTGTATAGTCAAATTCTTTTTTTAAATTGTCTTCTTCTTCAAATCTGCTCAATCTTTTCTCAATTTCATCAGCGGATTCAGTAGATCTATTTACCAATCTATGTCTTAATTCTTCTAAGTTTGGAGGTGAAAGAAAGATAGATATTGTATTTGATGGATATATTTTTTTAAAGCTTAACGCTCCTTTTACATCTAATTCTAGAAAAATAGATTTATTTTCTTCCATATATCTCGTTAAACTATCTAATGGCGTTCCATACCGATCTCCATGAACATTTTCATATTCAAGAAACTTACTCTCATCAATCATATCTTGAAATTTTTCTTCTGACACAAAGGAGTAATGTACTCCATCAATTTCATATTTTCTCTTATTTCGAGTTGTGCATGAAACTGAGATATCCATATTTAAATCACGAGAAAGCGATTCTAATAATGTTGTTTTTCCTGAACCTGAAGATCCCGATATAACAAAGAAATTTTTCATAAAATGTTACTTACTTGTTCTCTTAATTTTTCTGCCTGCATCTTTAAGCTTATTGCATGTTTAGCAATATTTTTATCTAAAAATTTAGATAATATTGTATTCGATTCTCTATTAATCTCTTGTAAAATGAAGCTTATTTTCTTACCTGAAAGATCTTTCGATTTAACAGAAAGCACTATTTGATTAAAATGACTATTTGTTCTGTCAATTTCCTCGGTTACATCAAGCTTCTCTAATTCTTCTACTTTAGATTCACTTGTCTTTTTTGAATTAACTTTCTTACTAACTAATTTTAAATAAATAGATTCAATCTTATTTAAATCCTTCTTGGCAATAGAAATATATTTCATAAACTCTTTTTCAATAGATTTTCCCTCTTTTGATCTCATATCTAAAACTTGATCTGTGGCAAGCTTTACAGCCTTCAGAACCTTATTCTCCACTGATTTAGGTAGCGTTCTAAAACTCATTATATCATTGTTTCTAAGCAAGTGACTATAGTTTAGATCTAAACCATATTCCTTCTCAATCACTCTGTATGATTTTAAGATACTTTCTAATTTGTGTTTATTTAATCTTAATTGATCTTTAGAGTCAATTTTAACGCTCAAATTAATAGAGCCTCTTTTAAGCTTATTTTTTAAGAAGGTTCTTATTTTATATTCTGATTCTCCGGATAAATCAAACGATCTAGTATTTAATTCAAAATATCTTGAATTGAAGGACTTTAGTTCTACATCTACGACTATACTATTATCTTCGTAATGTCCAACACCAAAACCTGTCATACTTATTAACATTATACCTCTACTACCTCTTTGTTCTTATACAATAAATACAATAAAAAAATTCCTACTGGAAATAATATCGAAAATATAGGGAAAATTAACTTAAAACTATCTAAATCTGCAATTAATCCTCCTAATGCAGCTACAAGTCCAGACACTCCAAACATTAAAAAGAAGTTCATTCCAAAGACTAGAGGTCGAATTCTTGGAGTAGTAATATCTTTAATAATTGAATTAATTAATGGTTGAATAGCATACATAAAAATTGCTAGCAGTACTGAGACAGCAACTAATGAAAAATTACTCAAAAAGTATGTAGCAATAAATAATGGGCATAGCATCATAAGTACAAATGACAAGAGCTTCATTCTGTTATACTTATCTCCAAAAAATCCTGATAAAATTTGCCCAATAATACCAAATATCAAGATTCCAGATACTAATAAGTTTGATTTTTCTCCAAGATCAACTTTAAAAATAGACGGAATAAATGTATTAAAAACAGTAAAAACAATACCTACAATCAAAGATAAAAAACAGAATATTTTTAACATTCTTAATTGATTTCCTTTTTTAAAATCAAGAGTGCTTATTGATTCTCTAGATTTAGATTTTGGTATAACAAAATAAGTTATAGGTGCAATTACAAGATTAAAAATAGCAATCATAAAAAAAGAGAATTGCCAATCAAAATTATTAACTGCATAATAACAAAGCAAAGGTCCTATAGAAACTCCTAAACTACCAAAAATACCATGAAATGCATTTGCTTTAGATATATTACTATCAAAAACTTCTGATATAAGAGTTAATGATACGGGATGATGTATACTAGCAAATAGCCCTAAAAAAATATTGAACACTGCAAAACTTTCAATGCTTTGGCAATTAGATGCTAGAAAAGCAGAAGTAAAAATTCCTAATTGAGAAAGTACGAGCAGCATTCTAGGTCCATACTTATTGTATAACAACGACATAGGTAAAGAGCCGAGCCCAAAACAAAAACTACTAATACTAAAAATTAAACCAAGAGATGCTTTGGTTAGGCCATAAAATTCAACTAGATCAATAAACATGCTTGGAACTAACATCATTACGATGTGTACAGACATGTGGGATAAACTTAGAACAAATAGTAGGGTATTATAAATCAATCTTTATTTTTTTTCAGCTAATCTTGCTGCTCTGCCAGAAAGACCTCTTAAGTAATAAAGTTTTGCTCTTCTAACTTTATTTACTCTATCTACTTTCATAGAAGCAATAACCGGTGAATGAAGAGGAAACACTCTTTCAACTCCTATACCATCTGACATCTTTCTAACAGTAATAGTCTCTGAAATACCAGAGCCTTTACGTGCGATAACAGTACCTTTAAAAAGCTGTTGTCGAACCTTCTTTCCTTCTCTTACATTAACATTAATAGATAATGTATCTCCGGTCTTAAAATTTGGAATATCGTCTCTTAAATTATCTCTAATCATTTAATTTCTTATACTTTCTCCAAAGATCAGGTCTTCTGTCTTTGGTTATTTCAATCTTTTTCTTTTTTTTCCAATCCTCAATAGACTTATGATTGCCTGATAATAGCACATCTGGCACTTTTAATCCATCTATTTGATTAGGCCGCGTAAAATAAGGAGCATCAAGTAAATCGTCAACAAAAGAATCAGTCATTGCAGAATTTAAATCATTTAATACTCCCGGTATTAAACGAACAATAGAATCAAACACAATCATAGACGATAGTTCGCCGTTTGAGATAATATAATCCCCAATAGATATCTCAAGATCTACATATTTATCAATAATTCTTTCATCTAAACCCTTGTAATGACCGCAAATAAATATCAATGCTTCTTCTTGGCTCAATTTAGATGAAATAGAGTGATTTAACACCTCTCCTCTTGGAGATGGAAAGATAATTTTTGGCTTACTATCAGATTTGGATATACAATAATCAATTGCATCAAAAAATGGCTGACACATCATAACCATTCCACTTCCTCCGCCATAAGGCTCATCATCTATTTTTTTATAAGAATCTTTAGCAAAATCTCTAGGATTAACAATATCAATATTCACTAGTCCTTTCTTAACTCCTTGATTAGCAATATTATTTTCAACTAAAGTCTTAATTGAATCAGGAAATGGTGTAATAAAAAAAATATTCATATCTTAATTTACCTAAATATGCTACACCGAAACTATAGATTTCAAATTTTATTTATCTGATTCTTCTGCTACCGGCTCTTCTGCTGGTGCTTCTTCTGCTGCAGGTTCTTCTGCTACCGGCTCTTCTGCTGGTGCTTCTTCTGCTGCAGGTTCTTCTGCTACCGGCTCTTCTGCTGGTGCTTCTTCTGCTGCAGGTT
>NZWP01000022.1 GCA_002701645.1 Fidelibacterota bacterium | reverse complement strand
TCTGAAAAAGCAATTGGTATGACTGTTGTTGCCATAGGAACGTCCTTGCCTGAGTTATTTGTGACCATGATGGCACTTTCTAAGAAAGAGGTGGGTATATCCCTAGGAAATATCATTGGATCGAATATTTTCAATATATTATTTGTTTTAGGTGTAGTAGGTTTAGTAAATCCATTAACAGTGAGCGATGTTTCTTTTGAATTGTTCTTTGGGGTTGGATTACTCTTTTTGCTAGCATTCTTAAGTTTCTTTTATAAAGGATTGAATAAGCTATCTGGTTTTTTATTGGTATCAATATATGTCTTATTTCTTTACCTTCAGTTCTATGGTTGAGTTTAAAAATATTACATATAATTACTCCTCAAAATCTGGAATTTATAACATTGACTTAAATATTCAAGATGATGAGTTTTGTTTTTTAGTTGGCCCTACAGGATCTGGAAAAAGCACCCTATTAAAACTTTTATATTTTGATCTTTTTCCTGATAAGGGAAAAGTAAATGTATTAGGATACTCTTCTTCAAAGATAAAGAATAGGGATATTCATAGAGCAAGAAAAAAAATTGGAGTTATTTTTCAAGATTATAAATTGCTGAAACAAAGGACAGTTTATGAGAATATAGCACTGCCTTTGCATATCAATGGTGTCGGAAGAAAAAAGATATCAAACCTTGTAAACGAAGCTTTAGAGCTAACAGAGCTATCTCGTTATTCTAAGAAATTTCCTAATCAATTGTCTGGAGGAGAACAGCAAAGAGTGTGTATTGCACGTGCAATTGTAAAGAATCCAGATATAATACTAGCAGACGAACCTACTGGAAATCTTGACCCAACAGCTGGACATAGAATTTTAAGAATACTAGAGCAAATTAATAAAGAAGGTACATGTGTAATAATGGCTACACATAATTATAAATTAATAGCGGAGAAGTCTTATAGGGTGATAGAACTAGACCAAGGAAGAATGGTGAGCGAATGATTGATAAAGTAGCCTTTCTTTTTGCCGAAGGATTAAAGAGTTTTTTGAGAAATAAATTGACCAATTTTTTATGTATAATAACAATTTTAATCAATTTTACCATTCTTGGAACTTTCTTTATTGCTGGATTTAATACAGACAGTCTTATTAATTTTTTTCGTTCAAAGTATACTTTTGAGGTTTTTTTACAAGAGAAGGTAGACTTAGATCAATCTAATGCTATAATTAAGCAGTTAGAATCAAACCCTGTTATATCTTCTATTGTATTGATTGATAAAGATAAATCTGCAGATATTTTTTTAGAAGAGTTTGGAGAGGATGTTGTAGATATGTTGGGATACAATCCTCTTCCAATGTCATTAAAAGTTTCGCTAGAAAAAAGCAACTTTGATTTGAATAAGATAGAATTATTAATTAGTGAAATAGAAAAGTATGATTTTGTAGATAGTATAGAGTATCGAGGTGTTTATATTGATAATATTGAGGATAAAATTAATCTTTTTATTTTCTTTTTTCTGATACTCGTAATTGCAATTGTTTTTATTTCAATTCAAATGATATCAAATACGGTCAAACTTTCTATGTCCAATCGAAGTGATTTTATTGAAATATTACAATACAATGGTGCATCAAATATGTTTATTAAGATACCTTTCTTTATTGAATCAATATTGCAATCTATCATAGGATCACTTATTGCATTTTTATTAGTGAATTATAGTTTCATTGTAATAAATTCCTACTTCAATTTGAATATACAAATTGATAATTTTTTATGGGTTTGGATGATTGGCTTATCTTTAATAATAGGTATTTATGCATCCAATAAAGCAATGAAGAGGATATTATTATGAGCAAAAAAGTAAAAAATGGGTCAGGTAGTTCTTCTGCTCGCGTAAAAGTTGCTCCAAAGAAGAGAATGACAAAAAAAGATTTAGAAGATGTCATTAAATCTCTCGAGGATAAACAGCTTAGACTGAAAGCAGAATTTGATAATTTTCGAAAAAGAAAAGAATCTGAAATATCTGCGCTTTTTAAGTATGATGGTAAAAGTTTTATTCTTGATTTTTTGTCTATATTAGACAATATCAATAGAGGGATTGAATCTTATAAGGACGAAAATACCAAGAAAGCATTATTGCTAATTAGAGAAGATTTCTTAAAAAAGATGAATAATAAAGAAATCAAAGAATTTGGAAAAACAGGGGAGATTTTTAATCCAGAATTACATGAAGCGCTTACTACTACTAATTTAGAAGATAAAAAAGATGATGAGATAGTAGAGGTTTATGAATTAGGATTTAAATATAAAGATTTGATTGTTAGGCATGCAAAAGTAGTGGTAAATAAAAAATGAAAGATTTCTATGATATATTAGGTGTATCAAAAGGCTCTAATGATAACGATATAAAGCGTGCATATCGCAAGATTGCTATGAAGTATCATCCAGACAAAAATCCTGATAATAAAGACGCTGAAAAGAAGTTTAAGGAAGCCGCTGAAGCATATTCAATATTAAGTGATGCGTCAAAAAGACAGCAATATGATCAATTTGGTCATTCTGCATTTAATGGAATGGGTGGAGGACAAGCAGGCTTTAATTCAATGAACATGGATGATATTTTTAATCAGTTTGGAGATATTTTTGGAGGAAAAAATCCATTCGAATCATTCTTTTCTGGAGGAAGATCTTCATCTAAGCCAAGAAGCGGTGGTGATGTTAAGGTTAAGATTGAAGTCTCATATGCTGAAATTGTTAATGGCGGTGAAAAGAAAATTAAACTGAAAAGACTGAAGTTGGCAGATGGGGCAACCTTCTCTAATTGTACAGTATGTAATGGTGTAGGGCAAGTAACAAGAGTCACCAATTCATTTTTAGGTCAAATGAGATCTACGTCAGTTTGTCCTCAATGTAAAGGATATGGAAAGACTATTGAGAAAATTCCATCAGGTGCAGATAAAAATGGTATGATTAAAAAGGAAGAAACAATCAAAATTAAAATTCCAGTAGGAGTGGAAAATGGCAATTATATGACTTTAGACTCACAAGGGCATGAAGATATTAATAGTAATGCAGGCGATTTATATGTTTTTTTTGAAGAAGAAGAGCATGAGCATTTTTCAAGATATGGAAACGATGTTTTATTGCAGGTAAAAATTGGTTATTCTCAGGTTGTTTTTGGGGATAAGATTGATATTCCAACGATTAATGGCCATGCTAGCTTAAAAATTCCTTCAGGGCTTCAACCTGGTCAGATTCTAAGAATTAAAGGTAAAGGGTTTCCTAAGCTTGGAAAAACAAGTCGAGGAGATCAACTTGTTAAGATTCAAGTAGACGTGCCTAAAAGCCTTTCTAAAGACGAAAAAAGAATTATTAAAGAGTACTATGAAATAGAAAAAGATAAAGACATTAAATTTGAAAAATTTGAGGATTAATATATTGCTATGTTCTTGATTTATTGTAAATTCTGTGGAGCCTAAAATGAATAAAGCCAGACAAAAATTTTTTAACGACTACTTAGAAATAATTACTTTCTTTGTGTTCCTACTTACCTTGCTTGTAATCTATGTCCCTAGTCTGATATGGGAAGAAGAAGATATGTATAAGAATGAAAGTAGATCTCGCATGCAAGCATTATACAACGTTGAAAACTTTCATAATATTTTGATAGGAAAATATGAAGAAGATGGCCTAAAAGCTGTAACACTTGTCAACGCTGTCAGAGATTCAGTGATGGCAGATTCCACATTTCTAGGAGATCAATCAGTAAAATTAAATGGCGAAGAATTTCTTGTTAATGTTCCTAGAGGTTTTGACGTAGAATATGATACAACTTTTGGACAGAGAAGAGTTGCAAAAGAAACGATTGTAGATACAACAGTGACCGTAGTAATGCTTTCTGAAGATACTGGATTAGAAGATACTTTATATGTTCAGAAGAGAAATCTTTTTGAAATACAAGAAGATCCATTATTCTTAAGCGTTGTTAAAGAAGCAACATTTGAGCGCGTAGAAACTATATCATATTTTGATAGAAGATTTAGAAAAGAAACTAGCCCTTATAACTTTGTATTTCTTCCAGATGCATCTCAGCTTGTATGTCCTTTGACAGGAGATCCTTATATTATCGAAATAAACGAAGAAGCAAACTCTGTTAGAGTGTCAAGTCCAATTCGTTCTTATAGAGATAATAGATATGGATTCTTTTCTCTAAAGACTAGAAGTCATGGGTATATCATAGACGGAACTAGAAGTTGGGATAATTAATTGATTGCTGTACTTTATAGTATATAGCGATACTCTTTCTGTATTTAAAAAAAGCTCTGAAACTGATTCAGCACACTTAGAGCTCAAAATAAAATTTCATCATAATCTTATATCAATAGATAATAATTCTAAACTATTAAGTAGCGTGATTGCACAAGCGCTTGACGAGTTAGGCGAAAAAATAGATTTAGAAAATAGAAAAGCAGCTATCGCTATAGATGACTCGATATTATCTCATTCTTTGAGTGTTATATCTAAAAAAAATCAGTCAAATTTATCTCAGAAAATTAAGCAAGAATTGCAAGGTAAGTGGAAAGAGTTGTTTAGAAATTATTTTTCAATATCGGAGAGTAAGAAATCTTCAAAAAATATATTTCATACAGCAGAAATGAATCATTATTTAAGAGAGAAGATTAAGTTGAATTTTAATAATTCTGGAGTAGATATTAAGTTTCTTGTTCCAATATCTAGTATTGTTCTTTCAGGGACTAAAAGTACTCAATATGCCGTTACTAAGTCATCGCGCATATATTCGATTTTTAATTATTCAAAAAAAGGATTTTCTTTCTATAGGGGAAGTTTTACTGGAAAAGATAAAGGATTTAGAAGAATTGTAGGATTAACTGATACGGCTAAGTTTAAAGAGAGAGATTTTAAAAATGCCAATCTTAAACATATTATGTTTAACGATGTAAAGATTGTAGAATTTTTTGCAAAAATCATAAAAGATTCATCGCCTATATTAAATTTTGTTAAACCTTTTGGGGTGCAAATTTTAGATAATCAAAATTATAGCAAGGCAAGAATTGTTCTTGATAAAAGCAGTCATTTTAACTTCTCTCAATATTTACAAAATATTGTTGCAGGATTATTAACCTTAGGATTACTAATCTTTACTTTAGCAGCAATAAGTGACTTTGATTTTATATATAATGAAACTCCGTTAAATATACAGGAAATTAAAGAGATACAAACTAAACCTCCCGTCAATCAGGTACAAAAATATCGTACTAGTTCATATGCCGCTATTAATGAATTTGAAATGATTACCAATTCTGACAATATGGATAAAATTCAAAGCATAGTTATTGTTGATAGTCGAATTAATATCAATACTAATGCTAACGATGGTATAAGTGGCGCATATACTGTCACATTATCTACAGTCCCATCGATAGAAAGCTCTATATTGGTATATGATTTATTAAGCTTAATCTCTAGCATAGATAATACTAGTCAATTTGAACGAACTGACGGTTCATTTTTTGATAAAATATCTGATAATATTGTTATTAGATGCGAAAGCATAGATACATCAATAAAAATTCTTCAAGATGTAAAGCAGTATAATAATTTAATCCTAAGAAAGATTTTATATACCAAGACCAATAATTCAGTTCATTTATATATTACAGCTTTGAGGTCATGAAGATATTAGCTGGTACATTTAAAAATCAATCAATTATCATAAATCCTCGGTTTTTATATAGACCAACTACATCTATTGTTAGAAAAAGTCTTTTTGATACACTAAGATCTCTTGAGAATAAAGATTTTTTAGATTTATATGCAGGATCTGGTATCGTTGGTTTTGAAGCGAGTAGTAGGGGAGCAAATACCGTTACTTTTATAGAGATGAATAAGCAGCATATGAGTCAAATTAGGAAGAGCGCAGAATCAATCAATTATAACCATTTTAATTTTCTGGTGAGAGATTCATTAAGATTTCTTAAAAAATGCGATAAATACGATGTTATCTTTGCTGATCCACCATATGGACTAGCTAATCTACCCGCACTTATTGATTTGGCTTGTAAAAAACTAAATCCTGGAGGAATTTTTGTCCTTGAATGCAGTAAAAATGAATCGCTTGCAGGGTATCATAAAATTGGTAAATTTGGGGACACACAACTACTATATTGGGAAGCATGAAAAGAATAATATATCCAGGCACTTTTGATCCACTTCACTATGGACATCTTGATATCACAAAAAGAGCAGCAAAGTTGTTTGATGAAGTACATATTTGTATCTCAGATAATTTGCATAAAAATCCATTATTTTCTCATGAAGAAAGAATGGATATGATAGAAGAATGTGTTCATGATATTGAAAATGTTTATGTGCATTCTAATCCAAAAAATTTAGTAATAAGATTTGCAAAAGAGCATGGTGCTGTGGCTATTATTAGAGGGTTGAGACATGTGAGCGATTTTGAATTAGAATTTCAAATGGCAATGGTAAATTATGGCATTAATCCTGATATCTCTACTATTTTAATGGTATCAAATGAGAAATTTCTTCATTTGAATTCTACCATTATTAGAGAATTGGCTAAATACAATACTGATTTATCTAAGTTTGTACCAAAAAGTGTTGAAAATAGATTGATAGAAAAAATGAAAGAGAACAATGGCTGATAAGATAACTTATAAAGATAATCAATTGATTGTAAGCGATAATCCGATTATTCCATTTATAGAGGGAGATGGTATTGGACCAGATATTTGGAATGCTGCACAAAAAGTAATTGATGCTGCAGTTGAGCATTGTTATAAAGGTTCAAAAAAAATTGAATGGTTAGAGGTTTTATGCGGAGAAAAAGCGTTTAATAAAACAGGGGAATGGCTCCCATCTGAAACATTAGATATTCTTAAATCTCATTACGTAGGAATCAAAGGTCCGCTGACTACTCCTGTTGGGGGTGGAATGCGCTCATTAAATGTAACATTAAGGAAAGAATTAGATCTATATGCTTGTGTACGTCCTGTAAGATGGTTTCGAGGCGCTCCTGCAGCGATTGTGGACCCTTATAGGGTTAATTTTGTGTTGTTTAGAGAAAATACAGAAGATGTATACAGTGGAATAGAATTTCCAAAAGATTCTGATGGAGCAAGACGAATTATTGCTTTATTAAATGAATTGGGTGAAGGACACAAGATTAGATTTCCAGACTCAAGTTCTATTGGGATTAAACCTATATCAAAAGAAGGTTCAATAAGACTATTTGATTCTGCCTTGAAGTATGCTATTGAGCATAATAGAAGATCAGTTACGATAGTTCACAAAGGCAATATTATGAAGTTCACAGAAGGGTACTTTAAAAAATGGACTTATGAACATGCTGAAGCTAACTATGCTGATAAGGTATTTACATGGATGGAATATGACAGAATTAAAGACAAGAAAGATGCCCATGCTGCTAATGCCGCTCAAGCTAAAGCTGAATCAGAAGGAAAGATTATTATTAAGGATGTGATTGCCGATGCATTTCTTCAGCAAATTCTATTAAGACCTGATGAATATGATGTAATAGCCACGATGAATTTAAACGGTGATTATTTATCAGATTCTGCAGCGGCAGCGGTTGGTGGTATAGGAATTTCTCCTGGAGCAAATATTAATTATAGTTCTGGTCATGCTATCTTTGAAGCAACCCATGGGACGGCTCCAAAATATGCTGGACTAGATAAGGTTAATCCCTCTTCAGTGATTTTGTCTGGTGTCATGATGCTACAGTATATGGGATGGACAGAGCCAGCTGCTCTTATTGAGAGAGCACTAGAAATGGCAATTCATAAGAAGAGAGTCACATACGATTTTGAACGTTTAATGTCTGGAGCAACACTGTTAAAATGTTCAGAATTTGGCGACGAAATTATTAACAACTTTTAGGTTTTTATTATGTTTATTGATTATGCAAAAATAAAATTGCAAGCCGGAAACGGTGGCACAGGCGTCGTTGCTTTTCATCGAGAAAAATATATAGATAAAGGTGGTCCTAGTGGCGGCAATGGTGGAAAAGGCGGAAACATTGTTTTTTTAACCAACCCTAATTTACACACACTTCAAGATATTCGATATCGTCGTCTATATAAAGCTCAAAATGGTAAATCTGGAGGAGCAAATAAGCGCACAGGTAAATCAGGAGAAGATCTTATTATTCAAGTACCTTGCGGTACAATTATTAAAGATTTAAATACAAACGAAGTTGTTGTTGATATGGTTAAAGAAAACGAGCATCGCGTGGTTTGTAGGGGTGGTATTGGAGGTAGAGGAAATTATAATTTCAAGTCTTCTACACAACAAACTCCTAGATTTGCACAGCAAGGAATTTCCGGAGAGTCATTACAAGTTGAGCTGGAGCTAAAAATTTTAGCAGATGTAGGCTTAGTTGGTTTACCGAATGCTGGAAAATCTACTTTATTATCTGTGATGACCACGGCAAAACCGAAGATCGCAGACTATCCATTTACAACCTTACAACCTCACTTAGGAATTGTAAAATATGGAGAATATCAATCATTTGTCATGGCCGATATTCCAGGTCTTATTGAGGGCGCTAGTCAAGGTAAAGGATTGGGGCATCAATTCTTGAGACATATAGAGCGTAATAGAATTTTATTATTTTTAATTGATATTTTAGACCCTGACCCACAAGATACATTTGACAAGTTATCAAATGAGCTGTCTAGTTTTAATAAGACGTTAATGGATAAGCCAAAATTGGTAATACGTACAAAGCGCGATACAATGGATAAGGTAGAAGATTTAGAGAATTGGAATGATTTTTCAGAAGAATATATAGACATTTCATCAGTAAGTAATGTCGGATTAGATACATTGAAAGACCGACTTGTATCTTTTTTATCGAGTTCATAGTATTCTTAATGTAAATTCCCCATGTTTGGAGAGGTGGCTGAGTGGTTGAAAGCGGCACCCTGCTAAGGTGTTATACGGGAAACTGTATCGAGGGTTCGAATCCCTCTCTCTCCGCGATAAACTTTATTATGATTAATTTTATTTATTATGATTAATTTTAAGGAATTGAATAGTGTCAGAAAGTCAATGAAATGACCAAAACTGAACTGAAAGAGCAATGAAAAGGAGAAATAAAATGACAAAAGATGAACTGCTTTTAAAGATATCTAATCTTAATGACGATGAAGATTTTAACGAAATACCTTCGTTAGCAGATGCTTTATTTGAATATGATGAAAAAGCAGCAATTGAATTGTTACGCAGAGCTGAAGATGCAGCTGTCCATTTGGATAATTATGTTAAAATTTCTGAAACTATATCAGAACACACTTCAGATTATGAGTGGTTTGGTAGAGTTCATTATAAGGGATTTGAAAAGATTTCTGAAGATTTTGCTGATGGTGAAGATAATCACGGATTGTGGGATAGTCCTGAAGAATGCGCTTACAATCATATGGAAGATTGGTATACACCATTTTTTAATGAAGAAGATGAAAAATATAAAGGATTTAATAAAGTTTTAAAACCTATCAACAAGGAAGCTCTTCAATTTATGGAAGAATTATGCTCAAGTTCAGAGGATTACGAGAATTTTCTAGGTTATTTAGATGATAAAAATTATGGATTCCCGGATGATAAAGAATGGATTCAGAGAATAGAAAATAAATGTTAATAAAGGCACCATAGATAAGCCTAACTAATTATACAACATCAAGCCACACATTCGTGGGGTTTTTTGTTTCCGGGATGATGGGTAGATTTGGATTGGCAACATAATAAGGTGTTATACGAGCAATTGTATCGAGGGTTCGAATCCCTCTCTCTCCGCACTCGTCGACAACATAGTATTTTTTACCTTATCCATACTCTTTTTTCTACCACACATCTTCAAAAATATCGTAAACTTATATAGAATCAATATAAAGGAGTGAGAAATGAGTGAAAAATTAAATTTAGACGATATTGATATTGATTATTGGACATTTGATCTAGGTGGCTTTACTGATAATCTTTATAAAGAAATTTTAATTTTTAATATTAACAAAGAAGACTTACTAAATGAAAATAGCGACAATTTAGAAGAGATAGGTCGCATAGATGCCGGAGATTGGGATGCTTTTGCTTCAATTTTATCACAAAAAGAAGCAGATTTGAATAAAGAAGAAGCAGAGCTATATACAGAAGAGTTAAAGGAAGATGATTGTGATGATTGCGAAGAAGGGTGTACATGTGAATATTTTATTAACACCACTTACTTATATTGTGAAAATCAGTATGTTCACTCTGCATCATCATATGATAAAGAGGAATCTTATTAAATAAATGGAGAAGTAGTCCATCCATAATTACAAAGAGTGAGAGACGGAAGAAATAAAGGAAGAATTGAATTAGAGTAAGTGAGATATGATGATATAGATAAAAATGATACCAATGAAACAGCGGGTATCATTATTGAATTTGAGGAAAAAATATTACTTCTACAGCGACCTCAGGGGACATGGGCTATTCCTAAAGGACATATTAAAGAAGGCGAATCAGCTTATGAAGGTATGCTTAGAGAGCTGAAAGAAGAAACACAATTAGAAATTAAAAACAATATCAGATTTTTGCATCGTACTAAAAACAAAACAGGATCTATTTTATATATCTATCATTATCACTCTGATATCAAAATTATTCCAATAATAAATAAAGAACACACAGATTGGGGTTATTTTTCTTTGAATCGTTTGCCAGATAATATTGATTACGGTTTAAATAGATTTTTAGATACTAGATAAAGAGAGAATTGTATGATATTTTTAACTAAGATAGAAAAGGAATATGAAATAAAATAAGATGGAACACCGATACAGAGTAGAAGAATTTGTTTTAAAAACTGATCATACACCAGAATTAGGAAAGTTGTATTACATAGGAGCTGATGGAAACTTGTATGAAACTACAATGGGCCCAAAATCCAAAGGATATAAAGCTCCTATGGTTGCTGAGTTAAATATTAAAAGGGAAGAAGGTTGGCTTTATTCTGTGAAAAGAAATCCTAAAATCGAATATGTCGGGGACAGTAAAAAGGCAAAAGTTCCTAAAGATTCAATCATTGAAGTATGGCGAAATCTTATGTCCTCAGAGTATGGAATAGCTGATATGACAAAAAAAGAAATTCTTGATGAAATTCTTGAAGATTGGAAAGATGTATCCCACTATCCAGATGAACAAGTTAATGAAGATCGTGGATTATGGATTCAGCAAACAAGAGATATTTTTGGAGAAGATGATTTAGAAGACGAAGTTGAAGCTGATTTACAAACTATTGCTATACAACTAGAACAAATCAAAAGATTTGGTAAGATAATTTATCAAAAAAAAGATATTAATAATCCAGATGAGCAAGAGTAAAGAACGTTATTTAACGAAATCAAGAATGAAAATTGGTCTCGAATGTCCAAAAAAACTTTATTATTATGATGACTATAAAAATCAAGACAGTGGTAATGAATTTTTAGAGATTTTGGCTGAAGGAGGATATCAAGTTGGTGAGCTTGCCAAATATTATTACAAGTTTCACTTTCCAGAATATCATTATGTAGATATCACCTCACTAGGTTATGAAGAGTCAATTAAAGCTACCAATAAAGCCCTTGAGCATAGGAATGTTGTAATTGCTGAGCCAGCTATTACTTTTGATAATTTTTTCATTAGGGTAGATGTTTTAGTTAAAAAAGGGAATACTATTCAATTGGTTGAAGTTAAAGCAAAATCGTGCACTTCAGATGATGAACATGATTTTTTAAGTTTTAAAAAATCTGGCGTATCTATCAATAGCACATGGAGGCCTTACTTAGCAGATGTTGCCTTCCAAACTTATGTTACATCTCAGGCTTTTCCTGAATGGTCAATTACACCATACCTTATGCTTGTAAATAAAAGCAAAGAAACGAATATGGACGGCCTAAACCAACTGTTTACCATTATTAAAACAGATACAGAGAATGGTGAAAGTCGATTAGGGGTAGAAGTAAACGAGGAAGAAATAAATCTAAATAAATAAAAAATTAAAGATACCGTATTGCAGGATGTAAATGTAAAAAGAGTTGTAAACTCAATTTTGTATGATCAGCCATTAGGCAATGATAATTTTTTTGATTTATTAAATCGTCCTTTATCTGAGTTTGGAACTGATAATAGTTCAACGTTCATTGAGTCTGCTCATCAGTTATCTGATTCCTATAAAAACGGTGTATCTTTAGATAAATCTGATAGCGATATTGGAGCATGTTGTTCTATGTGTCCTTTTTGCTATCAAGAAATCATTCCAAATTATAGCAAAAGTGAAAATTACATATCATCTATTTGGAATTTTCCAAAAAATAAAATACCGGAATTATTTAACGAAAATATTTTTTCAATTAAAGATTTGCATAATAATCCTAAACTTAATCCTTTAAATCCTGATACTAAACGTTATAAAAGACAATCTTTACAAATAAAACTTTCAGCAAGAAAAAATGCATCGGAATGGTTTAGTGATGATATTTTTGAAATAATGAATGAGTGGAATTTTCCTCTACATTTCATAGACTTTGAAACTTGTACTGTTCCATTACCATTTCATAAAAATGAATTTCCTTATGCTGTTATTGCATCGCAATATTCTATTCATACTTTGTTCGAAAATGGTGATATAAAACATTTTGAATGGTTAGCTGATAAGTCTCCAATCGATCCTACTATACAATTTGTTAAAGAACTAAAAAATATTTTATCAAATGATAGCGGTACAATTTTTATGTATGCTAATCATGAAAATGCTGTATTAAAGTCTGCTAAACAAAGGATGCTTGCTCATAAAAATAAATTCAAAGATGAAATAGATTTTATTGATTCAATTACTTTTACAAGAGGAGAGCATGAGCCAGAAAGAGCTATGGTTGATATGTGTAAATTTGTGGAAAATAATTATTATCATCCTTTGACTAATGGATCAAATTCTTTAAAAGCGGTTTTACCAGCAATAATGTCAACAAGCAAAATTTTAAAACACAAATACTCAACTCCCTTGTCATTTGGTACTAACTTAAATGATTATATTCTTTTCAAAGAAGTCAACGGTAATGTAATTGATCCTTATGATATATTGCCTAAGCTTAAAGATTTAACTTCTCAAGACCTAGATAGGGCTCTTTTCCATAAAGATTCTTTGAAGGATGGATCGGGTGCAATGAAAGCATTTCAAGTATTACAATTTTCACAAATTTCTGAAACAGAAAAAAAAGGACTAAGAAAGGGTTTGCTTAACTATTGCGAGTTAGATACATTGGCAATGTTAATGTTATATGAACACCTAATGTCTTGTTTAAAAAAATGACTAAAAATTGCACATGCGGTTTTGAGGGAACTCCTGAACATAATGACTTTTATGACTGTGTAGAATATTATGAGGAAAAGAACGGAAAGACAAAAGGACAATGGATGATTGATTGGGCGAAGAGATCTAAGAAAAGCGAAGCAAAGAGAAAGCCATCAGGTTTTAGTGCTTGGATTGATAATGCAGAAAAAAAAGATGATAGAGATGAGTGAAAAATAGCAATTTTATTTTTTATACCGTGTGCCATCATCTGAATAAACAATATATGCTTTTCCTCCTGCTTGTTCGATGGCTTCAGCAACTTTTTCTGGATGGTCTGGCGCGTAAGCAAACATACAACCACCACCACCTGATCCAGTAATTTTCCCTCCCAAGGCGCCTGCATTCATTGCTGCATCAAGCATCGATTCAATTTTAGGGGTACTTATATCAAATATATCTCTTAGCACCACATGAAGTTCGGTAAGAAGCGTACCAATTAATTCATAGTTTGGCTTATTTTTTTCTAGCTCTACTAATGCTTTTTGCAGCAAGTTTCTATTTTGAACTGTTCCCTTGTACATCTTTCTTTGTTCATTATTTAAATCAGAAAGATTAATGTCATTATTCATCGTATGGATATTAATTGTTGGATTTTTGGTTCGTAATGTATTTAGTATTTCTACTCGCGAATCATTTAAGCGTTTTAAAATTCCCATTGTGTCTTTCGGCTGGTCTGAATCTCCCAACACAAATGAGCCCAATTTTGGGTTTAACGATTGGATGGAGATATTTGGTTCTGACTCCAAATGTATAATGTGGCCCATAGCAGTTGTATATTGATCCATCATACCGCCCGGTTCATTGAATTCGGTTGATTCTGCTTGATAAGTTAATTCTCCAATTTTTTCTTGTGTCCATTCAATAGGATTATCAGCCATTTTAGACAAAAAATGAATCCAACTCACATTAATAGCAGATGAACTACTAGCGCCTGCACGAATAGGTATTTGGCTGCTCACCTCACATTCAAAACCAGATGAAAAAATAAGCCCTTCATTTTGACATGTCTTAATGCAACTTTTGAAATAGTCGCGGGATTTAGTGTAACGTAAATCCTCGAGGGAAAATGTTTCTGTTTCATTGATGTCGGGTTGATGAATGATCACTTGATTATCGGTTCTTTTGTGTCCTGAAATTTTGGCGCGCAAAGAAATGGCCATTGCAATAATGGGCAACCCCAAATAATCGGAGTGTTCACCGAAAAGACAAATTCGCCCTGGAGTAGTTATTTCCATAATTTAAATAGGCCGAAAGATGAAATGAGCCCTAGACTACAAATTAGGATTCCCAATTCTATTTGTCCATAAATTAATTGGCCGACGCCTAAAAGAAAGCTGTAGGTGGCTATACAACCCAACACCATACAAAGGATTCCATTTGGAACTGGCCAAGGTTCCTCTGGAGTTTCATCGGTATATTTTGCCCATCCAGGGCCACCAGGATTAACTTTTTTTACAAAGTTTCGTAATGTTTCTTCATTGTCTGGTGGCGTCAAATAGGTTGCAAGCAGCCAAACAACAGTAGTAAGCGCTGCACCAATAGTAATTTTTTCCCAATCTTCTAGTCCTGTGTTAACAAAATTAAAATATCCTGCAATAACAATCGAACTAATCATTGCAACGATTTCAGTGTAGGCATTAATTCGCCACCAAAACCACCGCAAGATATAAATGAGACCCGTACCAGCACCTATCATAAGTAATAGTGTAAAGGCTTGTCCAGCGCTGGTGAGCAACAGGCCTAGCCCGCCACCTAAAAAGACAGAAATTACCGTAAACAGTCGTCCAGCTAGGACCAATTGTTTTTCTGATGCATCAGGATTAATAAACCGATGATAAAAATCATTTACCAAGTAGCTGGCGCCTAAATTTAATTGGGTAGACATGGTGCTCATAAAAGCAGCAATAAGCGATGCAACAACCAATCCTAAAAGCCCTGGCGGCAACAAAGTAAGCATAGCGGGGTAAGCCACATCATGACCAAGTTTATCACTGGAAAGAGTAGGAAATGCAGTTTGGATATCAGTTAGTTCTGGAAAAATAATAAGAGATGATAAGGCTATAAGAATCCATGGCCACGGGCGCAAAGCATAATGAGCTACATTGAATAGAAAAGTAGCTTTAACAGCATTGGATTCGTCTTTAGCAGAAAACATACGCTGGGCAATGTATCCGCCACCACCAGGTTCCGCACCAGGATAATAGCTGGCCCACCATTGCACCGATAAAGGAATCAATAACACTGGAACCCATAGGTTTGGATCAGATAAATCAGGGATTAATGCGATCTTGTCAATTACGTTTGGGTGCGAAATTAGTTTGGACAACCCTCCAACTTCTGGCAATCTAACAATATAAAGCATCCCCCAGATTGAACCAATCATAGCTATGGCAAATTGAACAAAGTCTGTAATAATAACAGCTTTAAGCCCTCCTAATGTCGAATATATTAACGTAACGGAACAAGCGATACAAAGCGTTATCCATCCAGGGAGGCCTAACACAATCTCACCAAACTTTACAGCCGCTAAACTGACGGCACCCATCACCAAAACATTAAAAACCAACCCTAAATACAAAGCACGGAATCCTCGTAGAAAAGTTGCAGCTTTTCCACTATAACGAAGTTCATAAAATTCAATATCAGTAAGCACGCCAGAGCGTCGCCAAAGCTTGGCATATACAAAAACTGTTAACATGCCGGTCAACAAAAACGCCCACCAAGTCCAGTTTCCTGCTACACCGTTTCTGCGGACCAGGTCTGTTACTAGGTTTGGCGTATCCGTAGAAAATGTAGTTGCTACCATACTAATACCCAAAAGCCACCAAGGCATATTTCTACCAGCTAAAAAAAATGATTTTGTATCGTGGCCAGCTTGTTTTGAGGCCCAAATACCCACAATAAGCGAAAATAGCAAATAGGCGGAAACAATGGCCCAATCCAATGGAGATAAAATCATTTAATATCTTTCATCTAAACCAAAAATAGGTGGATTTGTTTTCCATTTCCCTCGTGTAAAATCAGGAATTTTCACTGCAGTGCTATTTAGTTTAATGGATTTTTCTGACAAAGGAACTATTACGCTCATACTGACAGCATCATAGACATCAATTACCGGTGTTTGGTTGTCTTTTAGTGCTTCTATAAATGCGCGGACAATAAAAAAATCCATGCCTCCATGGCCTGAGCCAGCGGCTTGATCTTCAAATTTTTTCCAAAGAGGGTGGTCATATTTTTTTAAATACTCTTCATCTGATTCCCATTGATGTTCGCTTGGGCTTGTGCCTTCTATATAAATAGAACGGTTGTCTTTCATCCACAGTCCTTGAGTACCTTGAACGCGAAAATTTAAAGAATACGGTCTAGGTGAATTTGTATCGTGGCTTAGTACAACTGTTTGTCCTTTGGCACACTTAATAACTGTTGTAACTATGTCGCCTAACTTAAAATCTATTTTTGCATTGGGATGATTTTCCCCTCCCAAGTCTACAATATACTTATGAAGTCCGCGGGACTGGGTTGCTGTAGAGGTGAGGGAAAGCATTCTGTTGCCACGATTAATGTCTAACATGGTGCTTACAGGCCCTAGTCCGTGGGTAGGATAAAGATCAGCGTTACGATCTACAGAGTGTTGTGTTCTCCATCGTGCTTCTGAAAAACCTTTATCACCAAATTCTACACCACCCCCATAGGCGCCAACACCATCATTAAATTTCACATGCCGTAAATCATGCTGATATCCGCCTTGACAGTGAAGCAGCTCGCCAAATAGTCCTTGACGAACCATATTGAGAACCGCCATAACATCTCTTCGATAGTTTACGTTTTCCATAATCATACACAGTTTGCCGGTTTTTTCAGATATATTAACCAAATCCCAACACTCTTTAACGGTAAGGGCTGCTGGAACCTCTGTGCCTACATGAATATTATTTTTCATGGCGGCAACAGCCATAGGATGGTGCCATTCCCATGGGGTAGCAATATATACTCCATCTAAGTCTTCGTTTGCAACCATGTTTCGAAAATCTTCTGGACCATTTTTGTATATTTTTGGCAAAGGACGATTAGCTTTTTCAAAGATTTTTAAAACTCTTTCAATCATAATATCATCAATATCACAAATTACAGGAATGTCCACATCGGGACGGTTCAACAAAAGTTGTGAAACCCATTGACCACGAAATCCTGTGCCAATTATCCCTACTTGCAATCTTTGAGAAGGACTACCAAATAGAATAGTTGGTGCTATAGATGCGGCAACCCCAGCCATTGTAGTTGTTTTAACAAAGTCTCGGCGGCTGATTGATGGTTTCATTGTTTTTTGTGAAGCCCAACCACAAAAACACTAAGCAGTATACCAACTAATAAAGCAACCCAAACATATTCTCCTGAAAAAGCCACAAGAAGACCTATTAGAAGGGCACAAGCTGTTTCGGCGTTCGTTTTGGGAATGGCAAGTGCCACATAGGCGCATGCAAACCCAGTGAGTACTAATGTTAGGTTTAGGGCTATATTCATCAGGGGTTGCATAAGAGTTACAAAAGGCATCGTTACATACAAAAGTGGAATCGCCATCAAATAATAAGATCCTAATCCATCAAATATTGAGGGCATTTCTTTGGGGCCTTTTCTCCATCTTTCAGCAACAACAACATGAACACCTGTCCACAAGGCTCCCTGTGTTGGAAAGTTTGGGTTAATAATTAACCCAAGAAAATTTCTAACCGCTATTGATAAATGGACCTTATTAACGTTAACGTCTAGTACCTCATCCGGTCTTTCTTTTTGGGCATCATTTAAAATTGCTTTTCCCGTAATAATGTCACCAAAAAGAAGAATGTATCCAATTATTACTAGCGGCAAAGCATTTAGGTACATATCTGGTGTTGGAAATCCAATTGAAAAAGGAGAGGTTCTTTCAAACAGCGTAACAACGTCTGGAAATTTAAAACCCCAAGTAATATTTAATGTAGCTTCACCTATAACATAAGCAACTGTTGCTGCTATTACAAAGCCTGGAAGGAGACCTAGTGAGCTTAATTTCTGAAAGTTTTTATTTGAACTTGCTAATTTTTTAAACGGCTCTGAAAAAGTAGTAAGTATACATATAGCTAAAGCAATAGTCATGGCCACGGGTTGCTCCATATACTTGGAATCAAATTCTTTAAAAAATACTTGGTAGAACGCTGCTATTGCGGCTCCCAGAATAATACCTGACTTTAATGTATTGGGAATATAATTAACAATTTTACTGCTTAAGCCTGTCATTCCTAAAATGGCAGTTAACAAGGTAAATTCTATACACAAAGCAGACATAAACTGAAAGGTTTCAACTTGATATTCTGCCCCAGCTGGTGAATAATATCCCATCGTTGCAAATACGCCTATAACGATTGGGTAGGCCGGCGTAACCCATCCCGGAGCAAACGGGACCCCGAAAATGATAGGGCCTGCAGCAATTAGCGTTCCGGCTATTAAAGAAAGAGCAACGCCTTCTTCAAAAGTTAGACCCATCCCCATTGCAATAGGAATGCCGGCAAAGGCTGTTGCGCCAGATATAACTATCCCCTGAAAAAATTCTGCTGCTCTAAGCTTAATGTGTATAAATGGAATTCTTGTTACAAATGGACCCCATTTTAAGCCTTTGCTGTGTGATGTATTATTTTTCATTATAAATAGAAATTATCTCATTCTCTTAACTTAAAGTAATTTCTTAATTTTTGTCAATAGAGTTTTAATCAAATCTCTTAGAATAATAAAGATTAACAGAATCAACATAAAGCCGATTATAGCGATAAGGATTTTTTCTAAGACAATATTCATTATTAGAGCGCGGGTGTTGGGTGAAAATTATTTAATTGTTCAAAAGAATGTGCATACTCTATTAATTGTTTATCAGACCATGCTGTTCCAATAAATGACATTCCAATAGGAAGGCTATCAATATAATCTAAAGGAACGGTAACATGTGGATATCCTGCCATAGCAGCATAACTTCCATTGACCCAGAATCTATATGCTGCAATCGCTTCATCATCGCCACCATCATGATTGATTGCCCAAGCAGGGCTCCATGATAAACCAACAAGCGCATCAACATTGTTTTCTTCAAGCAGACTATCAATACCATTTCTAGTATCTAGTATTTGATCTAATGCAACAAGATATTGTTCTTTTTGAGAGGTAGTTTTGTCGCTATCAACAAAAATACTTTGATCAAAATATTTTAAAACTTTTTCTTTGTTTGCGTCATTGAATTCGATGAGTTCTTGAAGAGTTTTAAAAGGAGAATTTGAAGTAGATAGGTATTTTTCAAGATTTTCCTTGAATTCATACATTAACACCAATAGTTCTGCTTCTCCAGGATACTCTCTTTTATCATCAACTTCAATCACTATAGCACCAGAATTTTCAAGCAATTCTTTTATCTTTCCAATCGCTTTTTCTCCATCTTCATCGTGCGATCCAGTGGAAAGCAATCCAAATCTTTTTCCTTGTAATGACTCTTGATTTAATTCGGACGTAAAATCAAAATTAAAATCTTTTGGAATGTTTAATGTAGCAGGGTCATTTATATCTTCTCCTGCAATAATTTCTAATATTTCAGCTGCTTTTTGTACAGAGCTTGCCATTGGTCCTGCGGTATCCTGTGTATGTGAAATAGGAATAATACCAGATCTACTGACAAGGCCTACAGTAGGTTTGATTCCTACAATACCATTGACAGAAGAAGGGCAACTTACTGATCCATTTGTTTCTGTTCCAATTGCAACATCAATCAACCCAGTTGCAACCACGACACCTGAGCCAGAACTAGAACCACATGGGGTGCGCATTGACCCATAAGGATTAATTGTTTGACCGCCCATGCTAGACCAACCACTTGTTGATGAAGAAGAACGAAAGTTAGCCCATTCAGATAGATTAGTTTTGCCAATGACAAAATATCCATTATCTACAAGTTTTTGAATAAGGAAAGCATTGTTAGAAGGGCGATTGTCTTTTAATGCTAGCGATCCAGCAGTATTTGCAAATCCTTTTACATCGATATTGTCTTTAATGGCGATTGGTTTTAAGCCTTTAGATAAATTGTGCTCAATTTCTTCATTTGATAACTTGCTAATGTAGATATTGAATTTATTTTCAATTTGTTTATCTTGCGTTGTATTGCATCCATTAAAAAATAAAATGGTGATGGCTAATATATATATCTGTTTCATTTTTTTCCTTTGATTTGATTGGTGCAATTTAAGCATTTTTTTTTAAGAAAGACTTAGAGTCAATTTTTTTCATAGATTTAGAGTAATATTTTTTAATAAAAAAGGAGGGTTCAATGGAACCAAGAATTAAAAATGGTTGGCTTAGAGCGGTATTATTTATGCCGATATGGTTTTTTGCTCAGGCAATCGTACAAGGTGTTGGAATTGCTGTAATAATGATTTCTAGCGGAGTCGATGTGAGCGATCCAGCTGCTGCTGATGCATTTGTGGCAAGTATGCAAGGGATGAGCTTTGGATCACCGATGATGCTACTGATGACAGCCCTTGGAATTTTATCAAGTTTTGCTGCAATTTGGTTTATGATGGCTGTTGTTAATAGAGAGCCATTAATGAATATTGGATTATCCGTTGAAAATCGCGGTAAAGAGATGTTAGCTGGCCTAGGAGGCGCTTTACTATTTATTGGAGGAATATTCCTTATTTTATGGGTTTTAGGCGCTATTACGGTAACAGGATCAGTTGGATTTAAAGCCGAAGTCTTTATGGTAAGCATTATGTTATTTATTGCTGCATTTAATGAAGAGATTGTTTTTCGAGGATATCTTTTAAAAAACATGATGGATGAAACAGATAATAGATGGATTGCATTAGCTGGTTCTTCAGTCTTCTTTGCATTAGTGCATTCTGGAAACCCAAGTGTTTGGAGTACATGGGTTCCAATGACAGAGCTATTTGCTGCAGGATTTATTCTCGGAATTAGCTATACATTTACTAAAAACTTATGGCTACCAACATTTTTCCATTTTGGATGGAATTTTTTCCAAGGATTATTTGGTTTTGAAATCAGTGGCATGGGTGTTGACTCATGGAAAATGATTGCTCATGAAAATACAGGAAATGTACCAGATGTTATTTCTGGAGGAGCTTTCGGTATAGAAGGCTCGGTTGTTTCGCTGTGTTGCACTATATTAGGTACATACTTGATATTCAAATACTATAATGAAAAGCGATAATAAATTACTTCAATTATTAGGATTGGGAGTAGCTCTAGTAGCTATATATATGACTTCTCCTATGTTCAATTCTTCAAGCATCCCTGAGGGGATGTTTGAAGATCCTAAGACTGGAAATCCAATGTTATTGGGTGAAATTACAGTTCAAGATTTAAAACAAGATCCTTTTAGTGAATGGTATTCAGATGGATTTGATACTTATGAGGTTGATACTGAATTAATCAACGCTATTGATAGTCCAGAAGAGTATACCTACGAAGTATTTCTTGGTACCTGGTGCGGAGATAGTAGAAGAGAATTTCCGAGAATTGCTAAAATATTCAATGAAATGGGCGTTGATATCAACGATGTTTCAATTGTAACTGTTGATCGCGATAAGATTAGCCCGAACAGAGAACAGGAAGGTAAAGATATTCGATATGTTCCAACTTTGATTGTTAGTAAAGATAATCAAGAAATAGGACGTATTGTTGAATCACCATCATCTGGAACAGCAACGCTTGAAAGCGATTTATTCGAGATTACTCTAGGAATTCCTCCTACACCTAATTATGCTGAATAAAGATTTTGCCAATTTTCACTAAGAATTATCTAATATTTTTTGATATTCTTCAGGAGTATGAGTTTTCATGGTTAACGCATGAATCTCAACATGCATATACTCATCAACAGCTTTATAGACTAATTGATGTCTTTCAATCAAGCTCATTCCTTCAAAGTTTGGACTGACTAATGTCATGCTTAGATGAAAATTTCCATCAAAAGTAGCGTGATTCTCGTGCTGAGCAGTATAATCGTAGACATGAATTGACTCAACGGTAATCATGTCAGATATTTTTTTAGAAATTATGTTCTGTAATTCTTCAAGCTTCATTGTAAATTTGCATTATGATATCTGAATTTAATTCAAAAATCATAAAATACTTATGTCTTTTAGTCTTTTTACAGGCTTGTGCATATTTTAATACTTTTTATAACGCAGAAGAGCACTATAGTAATGCTGAAAAACTAAGAATTCAGAGCCTTGGTAGCTCGTTGCCAGCAAAGGCAATTCAAGAATATGGTAAGGCTATTGAAAAGTCTGATAAGGTATTAAGTGATTACAGTGATAGCGATTACGTGAAAGATGCTATGCTATTGAAAGGAAAATCTCACTTCTTTCGAAGAGAGTATGATAGCGCAAAAGAAGTATTTACTCAATTACAGGATTCTGAAGAACAGTTCTTTGTTGATGAGACAAGATATTGGTTAGCATTATGTAAATGGAAAGATTTCAAGCCTCAACCAGCAATTAATGATCTAAAGAATTTGCTTTCTGATACCGATTCTGTTGATTTAAAGTCACGTATTTATTTAGTATTAGGAGAGATATATCTTGCGAATGAAGACTCTGATAATGCATTTCATTTTCTAAATCTGGGAGCAGAAACTAGTAAGGATCGGTTGACTAGGGAGCAAATTTATTTTCAAATTGCAGAACTTTCTTATGATAAAAAAATATATGAACAAGCTTTAGATAGTTATAAGAAAGTTCTTAATAATAGCGTATCAATAAATAGAATTCGTGAATCTAATTTAAAAATTATTCAGACATATCGTTTATTGGGTCAAATCGAGCAATCTAAAAGTAGAATTGAGAAGCTTTTATTAAATGATGATTTTTCATCAATAAAAGCTGACTTAAGGTTAGAATTAATTAAGATAGAATTGAATCAGGGTAATGTAGCATTTGCTATCGAAAGTTTAGATATAATTGCACAAGATTATGTCAATACAAAAATTGCGATTGAGGCATATTATATTCTTTCTACTTTATACTTAGAAAGTCCAAATTTAGATTTTTCAAAATCTAGCTTCTTTATGAATGAAGCGATGAAGCAAAACGCAAATTCCAGTCATAAAGTTTTAATTTCAAATAAGCTTGACGCCGTTGCCAATCTGATTAAGTTAGATCAATTATTGAAAGAAGATGACACTGTAGATAAGTCCGACACATTTTATAGGTTGGGAGAGATATTGGCATTTGATTTAGGCAATTTAAATGACTCGATTAATTACTTTGAGAATATCGTGAATAATTTTGAAGAGTCTTCTGTTTTTCCCTCAGCAACATTTGCGCTCTATTCCATATATAATACACAAAATAATAGTCGTGCAAGTAAGTATAAAGATACAATTTTAAGCATGTATCCTGATTCAGATTTTGCAAAATTTATTATTAAAGATCAGAATTTAAACACATCTCATAAGCCGTCAGAAATGTTGCTAGAAGCAGAAAGTTTATGGTCTAAGAATTCTGACGAGTCTCTTAAGATCTATAGAAGTATTTTGAATATAGATTCTTCTACAGAGTCATCTAATATTGCAGCATATTTCTTAGGATATTACTATGATTATGAATTATCAGATTCAGACAGTGCAATCGTTTATTATCAATGGTTAGCTAGTAATCATCCAGATTCTAAACAAGGTGAGTTAGCGCAGAAAAGATTAGAGAACTTAAATGTTCAATAAAGCGAGAGCAAAACTACTATCATTCAATTTCAAATTTATTCGTCGAACAGTGATTGTTATTTTTTCACGTTGGCCAAAAGATTTAGAGAGAGCAATTACAATAGGCGACTCATTGAATCATATCTTAATGATTTCTCCATTACGATATTTTTTCAAATTCAAAATTCCAAAAAATATAGATACAAAACTTTACAACCTTTCTTTTCCATCGCCCTTAATTGCAGCTTCTTTTAAGGATGACATAAGCTCTCTATATCAGTGGCAACTAGTAGGTCTAGGTGGAATGACATATAAAACCGTTCTAAAAAGACCGTCAGAGGGCAATAAAAGGCCTAGAATACAGGAAATTAAGTACAATGGAGGGTATGGTTTAATCAACTCGCTTGGACTTCCTACAAAAGGAGTTGAGTACTTTGCTAATCATTTTCAAAATAAAAAACTACTATCATTTAATAGACCTATAGGTATTAGTATCGGAGGAAATAGGGTAGAAGAATATTTAGAAGTATTTAATACGATTAATTCTAAAGTAAAAAATGCATCATTTGATCAGTTTTTTTATGAATTAAACATTAGCTGTCCAAATACGGACGATGGGAAATGCTTAAGTGATGATATGGAGGGATTACTAATATTGTTGAATAAGATGAGAGAATCTTGTTCGAATGTCATTGTTGTAAAAGTGTCCCCCGATAGCACACAAGACAATATGTTCAAAATTTGTGAGGCTTTAGTTAATGTTGATAGATGTGCTATTAATCTAGGTAATACAAAATATATCACTGCAGAGTCTGTAGGATTAAATAAGAAGACTTTTTCTAAGGATGGCGGTGGATTAAGCGGAGTAGGGCTATTCGATATGACATCAAGAAATGTTGAGTTGATAGCATCTAATTTTGATATCCCTATTATTGCAACAGGAGGTATTTCAACTTATAAAGATGTAAAGCTAGTTTTAGAAAAAGGCGCTACATTAGTGGGAATGGCTAGTCAGTTGGTGATAGATCCATTTCAGATTCCTCAAATTAATAGTAAGTTATCAGATGAAAAGTAATATAATATTTACTCTAATTATCTTCTGTATCATGAGCTGTGGTCCAAGCATAGCTTATGGCGACTATGTTAATTCTAAAGGCATGAGTCGCAAGCAAATTGAGGCTATAAAGAACCATCCTAAGGTTCAAGTAGGTATTGCGTCGTATTATGGAAGTAAGTTTCATAAAAAGCGCACAGCAAATGGTGAAATTTTTAATATGTATAAAGTGAGTGCTGCGCACAAAACATTACCACTGGGAACTAAAGTAAGAGTAATTAACTTAAAAAATAGAAAATCTTTAACTATGACAATTAATGATAGGGGTCCTTATGCTAAGGGTCGCATTATCGATCTTTCATACAAAGCAGCACAGAAATTAGGTTTTGTAAATGAAGGTACTACGAAGGTGAGAATTGAAGTCTTAAGACTTGGTGATAACAAGTATCATAAATGAAAAATATTCTCTGTATCGTTAACCCTGTAAGTGGGTTAAAGAAATCACTTAAAGTATATTATGAACTTAAAGATGTTATTGAAAGTCACGGATTTACCTCCGAATTATTAAAGACTGAATATGCGGGTCATGCAAAAAAAGTTGTCTCAGAATTAAAATTAAATCAATTTAATCGTATTTTGATATTTGGTGGAGATGGAACAGTTAATGAAGTGGTTAATGGACTATATCAATCAGATTTGTGTTCATTTTTTCCTATTGGCATTATCCCTACCGGATCAGGAAATTCTATTGTCCATGATATAGACTGTTTAGACTATAATATTGCCATAAAAAGAGCCTTATCTGACAATATCCGATTAATGGATGTAAACAAAGCTATTTTTGATAATGAAGTGAGATTGAGCGTTAGTATCATAGGATGGGGAATGTTTTCATTCGGTAATGTACTAGCAGATAAGTTGAGATTTCTAGGTACAATTAGATACGATATAGCCTCTGTTATAAAATTATTAGAAAAGACACTTTATAAGGCAAAAATCTCTATCGATGGTGAGACATCTGATATTTCATGCGCTTTTATGGTTGGATGTAATAGTATTCATACCGGCAAAGGCATGAAAATAGCGCCTTTAGGAGGTTTTTACGACGAAATGATTGATATGGTGATTGTAAAAGACGACGTAAGTAGGTTGCAGTTATTTGCAATATTCAAGAAGGTATATACAGGCGAGCATGTTGATCTACCATATGTTCATATGAGCCAAGTAAAATCATTCTCTATCGATGCATTAAAAGATTCATATTTCAATGTTGATGGAGAAATAATAAAAAGTAGAAAAGTTTCTACGCAAATACTTCCAAAGACAATTAAGCTTTTGGTATAATTCTAAACTTTGATTAGTTTGCCCTAATGAGTGCTTTAAAGTCAAGATTAGCTATAGGATTAACAGGATTTCCTCTCGTTGTTTTAGCTGTATTGAATGGAGGATGGATTTTTAATTCTCTTATAGTATTATCCGCAGCAATCGCTTTCAAAGAGTTTTTATCGCTAAAATCAGAAAATGATAATACAATACTATGGGTATTGTTTGGTTCTATATATGTATTAGGAAGTCTTTTTTGTTTATTAGTACTGCGAGATATTGATACATTGCTAGGTTCTTATTTTACATTAATGTTATTTGCAGGCATCTCGGTAAATGACTCTTTTGCGTATATTTTTGGTAAGTGGATTGGTGGTAAGAAAATTGCACCATCAATTAGTCCAAATAAAACATATTCTGGTTTAATTGGAGGACTTATCAGTGCTGTATTATTTATCTTCTTATTCGATAAATTTATATTCAACCTAACACTCATAGATAAGTGTGTATTTATTGTTATACTGAATATTATTGGATTTTTTGGCGACATTTTTGAGTCGTCTTTGAAGCGTAGAGTAAATATAAAGGATTCTTCTCGTCTATTAATGGGTCATGGAGGCATGTTAGATAGGTTGGACTCTTTAATATTGACAACTCCGGTCACATTGTTCTATGTTATTGCGTATTATTTATGAGTAAAAAAATTAAATCTATATTGGCAACAGATTGTGGCAGTACAACCACTAAAGCTATTCTAATTGAATGGAAAGAAGGCCGCTATAGACTCACTTTTAGAGGGGAAGCCCCTACAACCGTTGAAGCTCCTTTTGAAGATGTTACTAAGGGTGTATTAAATGCCGTAATGGAAGTCGAAGAGCTGTCTGGTAGAACTATTCTAAATGGGGATCAAATTATCACACCAGATAGTGGGGAAAAAGGAGTAGATATTTATGTTTCTACAAGCTCTGCTGGTGGAGGATTACAAATGATGGTAGCTGGGGTAGTAAAATCTATGTCAGGAGAGAGCGCAGAAAGAGCTGCATTGGGCGCAGGATCAATCGTAATGGACGTTTTAGCATCCAATGATGGTAGGTTGCCACATGAGAAGATTACACGCATAAGACAGTTAAGACCCGACATGATATTGTTATCCGGTGGAACTGACGGCGGAACTACAACTCATGTAATGGAATTGGCTGAAATTTTAGCAGCTGCAAATCCACGACCTCGTTTAGGACAAAATTATAAATTACCAGTTATTTATGCTGGAAATAATAAGGCACAAGATTCTATTCAATCAACACTTGGTGAGATATCAGATTTAGATATTGTTGATAATATTAGACCAGTTCTTGAGAGAGAAAATTTAGAGCCTTCACGCGATAAGATTCATGATTTATTCATGGAGCATGTTATGGCACAGGCACCTGGATATAAAAAATTAATGTCTTGGACAGACGCTCCTATTATGCCGACACCTGGAGCAGTAGGTTCATTGATTGAAATGATTGCAAAGAAAGAAGGTATTTCTGTTGTAGGAGTTGATATTGGTGGCGCAACAACAGATATTTTTTCTGTATTTGAAGAAAAATTTAATCGTACAGTAAGTGCTAATCTTGGGATGAGTTATTCTATCTGTAATGTATTGGCTGAATCAGGGTTGGATAATGTACTAAGATGGGTACCTTTTGATATTGATCGTAGCGAATTAACGAATCGTATTGGTAACAAGATGATACGTCCAACTACAGTGCCACAATCATTAGAAGAATTAGTAATCGAACAGGCAATTGCTAGAGAAGCATTGAGATTATCTTTTATTCAGCATAAAGCTTTTGCTACTAGTCTTAAAGGGGTTCAATCAGAGCGTACTATATCTGACGCATTTGAACAGTCTTCTAGCGGAAAATCTTTGGTGAATATGATGGATTTAGATTTGTTAGTAGGATCGGGTGGTGTATTATCACATGCTCCACGTCGTCAACAATCTGCTAGAATGCTTATTGATGCTTTCATGCCTGAAGGTATTACGCAATTAGCAGTGGATTCCATTTTTATGATGCCTCAATTAGGCGTGCTTGCAAATATCGATAAAGAGGAATTAAAAGATGATGCAAGTCAAGCAGCTTTAGAGGTATTTGATAACGATTGTTTAATTAGGCTTGGAACATGCGTATCTCCAGTAGGTAAAGTTAAGCCAAAATCTAAGATGGCTCAGGTGTCACTAACCTTTAAAGATGGGTCAACAAAAGAAATAGAAATTTTAGAAGGTTCACTTGAAATGCTTGAGGTTCCTTACGAAGAAGTAAAGATTAATGTAGTACCATCAAGAGGAGTAGATGTTGGTGCCGGAAAAGGAGAGCCAGTTGATTCTGTTATATACGGAGGAGTAGTTGGTTTAATCTTTGATGGACGTAACAGACCAATTACATTATCAGCTGATCCATCAGAAAGAATTGACAGTTTATTGAATTGGTCTAGCGCAGTAGATGAATATCCTAAAGGAGATTTATTTTAAATGGCACATTCCTATACGCCCGGATTAAAAGTATTAAAAAAGACACTCTTTAGAAAAGAGCGCATTCTACCTCTAAAAGGTAAAGTTCTTGTAAAGAAAGGCGATAAGTTATCTCCTGATACTATCGTTGCTTCTACTAATCTTCCTGGTAATGTTCAGATGTTAAAAGTAAATAATATCTTAAATATTGAACCTAGGGATGTAGTTGATTGTTTAGTAGTCAAAGAAGGCGATAGCGTTAAAAAAGGCGATATGATTGCTGAAACAGCAGGAATTTTTGGTATGTTTAAATCTTCCGTTGATTGTCCTGTAGATGGAACGATTGAGTCTATATCTGAAAGCACAGGACGTGTTATAGTAAGAGAAGTTCCTATACCAGTAGAAGTAGATGCTTATGTGAGCGGTACAGTAGATAAAGTAATTGAAAAAGAAGGAATTATCTTAAAGTGTGATGCAGCATTTATTCAAGGTATTTTTGGAATTGCAGGTGAAAAAAGAGGAGAACTAGTATTAGTATCTAATAGTTGTTCCGATGAATTAACACCTGATCAAATTACAAAAGAAATGGCAGGAAAAATTTTAATAGGCGGATCATTTCTTAGTCTTGAAGCTTATAAAAAAGCAATGAGCTGTAATGTGGCCGCAATAGTAGTAGGCGGATTTAACTATTATGATTTAAAAGCAGTATTAGGGTATGATTTAGGTGTGGCGATTACGGGTACAGAACAATTACCTACAGCGTTAATTCTTACAGAAGGCTATGGATCTATTCCAATGAGTGATGCTACATTTGATTTGTTAAAAAATAATCATGGAAATGAAGCGTCAGTGAATGGTGCAACACAAATAAGAGCGGGTGTAATTCGTCCTGAGATTGTAATTCCTATAAGCAGTGCGTCTGAATCAGAAGATTCTTTCTCTAAAGAGCCGGAAGGTATTCAAGAAGGTAGTACTGTTAGAGTGATTCGTTCACCAAATTTTGGAAAGATTGGAACGGTAAGTTCTTTGCCATCAGAATTAAAGAAGATGGAATCAGAAACAATGGTAAGAGTAGCTGAGATTTCTATAGATGGAATAGATACTCTTATCCCAAGAGCAAACCTTGAAATGGTTGAATTGCAGTGAGTTATATATTAACCGATTCCGACAAAGCTTTCCTATCAAAGCTTGCTAATAAGATAGTAAAGTTAAAATTAATAACTCCTTCAATCTTTTTTTTAGAGATGGTAAAGCCTCTAAATTTCATTGGAAGTCAAACAATGGTATTTTTTGGGCCAATAATTAGTGCATTTGTCAAAGCAGATAGTTATTATAGGGCTGCTGAATTATTTGAACAGCATTCCAGCGTAGAATTTTTAATTAGTGAATTAGAGCGATTAGGCAAAAATGAATAACAAGCAAATACAAACATACTCTTTAGGATTTTTAGGTATCACTCTTTTTACCTTTGTTTTGACTCAACTTCCAGATTCTATTCATATTTTTCAATCAGACAGAGCAGTAATGTTTATTCTTTTACTTACTATCATAATGGTAATGTTAAATGAAGTCAAGGAAGCTAGAATTTCTACTGATTCAATTTTTTTACGTACTATTCCAGGATTAAAAGCAGTAGAAGAAGCTGTTGGTCGTTCTACTGAAATGGGCCGACCTATTCTTTATGTCCCAGGTATTATGGACATGAATGAGGTGGAAACTGTTGCTGGTGTAATTATTCTAGGTCATGTAGCTCAAATGACCGCACAATACGAAACAGGCCTAGATGTTCCTGTTGCAAGATCTATTGTAATGCAAGCTGCTAGAGAATCTTGTAAAGAAGCTTATTTAACGCAAGGACGTCCAGAAATGTTTAATGAAGATATGGTCCATTATATTACAGATGATCAGTTTGCTTATGCGGCAGGAGTAAATGGTATAATGCAAAGAGATAAACCAGCTGCATGTATGTATATGGGTAAGTTTTATGCAGAATCGTTGCTATTTGCAGAGACTGGTAATAGTATTGGCGCAATTCAGATTGCAGGTACTGCATCCCAGGCGCAAATTCCTTTCTTTGTGACTGCTTGTGACTATACATTGATGGGTGAAGAATATTTTGCAGCAAGCGCGTATCTTTCAAGAAAACCTGAATTAATTGCAGGTGTAAAAACGCAAGATATGGTTAAGCTTATGCTGATTAGTTTTATTGGAGTTGCTTTGTTATCACGCGCTTTATCAGACTTAGGGTTAACTAATTTTAATCTTTTAACATGGTTGGGTTTATAGGATGTTTTTAAAGAGATATATTCCAATTGGAATTGTTGCATTCTTTGGATCTTTAACTTTGTTTGGATGGTTTATTGAGAATGAGTCAATTGAGTCGTTTGTAAATGACGATGCGACCCAGTGGTATGATATTATTGCAAGTTTTGCAATTTTCCTTGGAGCATTAAACTTATTAAAATTACAATTTTTAAAAGTAGCAAAAAGACAGTCAGGATGGCAGTATAGTGTCGTTGCTATCTCATCTTTCTTTTTTGCTTTTACAATTGGTTTCTTTATGAAAGGAGCTTTCTTTGTAGGTGAAGATGTATACTTTACACAAAAGGCAGCCGAACAAGCTATTTTAGTATCTGGATCTTCAGAAGCTGTGAGAGCAGTGGAATGGGGAGCACATATTTCTGCAGAAGGTGGTTTATTCAAATGGATGTTTGACAGTATTTTTACTCCTTTATCTGCAACCATGTTTGCATTGCTTGCGTTTTATGTTGCTTCGGCTTCATATCGTGCATTTAGAGCAAGAAATTTTGAAGCTACATTATTATTGTTAGCTGGTATTATTATTATGTTAGGTAGAGTACCTATAGGTAGTTTAATTACACCTTGGATGATAATGTATCTACTAGTATTTGTTGGGACAATATTTATGAGTACTTACTTCAAAGACCGTAAACTTATTTTTGGTTCATTTGTTTTAGGTCTATTAGGTGTTACTGTATTAGGTATGAGCATGGATTGGAATCCAACCGAACCTGCAATATTCTTCTTACCATCACTACAAGAGTGGGTTTATACGGTTCCAAATTTAGCTGGAGCAAGAGCAATTATGATTGGGATTGGTTTAGGAATTATTGTAACTAGTTTACGTTACATCTTTGGATTAGAAAAATCATATATAGGTGACCAATAATGAAATTTTTAGAAGATATGATATTAAAGTTTGGTTCTGTTGATAGAAGATTTATCTTCCTATTAATTGGTTTAGCAGTATTCATACCGCTTTTACGTCCAATAGACCTACCGATTAGAACGACACCAACTACTGAAAAAGTTTATAATGCAATTGATGCAATTCCTGCAAATTCAAAAGTATTGATGTCATTTGATTATGGTCCAAGTACTAAACCTGAGATTCATCCAATGACATTGGGGGTAATGAGACAGCTTTTACGCAAAGACCATCAGATATATATTACTTGTTTATGGCCTGACGGACTATATATGGCTCTTGATGCATTAGAGGAGATTAATAAAGAATTTGAATTAGTAGAATATGAAGACTATGTATTATTAGGTTTTAGACCAGGAAATGAAGCGATTGTTAAGGGGCTTGCTAGTGATTTACGCAAGGTTTATACCGTAGACTCTAAAGGAACAATGCTTGCAGACATACCTATGATGGATGGTGTAAATAATTTAAAAGATTTTCAATTTATCTTTACTGGTTCTGCTGGGTATCCAGGTACTTTTGAATGGGTGCAATATGGCGGAGATCCAACCGGTGTGCCATTATCGTCTGGAACAACATCAATTCAAGTAAATGAAGTGATGCCTTATGTTCAGAGTGGGCAAGTAAGAGGAATTCTTGCTGGAATGCCAGGAGCAGCAGAGTACGAAAAGTTAATTGGTACGCCAGGTATTGCAATTAAAGGAATGGCTGCACAATCATTTGCACATTTGGTTATTGTATTCTTTATCGTTCTAGGTAATCTAGCATATTTTATAACAGAGAGAAGAGAGAGGAAATATTAGTATGGCATTTTCTACAATTCTCGGTGCATGGATTGCAGCATTTTTGACATTAGGTATTTTATCTTACCTATATAGAGATAATCCTTTTTATAAGATTGCAGAACATGTTTTTGTTGGTGTGTCAGCAGCTTACTGGGCAGCTACTTTCTATTGGACACAAATTTATCCTAATCTATTTGGGAGACTATTTCCTAAAGACGGTCCTTTGGCATTTATTGCCGAAGTTGACTTTAATCATGAATTTAATGTTCTTTATTTCTTTCCATTATTATTAGGTGTAATGATGTTGCTTAGTATTTTTAAGCAGTTTAACTGGATGGCAAGATGGGGTATCGCTTACACAGTAGGGATTGCAGCTGGATTAAAGACATATGGATATTTAAGCTCTAATGTATTGAGTCAAATCAGCGCAAGTGCCGTAGATATATTTAGTGGTTCTCTACCATTTTTTAATATGTCAGGAGACAGCGTATTTAATAATATTGTTATCTTAGTAGGTACAATTAGCGCATTAATGTATTTTTATTTCTCAAGAGAACAGACCGGTTCTTATGGAAAATTTACGCGATTAGGAATTTATTTTTTAATGATCAGTTTTGGAGCATCGTTTGGTTTTGCGGTTATGGGACGTATTTCATTATTAATTGGTCGTTTTAATGATCTAATTTTATTTTCTTCTCCTGATTATAACTATGGAACGTTTTGGATGATGTTGTTTGTTGTAGTTATACTAGGTTTTTGGTCATTCCAAAATCCTGAAAAAAAGGAAGGTTAATAAATGAATAAAGCGGATATTAGGAAAGTAATTTCTCAAAGTATTCTTGCAGATGGAATGTCTCCAATTATTGATTTAGAAAAATCCCATGGATCTTGGTTAGTTGATAAGGTTAGTGGTAAAGAGTATTTAGATTTATTTTCTATGTTTGCATCTCTTTCTGTTGGATATAACCATCCTTACGTATTAGAACAATCCGAAAGATTGCGTATTGCTGCAATTAACAAGCCAACAAATTCAGATGTTTATTCACAAGAAATGGCAGAATTCATGCAAACCTTTAAGCGTGTAGCTCAACCAGATTATTTACCACATACTTTCTTTATAGAGGGTGGCGGTCTGGCAGTTGAAAATGCTTTAAAAGTTGCATTTGATTGGAAACGTAGAAAAAATTTAGCAAAAGGAAGTAGCGCTAAAGGAGAGAAAGTCCTTCATTTTAAGCAATGCTTTCATGGACGAACAGGATATACCATGTCTCTAACTGATTCTCCAGATAAAAGAAAAACAATGTATTTTCCAAAATTTGATTGGCCTAGGGTTAGTAACCCTAAGATTACATTTCCTTTAAAAGATAATCTAGAGCACGTTCAAGCATTAGAGAAACAATCATTGCATGAAATCAAAGAAGCTATTGCTGCAAATCCAGATAATATTGCTTCTATTATTTTAGAGCCTATACAAGGTGAAGGTGGAGACAATCATTTCAGATGCGAGTTTATGCAGGCATTAAGAGAGATTGCCAACGAAAACGATATTATGCTTATTTATGATGAAGTACAGACCGGTATTGGTATCACAGGAAAAATGTGGGCCCATCAACACTTCTCATCAGGAAGTTGTGAATCTGAATGTGACTGTGGAGATGGTTTGTCAGCTAAACCTGATATCATCTCATTTGGTAAGAAAACACAGGTTTGCGGTATTGCTGCTAGTACTCGCGTAGATGAAGTAGAAGGTAATGTGTTTCAAGAATCAAGTCGTATTAATTCTACATGGGGTGGAAGTTTAGTTGATATGGTACGATTAACTATTTATTTAGAACTGATTGAACGAGATAATTTAGTAGATCAAGCAGCTAAAAATGGACTATACCTTTTAAATAGCATGAAAGAGCTTCAAAATGAATACCCTGGTTTTGTATCAAACGCAAGAGGAAAAGGGCTGTATTGTGCCTTTGATTTGCCTTCAAGCGATAAAAGAGACAAATTATCAGAGCTTCTTATGGATGAAGGTTCAATTCTATTAGGTTCTGGAAATTATTCAATACGCTTTAGACCACATTTAAATGTTACGACCGAAGATATTGATTTTGGAATGGACTGTTTTAAGCGTGCATTAAATAAGCTGGCATAATGTCAGGTCAAGGCAAATTATTTGTCGTTGCTACACCAATTGGCAATTTACAAGATTTTACATTTCGAGCAGTAGAAACTCTAAAGAATGTTCATTGTGTTTTTGCAGAAGATACGCGAACCTCAAAAAAATTAATCAATCATTATGATATTGATACAAAATTATATAGTTATCACGATCATAGTAGTGATAAGGAAATTGCTCGTGTCTTAGATATTTTAAATGACAATAAAGATGTTGCATTGATTTCTGATGCTGGAACACCAACTATTAGCGATCCCGGATATAGTTTAATCAGAGAATGTATTAGCGAAGGTATTGATATTGTTCCAATTCCAGGAGCATCTGCTCTGACTACTGCTGTTAGTGCATCAGGGTTACCGTCAGACGCTTTTACATTTATAGGGTTCTTACCAGCAAAGAAAGGAAGACAGAAGAAAATTTCTTCTTTAGAAAATATAGATACTACTATAGTATTATTTGAGAGTCCTCACCGACTAATGAAGACGTTAATTCAATTAAAGGAAGCATTAGGTGAAAGACCTGTTGTTGTTGCTAGAGAATTAACAAAGTTGTATGAAGAAATTATTAGAGGTAATTTTAACAGTATAATAGAATTTTTTGAATCAAAAAAAATTAAAGGTGAATTAGTAATTATTATTGGAAAAAATCATGACAAAATCTATTTCTAACGGAAAGTTTATTACGCTTGAAGGTGTTGATGGATGTGGAAAATCTACACAAGCTGACAAATTAGTTGAAAAACTTTTTGAAACTGATATATCAGCAGTGACGGTTAGAGAGCCAGGCGGCGATCATATATCTGAATCTATTCGAAAATTATTACTTCATGCTGAAGAATCTATGTCAGATCGTGCTGAAGCATTACTTATGATTGCAAGTAGAGCCCAACTTACTGACAAGGTTATTTTACCTCATATTATTAATGGAAAATGGGTTGTAGCCGATCGATATGCAGATTCTACATTAGCATATCAGGGTGGTGGAAGAGGTTTAAGTGTTAATGCATTAGAAGAAATAAACAATTTTGGAACATATACGTTAAAACCTGATATCACATTTTTTATTGATATTCCTGTCGAAAAAGCAAATGAAAGAATGTCTGTTTCAAGAGATAGAATTGAAAGAGAAGGTGCAAATTTTCAACAAAGAGTGCGCGATCAATATTTGGCCATGAATACCAAAGAGCCAGAGAGAGTAATTTTAATTAATGGGGAACAATCTATTGATAAAGTTTTTGAAGATATATGGAGCATAATGAAGGAAAAATTTAGTTTATGAGATATTTAAAAAAAGCATCGATTATTTTTATGGTTTTGGTAGTATGTTTTTTTGGAATATTGCGTAGTCAGCAACTGGATGTTTATCGTGATATTGCACGATCACAACAACAGATTATGACAGTATATAAATATTTATTAACAGAGTATGTGCATGAACTTGATGTGCCAAAGTTAACCTCTAGAATTATTAAATCTATGTTAGAAAATTTTGATCCATACACGGAATACTATGAAAAAAAAGATCTAGAAGATTTAGCGGTGAAAACAGATGGTAAATTTAGTGGAGTAGGTCTTCAAATATATATGTATAAAGATCAGTTAACCGTTGTAGGTCCTATTGAAGGATCTCCAGCATCACGTGCTGGTATTTTTACGGGTGATGAAATTATGAATATTGACGGAGAATCTACTAAGGGGTTAGAATTAAAAGAAGCTACTAACAAAATTAGAGGCGATAAAGGCACAGACGTCATATTAACGATTAAAAAACCAATTACAGGTGAAACAGAAGATTATGCTATCACTAGAGATATCATTACAATCAAAGATATTCCTTACTATGGGATGGCAAATCCAGAAGTTGGTTATCTTAGAATTACAAATTTTTCAAATAATACTGCAGGCGAAACCAGAGATGCTTTACTGTCTTTAATGGATGAAGGTGCTGATAATATTATCATTGATTTAAGGGATAATCCAGGTGGGTTATTGTCATCTTCATTAGATGTTTTAGATTTGATTTTACCAAAAGATGTAGAGATGGTTTCAACAAAAGGGCGAAAAGAAAGAAATCTAAAAAATTATAAGTCATTAAATAATTCATTTGTACCAAGCTCGATAGGTATAGCAGTGTTGATTAATGGTGGTAGTGCCTCAGCGAGCGAGATTGTTGCTGGAGTTTTACAAGACCATGATAGAGCTGTTGTATTGGGAGATCAGTCTTTTGGAAAAGGATTAGTTCAGACTGTAATAGGAATCAATCAAGATACTGCTTTAAAAATTACTAATTCTAAATATTATATTCCAAGTGGTCGCTCTATTCAAAAACGAAAATTTATAGATGAAGAATTGATAGCAGATAATAGTTTAGTTGCAGATTCATTATATCAAACAATAGCAGGAAGAACTGTCTTGGGCGGTGGAGGTATTTCACCAGATATTGTAGTAAAAGATGAAGGTTCTTACCCATTAGCAGCTTCTATTCTAAGAAATGGAGGCTATTTCCGATTTGTACAACAATCTAGCGATCAATATATATCTATCGATGAAGTAATAGCTGATAATAGTTTAATGAAAAATTTTAAGACTTTTATTAATGATAGTGACATTAAAGGTTATGTTGATGGGCAAGAAGATCTAGAAGTAGCGAAAGAAAAATTATCAAAAGAAGATAAGGATAATATTTTCTTAAAAAATGCTTTCAGTGTCATAGAGAGACAAATTGATAAAACTAAATCAGAAATGTTTGAAATTGAAAATGATGTGATTAAAAGAATGATTTTAGGGGAATTTGCTTTCTACTATGATGGAAATAATGGAAAATATGAACTATATCTTAAAGACGATAAAGTAGTCATTAAAGCGCTAGAGATTTTAATGGATAATTCTATTTATTCGTCACTCTTAACAGTACCTGAACCTAATCAGGTTGCAGCAATCAAAAGTTAATTATTTATGACATCTAAAATGCATGCAGGTTTTAGTGTAAGTTCTTTTTTTAAAAACAATCATATCAATACTGTTTTTACATTATGTGGAGGACATATATCTCCAATTCTCGTTGGATGTGAATCGGAAGGAATTGATATTATAGAAGTTCGCGATGAAGTTTCGACAGTATTTGCAGCTGACGCTGTATCTAGGTTGACTGATAGTGTAGGAGTTGCTATAGTTACTGCTGGGCCCGGAGTGACTAATACTATTACCGCAATTAAGAATGCTCAATTAGCACAATCACCATTAATATTGATTGGTGGAGCAGCAGCAACACTTTTACGTGGCAAGGGGTCTTTGCAAGATATTGATCAAATGGCCTTAATAAAACCTCATGTTAAGTCGGCTGTAAGCGTTAGTAAAACGCGTGATATAGTGCCATCACTTACCAATGCTTTAAACACAGCAACGTCAGGGGTTCCTGGGCCAGTATTTGTAGAACTCCCTATTGATTTATTGTATCCAGAAGATAGTATTCGAGAACAGCATGCAAATCAATTGCCATCGAACGGGATTGTAGGCAAAGTAATGACATGGTATGTAAATCGACATTTAAACAACATGTTTTCTGATAAAAAATCATCGATAAAAATTAGAAAAAAGACAAGATTTCTTGGACAACAAAAAGATATAGATAGTGCAGCATTAGCAATTGTAAATGCTAAAAAACCTGTTGTATTGCTTGGTAATCAAGTGACACAAAATAAAGCGGCTTTACCGCAGTTTATTAAGAGTCTAAACAAGCTTTCTATTCCTACTTATACATCGGGAATGTCACGAGGATGTTTTAACGAAAATGATACATTTTTTATGCGTCATAATCGTAAATATGCTTTAAAGAATGCTGATGTCGTACTAACTGTAGGTGTGCCATTAGATTTTCGATTGGGATATGGATTTTCTATTAATACAAATGCAAAGATTATTGCAATTAATAAAAGCAAAACAGATATGAAAAAGAATAGAAAACCATTTATTGGAATTAACGGGGATCCAACACGAGCAATTTGTGAAATTGCTAAAGTTATTAATCCTCCAAAATGCACAGAATGGTTACAAGAGTTAAATGTTCTTGAAAAGAATCGCGATGACGAAATTATACAACAATCTGAAATGACAACGGATTTTGTTAATCCTATCAAATTATGTACTACAATTAACAACCTTCTAGATGACAATAGTATCTTAATAGCAGATGGTGGAGATTTTGTAGGTACAGCATCATATGTTGTTCGACCTAGAGGACCTTTAAGTTGGTTAGATCCAGGCCCATTTGGAACATTAGGCGTTGGGGGCGGATTTGCTTTGGGAGCAAAAAGTGCATATAAAAATAAAGAAGTTTGGATTATTTATGGAGATGGAGCATGCGCATTTAGTTTAGCTGAATTTGATACATTTGTTCGCCATAAGTTGCCGGTTATTGCAATTGTAGGAAATGATGCTTCGTGGCAACAAATTGCGCGAGAACAAGTTGATATGCTTGGAAGTCCCATAGGGACAAATCTTGCAAATACCGCTTATCATCAAGTAGCAATCGGCTATGGTGGAAAAGGTTATGCTGTAGACGATACAAGTGAATTAGAGAATGTATTATTGCAAGCAAAAGAAGATGTAAAAAACGGACATCCAGTATTAGTAAATGTTCGTATCGGAAAAACAGATTTTCGAAAAGGATCTATATCGGTATAATGAAAAAAATTAAGTTATTAACTATTGTATTGATGGCATGTTTTTATATGAATGTAGGAGCGAAGCATTTTATTGAGCCGGAATGGTTTGTACAAATTATGCCACCTTGTTTTCCGTTTCATTTAGCATCAGTTTATATTAGTGGATTTTTCGAGGTTTCATTTGGTTTCTTACTTCTGATACCTAAAACACGATATTATGCTGCCTGGGGGCTTATTTTGCTCTTAATTGCAGTATTTCCAGCTAACATATACCTTGCATTGACTAATGGAGATGCAATGGGAACTACAGCAGCAGTTGCATGGGGAAGACTTCCATTCCAATTCCTATTTATTGGATTGGCATATTGGCATTCAAAAGATGTTTGAAAAAACATTAAATAAGGTCATGCATTTTTTTGCTTGGCTTATCATTAACTCAAAAAATAAATAAAGGAGCTTCTAATGCTTAAAAAAATATTATTATCATTTCTAATGATTGGATTTATATCAGCAAATACACCAAAGGTTGTATTGATTACTGGAACTGCCCACGGAATCGGTAAATCTACAGCTAAATATTTATTAGATAAGGGCCATATTGTTTATGGTGGAGATATTTTAGTGGATGAAAATCTATATCTAAATGATATTGGTGGCATAGCATTAGAGATGGATGTTACAAATCAAGAGCACGTTGACAATGCTATTTCAAGAATAATTGCGGAACAGGGTAGAATAGACGTATTAGTGAACAATGCTGGAATTGCTGTTGGCAGTGCTATTGAGGATGTATCAATGGAGGATGCGATGTATCAGTTTGAAGTAAATTTATTTGGTATTGGTAGAACTGTTAAAGCAGTATTGCCGCACATGAGAGCTCAAGGAAGTGGAACTATTATCAACATTTCTTCAGTATTAGGTAAAGTATATAATCCTCTTTTGGGATGGTATGTTGCATCCAAACATGCTCTTGAAGGTTGGTCTGATGTACTTAGATTAGAAGTGAAACAGTTTGGAATAGATGTAGTAATCATTGAGCCAGGCTTAATCAAAACAAACATCAGCAATGCTTCAGCAAAATATTATGAAAAGTATAGTAAAAACTCGGAATATAAAAATTTCTATGGCTCTCCAGATGATTCAGAAGAAAACAGCTTTGACGATTATTCTGATCCGATAGTAATAGCGAAAGTCATTGAAAAAGCAATAAGTGCTAAAAATCCTAAAACAAGGTATTCAGCTGGTGCATATAGCTGGATACTTTTAACAATGAGAAGTATATTATCGGACAAATGGTTTGACAAGTTGATTGTAAAAGTTACAGGTTAAGCTATAGTTTAAAAATTTGGGCGATTAGCTCAGCTGGTTAGAGCATCTGCTCGACATGTAGAGGGTCGGGAGTTCGAATCTCTCATCGCCCACGACGACAAAACTGGATAAAAGAGGGTTTAGATTAATTTCTAAGCCCTTTTTTTTGCGACATTTCTCTCGTCTGAAAGCGACTTTGATATGCATAGTATCTGCATAGTGGCTTTTCAAAAGGTTTTAGGTTTTTTTCTTTACTCATTTTTTATCCTTATATTTAGTTATGAATATTGGACAAATTATAATTGCACTTTCTACTATTAGTGGTATTACAATATTCCTTTTCGCCTTGTGGATTTTATTTTTTTAATCCTCATCAAAATACTAATTCTCAACCCCCATCAGTAGTCTCAGATTTTCGTTTGTCATATTTTATCCTTATATTTGTTTCATGGACACTCCACCATTCTAAATTTTACCAAAGCCAAAGTTTATTTTTCATAGATAAAAATAGGGCTTAGAGTTGGGATAGCATGGCTACCAGTTTTAGCATAACTATCTTCTAATCCCTATTTTTATCCTTATCTACAAAGACTAATCCTCATCTTATTATTCCAATAGACATCTACTCTGAATAATCGTTAGATTTATTGAATGAAATTCAAAAACATACTATTATACTTACTTCTATCAATTACCTTCCTACAAGCACAAGGTAAGTCTTACAAAATTCTCAGTACAAATATTGAATCAAATATCCTGAAAGAAGGAATAGTTGAAATACAAGAAACAAGAGTATTTAGTTTCAAGGGAACTTATTCTTTTGTATACAGAGATATTCGTAAAAAAGGGTATGACCAATTGTATGATATTCAAGTATTTGAAGGAGACAAACCTTATTTAAATACTGAAACAGAAGAAGAAGGAAATTTTAGAATTGAATCAAGAGATAAATATTACCGTATTTATTGGTATCATTCGTCTATAGATGAGGATAAAACATTTACCTTAAAGTATAAACTAAAGAATCCTTTTACAGTTGGAAAAACAGATGCACAATTTCGTTGGGTGTATTTAGATGATAAGTTTGACAAGCGTCCAGGAAAGTTAAATTTGACACAAAAATTTGATGGTGATATAGATACTAATACGCTATACTATTCTGTTGAACAACCAATTAGATCTAAGAAGTATGAATCTTCAATAAAAGAGAATGGTCTTTTTGAGCTATATTCTGATACTTTTACTGGTAATACTGTTTTACAATTACGAACAATATTTCCGACGTCATACTTATCAAATTCGTCTATAAATAATGACAAGTTTTCGCTTGCTGGATTACTATTGCAAGAAAAGAATCAAAGAACAGTCTCTTATGGCGTTATTGCAATGGCATTGCTTTCTTTGTTGTTTGGAATAAGCTTTATTAGAAAATATTTGATTGAACAAAAAATATCAATCGATGATAATCAAAACTTTACAGAATTTCCATCCAACCATCATCCAGTCTTAATAGGATGGCTTATATGGCGATATCCAAGCGTTAGTCCATTTGGCATTCTGGCAACCTTATTTGAATTAGCTAGTAAGAAAAAAGTTCATCTTGAAACGGTTGAATCGGGTAAGTGGATTTTTAAATCAAAGAAATTAAAGGTAGATGTTATCAATCCAGATACATCCGATTTATCTAATAGTTTTTCAAAGTTATTGCTTGATAGAATTTTAACTATTGGAACTAACACCTATTTCTCAAAAATATGGCAAAAATATTCATTTTCAAATTCTAAATGGAATCAAAATCGTGCTAAAGAAATTAAGAAATTAGAATGGATTGATACTTCTGGGGATCAAGAAAGAGGAAATGCGAAATCTCTTCAAATAATTCTTTTTTTCTCAATAATTGGATTGGGTATTTTTTATAAAACATTTTGGGCATTTCTTAGCATTATACCATCTATACTATTTCTTATTATTCTTATGGGATCAAGATTATCTAAAAAGGGCAGAGAATTGCATTTAAGATGGCATGCATTTGGCGATGCTTTACAGGAAAATAAGCTAAATATACAAGATTTTGATCCAGATCTTTTATTACAGTATTGTATTATCATGGGCATGCAGGGTGAAAAGCTTAAGCATGTTATCGATCAAGCACATGATGGCGGGCATGCATATGTTTGGTATGGAGGAGGCACTCCTTCTGACGTATCATCTATCACTGCAGGTATTACTGATATTGCAACTACAGGAACTGCTATTTCTGCATCATACGGCGGNGNNGGCGGNGGCGGNGCTGGCGGTGGCGGAGCTGGCGGTGGTGGCGGCGGCGGCGCTGGGTAGTAGCAACTTCCAAAAAATCAAAAAAAATAATATTAAATTTTTAATTTTATCAATTAACTGATTTAATCGTTGTAAATTATTGTATCATGAAATTCAAAAAAATACTACTCTATAGTTTTATTTATTTTTTGTCATCATGTGTCTCACCGACAAAGAGCGAATCATCTTTGCAACCTCTTATTATTGATGACTTTAGTGTTGCGACTAACGAAGATATCTCTATCGATATTACATTACAAAAATATAGAATAGATGGAACAAATTTAACCTATACAATCGTTGTTGATGTTGCAATGGGAACAACAAGTGTAAATGGTAATATTATCACTTATCTACCAAGAGAGAATTATAATGGAACAGATACTTTTACATATAAAGCAAATGATGGCAATAGCGATACAAATACGTCTATTGTAATGATTATTATAAATGCAGTCAATGATGCTCCCGTTACATCCAATATAGTTCATTCAACCAATGAGAACGAATCTATAGATATTTCTTTGAATGCATACGATGTTGAAGGAAATGATTTAACCTACTCTATTGTATCAGATGTTTCTAATGGTAGTATTAGTCTTTCTGGATCGATTGCGACCTATGTGCCATCAACGAATTTTAATGGTACAGATACTTTTACTTTTAAAGCCAATGATGGCACTGATGATAGTAATATATCAACTGTAACGATTCCGGTAGCTGACGATAATGCTGGTTCGGGTGACGATACAATCTACGGAACTGATTATGAAGATATTTTATATGCTGGAGCAGGTAACGATATCGTATATGGTCTTAACGGGGATGATGTTTTGTATGGCGAATCTGGAGACGATATTCTTGATGGCGGAAATGGCGGAGATGTGTTATATGGCGGTGATGGAAATGACGTCTTATATGGTGCAAATAATTTTGATGAATTGCATGGTGGAAATGGCGATGATATTTTGGATGGTGGTGATGGTAGAGATTTTCTTTATGGAGGCGAGGGTAATGACATTTTTGTAATACGTCCAGGTGATGGCAGCTCTGGTTTTATTGGCGCAAATAGTATTCATGATTTTGAAGATGGAGTTGATCAGATTCGCCTAGCAGATGGTTTAAATTTTTCTGATATTTCTCTTTCACAAGGTACTCAAGGTTCATTTTCTGTAGGAGGATACACTTTTTATTATGATTATAGAAATGATACCTTAGTAAGAACTAGCGGTGAATATTTATTTTGGATTCTAAATACTCATAATAGCACTATTTCATCAGCAGATTTTACCTATTAATCATATCTGCCGCATATGGTGGCGGTGCTGGTTAGACTTGGAATCTTTCTTTTTATTGATGATATATGATAATTGAATCCTGATTTATTTATACATAGATTAATATTAGGTAGCCAACTAGAATTATTACAAAGGAGATATGCTTTATGGATCTAAAGCAACTAGACAAAAAACTTGATAAATTTCACCTATTAAAACATCCATTTTATGTAGCATGGAATAACGGAGAATTAACTCAAGAAATTTTACAAGATTATGCGGAGCAATATTATCAGCATATTAAAGCATTTCCACGTTATATCAGTGCGACGCATTCATTATGTGAAGATATTGAGCAGCGTAAAATCTTATTAGATAATCTAAGTGATGAGGAAGATTTTGAGAAAGATCATCCAACGCTATGGAAGCAATTTGCTTTAGCGGTAGGAGCAGATGAATCTAGCCTTGAAACAATCAAACAAGCAGGATATACAGAAGATATGATTGCAAACTTCTTTAGGCTTGCAAGATCCAGTTATGCAGAAGGATTAGGTGCTTTATATGCCTATGAACGTCAAGTGCCTGAGATTGCAGATACTAAGATTAAAGGATTAGTGAATCATTACAATGTTTCATCCGATGAAGGTTTAGAATATTTTGTAGTACATAAAGACGCTGATGTAGAACATCGCGAACAAAGTGCTATATTGATGAACCAACTATCCGATGATGACAGAAAACTTGCAGAAGAAGCAGGGATGTCCACAGTACATATGTTATGGGGATTTTTATCAGGTCTTTGTGAAAAACATAATATTCCAAACGAAAGGAACTAGTTATGAGATATATATTAACATTTTTATTTATGTTTTCATCAGCAGTTGTTGCCCAAGAAGCCTATCAAGAAACATTATCTAATGGGTGGGGTGTTTATGGAGGAATTCAGTCTATGCAAATTTCAGGTGCGGAAGATGATGCAAGCGATGAAGAACTTGACAGTTACTCTAGCGATCGTTTGAGTTCATTTTATATCGGTGTTTGGAAAAATACGGATTGGACAATTGGAACATTGCCTGTCACCATTGGAGCGGAGCTTGGTCATCGTGGTACTAGCTCTCACAGTATAGAAGAGGATTCAGATGAAGGAGCTACAGGAGAGCTAGCTTTTGATGTTGATATATTAATTACTTATTTAGATTTATGGGCATCAGTCAATTATACCATGTCAGATAAATTTAATTTATGGGTAGGTCCAATGATTGGCATTAACATTAAAGATAAAGCAACTTTTAGTTTTGATGGACTAGAAGAAGGTGAAGAAGATATTGAGTTTTCAACCGGATTTGGATTTGATGACAATGATTATGGAATTATTTTAGGAGCTGGATATGCATTGAATGAAAAAATTGGTATAAATTTCGGTGTTTATAGAGGGCTTAAAGATCATAATCCCGGTAAATTTAATAATGTATTCTTAGATATCGGTTATAGCTTTTAAAAAAGGTTTTTAAAATTTAACACCAATATTTGATTTATTTGAAATTCAAGTAAATTGTAGTATAATTAGCTCAATATTTATGCATATTGACGATATAAAAAAGACGATTACTATAGTTCAAGATTATCCTATCCAAGGGATAATATTTAAAGACATCACAACTCTATTAGAAGATTCTATAGCATTTAAAGCTACGGTTGACTTGATGATAGAGAAGATTGCTCATCTAGAATTTGATAAGGTAGTTGGGGTGGAATCTAGAGGTTTCTTCTGGTCAGCACCAATTGCTTACGCACTATCTAAATCATTTGTTCTAGCAAGAAAGCCGGGTAAGCTTCCTAGAGAGGCTGCAGAGAAGCATTTCACGTTAGAATATGGAACAAATAGTGTTCACATTCATAAAGATGCGATTAATCCTGGAGATAAAATTCTAATAGTGGATGATTTAATTGCTACCGGCGGTACTGCAACCGCTACAGCTGATTTATGCAAAGAATTAGGTGCAACCGATATCCATACGTTATGCTTGATTGATTTACCACATTTGGGTGGGTCTAAAAAACTTGCAGAGAAGTATGGTGAAGTAATTACGTTAATTGATTACTAGTTAATCTTTTTCAAACATAGTAGAAAACTGGATAAATTTTAAATAATTTCCAGATACACTCAATTTTCCAGAAGTTATTGCGCTTTTAGCATCTGTAATTCCCATAATAAGACCTTTCCATGTTGATGTTTCAACAGTAACAATGATTTCAGCATTTTCTGGTATATAATCAACAATTTCAGCGATATTGTTGCGAATTATGATACCAAATTTTTCACCAGTATCGCTCATATTAAATCCAACGGTTATAAATTTATTATTAGCTTTAACGGGATTTAATCTTGGTGGCATTGCTTCAAAAATAGTCTCTATAGGAATTTGACGGATTTGATCTTCTGTTAGATTGAAAGTTAAGTCAGGTATAATTTGTTCATTAATTTCATAAGCTTCTGATAGATAATAATTTCTTGCAATAGGATTAGTTTCTTCCTTGGAAAGCTCTTCAAGAGATAACGAATAAAGGTTTTTAATTTCATTGTCGTTTGGAAAATTAATTGCTCCAATTTGACATAATTCTGCAGCCCATTGAAATTCTTTATTTTCCAATGCTTCATTAATTAATGTTAATAAATTATCTTTACTTCCAATGATTTTAAAAATATTTTTGCTACGTACTTTTGTAGACAGAGGTTCTAAATTTACTGCTTTGCCGTCGAAGAATCCTAAATATCCGTTATATACATTTCGAATACTCCAAGAAACTTTACCATACTGCTCACGTAAATCAAAATTCTCCTTAAAGAATTTTGGATATTCAAATTCTTCTACAAGTTCATCTGGTGTTTTGCCTTTATTTGCTCCTCGTATAGCATAATCATGAACATATTGAATTGCATCACGATAAATAGTTAAGCGATCCTGTACTTCCTTTTTATTGGAAAGAAAAGGTCCATGCGAACTGACAAGATATGTTGGATTGTATGCACGCATTTCATCAACAGATTTATACCACTTATAAGTATCGCGATATGATGTTCCTCTTATTGTATAAAGATTTGGAAAGCGCATGTAATAATTATCACCTGAGAAGACAATTTCTTTGTCTTTGTAATAGATAATAATTTGATCATCAGTTTCACCTGGAGAGTGAACTACTTCTAGCGTAACTCCAGCAATGGTAAGTATATTTTTTTTGCCTTCCAATAAAACCGTAGGGTATACTACGGGAGGTTGTTCGAAGTCAAAATCAAGAGTAAAGCCTAAGCCATGTCCTCGTTGTAGTTCTTTAGGTAGGAAGAAGCCAAATTGTTTCATTCCTCTTTCTGTTAAGATAGGTTTTAATAAATTGTTTTGATCATAAAAGCCTTTTTTGAAGGTTTCATGAGCATATACCTCTGTATTTTCATCAACAAAAGGAAAAGCTCCTCTCCAATGATCTACATGGGAATGGGTATAAAAAATAGCTTCAATTGGTTGATCAGAAATTTCTTCGAATCGTTCTCGAATTTCTGCTGCCAATACATCACTTTCAGTAACATCAATAACAATATTACTACCATCCCCAACAATTAAAATAGAATTTGCTAAACCATACCCAATAGCCACATAAACATTGTCAACTATTTGATAGATATCTTTTTCAAAATAATAATCATCATCTACGCTAATCTGATCGTCAACTTTTGAAAACCATTCCTCAAAAGAGGTGTTTGTTGCTTTTAAGCTATCAACCAAAAATTCTTGAGATAATTGTATTGTTTTGTCTTCTGTCTTGGAACAATTAAGTATAATAAAGCATAATAGAAGTATCTGGATTATTTTATAATGCATTTTTAAATATACATCATTATAAATAATATTTTTAGATAAATTAACTGACCATTATGAAACACATTTCTTACGCAAGAGACAAATTTATATCTACTGACGAAGTAAATCTAAGTGTTTTAGGTAACTTTTTAAGTGTTGTTCGAGGGTATCAAGTATTTACTTTTCTAAAGACAATAAATAAGGGAAAACCGGTATTTTTAGACCATCATCTTGATAGAGTGCTCAATAATGCCAAGTCAATGAATATGGTTGTAAAGCAATCTAGGCAGGAGATTGAGCAATTAGTACAGGACACCTTACATCAGAATAGTTTTGATGCAATGGAATGTAATATTATGATTTTGCTAGCAGGAACAATACCAATAGATAGTTCAGCACTGATTACTGATATGCCTATTGATCTTTTTGTTATTATAACACCTATTAAAGTCTATTCCTCTGAATCTTATCAAAAAGGAATTTCATTAGGTCTATTTGAATATGAAAGACCTTACGCGGAACTTAAGACCCCATTTACTTATTTTGGCGGACTAAAAGCGCAGCATGCCGTGGTTAGGAATACTCATTATGATGAAGCGCTTTATACTAACAATAATATGATCTTAGAAGGGACTACATTTTCTTTCTTTGGTATAATGGATGATGGGACTGTTATTACGTCGCCTGCTGATGGTAAAATATTAAAAAGTGTAACGCGGTTAGTGGTGCTAGATATACTAAAAGAAGAAGAGCTAAAGGTGATAGAATCATCTCTTTCTATCGAAAAAGCTTTAGCATGCAAGGAAGCTTTCATTGCTTCTTCAACTCGAGATATTATACCCGTTACATCTATTGAGGGACATTCTATTGGTGATGGGCTAGCTGGTGAGCATACCAAGTCGATTATGAGTCTTTACCAAGACCGTATTCATTCTATTTAGTAGTAATATTTATAATTAGTTGTTATTGTAGTTGTATCCTTTTTTAATTATTTTTATTGAAACATATTCATATAGTAAAACGTATATAATTATTATAAGCAACAACTATAAAGGTAAATAATATGAAACATTTTCAAATATTAGTGTTATCAAGTTTTTTTGTTTTTTCATGTGCAATGAATGCACCAACCGCATCCGCTGAATCTAATGATTTTACATTAGGTAAAGTTCAATCTCAGCTTTCAGAGGGGATGAGTTCATCTCAAGTAGTAGATCTGTTAGGGTCTCCAAATTTAGTAACTAGCACACAAGGTGGTGGCGAAGCTTGGACTTATGATAAAGTATCTCAAGAATCCGAAGCTTCAAATATGTCAGGAGCAGGAGCAGGTTCAAGCGGAAACTTTTTTGGTATTTTTGGTGGTGGACGTAGCAAGAGCTCTACTACAAGTAAAAATTTAACATTAATTGTTAAATTCAATGCAGACGGCCTTGTTTCTAGTTATAAATATCAAAGTATTAAATATTAAATGAGAAGTATCTTTCTCCCTCTTTTTTTAGCGACTGGCTTGCTATTAGTCGGATGTGGTTCAGGAATATCTGAACGTACTACTGCTGTAAAGCGAGCAATTGAAACCAGAGAATATAATGTTGACACGAAGACATTAATGAGTGCTTCGGTAGGTGCGTTTCAAGACTTAGGATATACTATTGATGTTCTTAATAGTGACTATGGATTGATTACTGGGAGTAGAACACAAGGAACGCAGACATCGCAGGTAGATGACGATGGTAGTCTTTTAGGAGCCATAGTAGCAGGTCTTTTTGGATTTGAAGGTCGTTCAGACGATATTGTGGTTACCCCATTAAAATTATCAGCAACTATTACTATTAAAGAAGTGTCTTCGGATCCTCTTATTTCATCATTGAGAGTAAACTTTGAAAGCGGAGGAAACGAGTACTCAGACCTATTCTTTAGATCTTTTTTTGCTGCTATAGATCAATCTATATTTCTTGATACATCAATAGGAGATTAATAATGTCAAAAAGGCAAGTATTTTCACTATTTATTGCTTTTAATTTTCTCTTAGTTAGTTGTAGTTCTTCGAGTTCATCAAAGAAAAAATCAGTAGCAGCACAACGCGCTATTGAAACAAGAGAATATGCTGTGGATACAAAGACATTAATGACATCATCTATAGGCGCTTTTCAAGATCTTGGATTTACCATTGATACGATTAGCGATGAGTTTCTTTTGATAACTGCAAGCAAGGTTGAAGCACCAGAAAAAAAAGAAAAAGAAGATAAGAAAATCGGTCCAGGAGCTATTCTTGTTGGGATTCTTGCAATAGTCGCTATAATTGCTATTGATAAAAATACTAAAGATAGAGACAATGATCGTGATAGTTCCAGTGGTGGTTCAAAAACGGTTGTAAAAGATTATAAACTTACTGCTACTTTAACGGTGAAGCCAATTTCAGATACAGAGCCTGTTTTATCATCTTTGCGAATTAATTTTGGAGGAAGCAAAAGAGATCGTTCTATGCAATTTTTCAAAGAATTTTTTGCCGGTATCGACAAGTCATTATTCTTAGATGAAAATTTAGATCAAGCACAAGACGTCGATTTAGAAGAATAGAATTAAACACCTTCTTATTTTTCAGATTTTTTCTTATACTTTATATCAATAGTCATGATAAGAAACATCTCAAATTATATATTTATTACATTGATTTTTGTAGCTAGTATTTTTGCATCAACTGGTAGTAAGGATCATTCTGCTGAAATATTAAGCAGGGGGCGATATATTCCTATTGCGATATCAGATGATTTTCTAGTAACAGCTAAAACTTTCTCATCGCTTACATCTAGAACAGTAGATATTTATGAATTGTATAGTGGTATCAGTTCCATGGAAAAAACTGCAGAGCTGACATCCCCAAATCCATTATCTGGAGATGATTTTGGTTTTAGTATGGCGTTACATAATAATTATTTGCTTATAGGAGCTCCAGGATCTGACGATGGTAATGGAGTGGTATATTTATATCGTAAAGATTATACAGGAGAGTGGGTAGTTGTAAAAACATTTGAAAACCCTAATGCAACGACAGATCCAAGTCAATCTCAAAAGTTTGGATATAATGTAGCTCTAAATGATAAGTATGTTGCTATTGCATCGCCTTTCTTTAATGATGGAACAGTATTTATATACGATTTTAATCCTGAGTCTGAAGATTTCAATAATGCACGAACAACACCATTTGAAGTGATTGACGTGCGCAAATTAGGAGATGTAGAGGGTTGTTATGCTGCCGGTCCAGATAAGTTCGGATTTGGAGTATCTATGTCGTTTAACAATAATAAGTTACTTATTGGCTCATTAAAAGAATTTGTACATCTTGTTGAATTTAACAACGGGATTGTATCTGGCATTAATATTTTATCTCCCGAACAAGAAGATCATGAGAGTGATCGTAACAGACGTTTTGGTCAATCTGTCCATGTCGGAGATTCTAGTATTTATATTTCAGCTCTCGAAGATAGTAACGGTCAAGGTAAGGTGTTTGTTTATCCTTATATAGATACCAACAATAGAACCGATGAAAGTCCTTGGACAAATTTTTATACCATCCAACCTTCTGACTTAGTAGAAAATAGTTATTTTGGGTATCGATTTAGCGAATTAGACAATCAATTAATTATTAGCACGTTTAATCAATCTGATTTATATGTCTATAATAAAAATAAACTAAACAATCAATTCACACTCAAAGAAGTAATCAAGAACAATAACTATGATAGTTCTGATTATTTTGGTAGAAATGTTGTTTTAATTGACGATGCGCTTATTACAGATGCTTATTATGCAGATGAGTTAGTGCTATATAACAATCTATCAACTACTCGACAATCTTTCCAAAATTTATCAACAAAAGGACCAGTTTTATCTATTAGCGGTAAAGTAGAATGTACTGGAGGTACTGCAGGATCTTATGATTGTAATAATATTGACTTGATGGCATTTATGGATAAGACGGAAATTGGTGGAGGAAACAATACCAATTTGAATGATATTTGGGGATGGACAGACCCTGTGACTGCTAAAGAATATGCACTTGTTGGTATGAGCAATGGAACATCTTTTGTTGACATTACTACACCAGATAGCCCTGTATATGTGGGAAGATTGGCAACACATAGCAGTAATTCTTCATGGCGCGATATTAAAGTATATAATAACTATGCTTTCATTGTATCAGAGGCAAGCGGTCATGGTATGCAAGTATTTGACTTAACAGTATTAAGAACTTTCAGTGGTACTCCTATTACGTTCTCTGAGACAGCTCATTATGGTGGATTTGGTAATGCACATAATATTTTTATTAATGAAGATACAGGCTTTGCATATGCTATAGGTACTAGCACTTGTGGTCCAGGAGGATTGCATATTGTAGATATTAGCAATCCTACTTTACCAGCAAAATCAGCTTGCGTATCTGATCCTTCTACAGGAAGAAGTAATACGGGATACGTTCATGACGTACAATGTGTCGTATACAATGGACCGGATTCTGCATATGTCGGGAAAGAGATCTGTTTTGGTTCTAACGAGACCAATGTTTGGATTGCTGATTTGAGTACCAAATCAGATGATTCTAGTGGGGCTAAAACTATTGGGCTGGGTAATTATGATAACTATTATACTCACCAGGGATGGTTAACGGAAGATCATCGATACTTTATCGTAAATGATGAGTTAGATGAATATAATGGAGCAGTTAGTAATACAAGAACATTAATCTGGAATGTCGAGGATTTAAGCAATCCAACCATAGAAACAACTTATACTGGACCAACACCATCTATCGATCATAATAATTATATTATTGGAGACTATGTGTATATGTCTCATTACACAAGCGGATTACGTATTCTTGATATTTCTGATATAAATAATCCAAGTGAAGCAGCATATTTTGATGTATATCCATCAAATAATAATGCATCCTTTGATGGCACTTGGAGTAATTATCCTTACTATGGTAGCGGAACAGTTGTAGTAACAGGCATTGATGAAGGGTTGTATATTTTAGATCCTACACACGATGATACTGCACCTGACGCGCCTGCTAATATTTCTTATTCAATTCCAGTTGATGGAACAATTACTTTTTCTTGGGATCTTAGCGCCGATACTAATTCTAAGGTTAGAGTTTATAGGTCAGAAGAAGCTTTATTTACTCCTTCTTCTAGTAATTTAATCGCAGAAATAAGTTATCCAAATTCAGTATTTTCAGATACAGGTTTAGATACAGGTAAAACATATTATTATAAATTATCTACTATTAATCAACAAGGACAAGAGAGTCAATATTCTTCTGAATATCAAATTAAACCAGTGACATTTATTAATGCTCCTCCAAATATTGATACAATATCAGATGTGCAAATCAATGAAGATACTAATCTTGGTATACAGATTACTGGAGTTAATTACGGGGCAGACGTTAATGCTCAAAATGTCACTGTAACAGCCTATGCCGAGGATACAGCCATGTTCCCTGCATTAGTAGTGAATAATCCCAGCTTGGGCCAATTTATACTTGATTTATCACCAAGTGAAAATAGTAATGGATCTTCTGTAGTATATGTTACTGTTCGAGATGATGGTGGTACAGCAGATGGCGGGATTGATTCGACAAGAGTATCATTTACTGCAACAGTATTGCCGATAAATGATTCACCGGGATCTTTTACTACAACAGGAGAATATGTATTTAATGCTATAGATGGTTCTGGTGCATATTTATCAAATGAATATTTATTTATTACGCCAGAAAATCAAAACGACTCATTAAGGTTTGTTTGGGGAGAATCTGCTGATGTAGATGGTGATAATATTGAGTATCGTATGATCGGTTACAATGATTTAGACTTCTTAAGTATGGATACATGGACTCCAAATAATTCAATAGCATGGGCATTAAAAGATTTAATAGCACAAACTGACACTGTTACTGTTGCTGAAGGTTCATGGTCTGTTATATCTACAGATGGACAATCCTTTCAAACTGCAGTGTCTGGTTCTATCGGCAATTTAAAAATTGACGGAAGAGCATTGATACCGGACGTATTAGAGCTAAAGCAAAATTATCCAAATCCATTTACATCATTTACAACATTAGAGTATGATGTTCCATCGGCTCAGTATGTTGTTGTAAGGGTATTTAATATTAAAGGTCAGCTTGTTACTACTTTAGTAGATGAAGAGCAGGGAGCTGGCTATAAATCAGTAATATGGGATGGAACCAATAACAATGGGGACTTAGTAAGTTCAGGAGTCTATTTCTGTCAAATGTATACACCGGCTAATCCGAATGGCGGCCAGTTTATTAAAGCAATAAAGATGTTAAGACTAAGATAAACGTTGAATCCATTAAAAAATCTATATCAATGGGTTTTATCATGGGCGGAGAGCGCTTATGGAGTATTCATTCTATTTTGTGTTTCTTTTGCTGAATCATCTTTTTTTCCTGTTCCAGCTGATCCTTTGTTAATCGCATTAGCAATCGGAAATACTAAAAAATCATTTTACTATGCCTTTATGTGTACTTTAGGATCTGTTGTTGGTGGAATATTTGGGTATATGATTGGATACTTCCTTTGGTGGACATCTCCGGGCGAATATTCTTCAGTTGCAGAATTCTTCTTCAGTATAGTTCCTGGGTTTACCACAGAAGTATTTGATAATATCAAAATTCGATATGAAACCTATAATTTTATTGTAATCTTTACCGCCGCATTTACGCCAATTCCATATAAAGTATTCTCTATTAGTGCAGGTGCATTTTATATTAATTTGCCGATATTCATTATTGCATCTATTCTGGGACGAGGTTTGCGTTTCTACATGATTAGTACGCTAGTATGGTTTTTTGGAGACACTATTAAGGCAATGCTTGATAAGTATTTTAACCTATTTATTATCATCCTAACTATTATATTTTGCTTAAGCTATTTTTTGATTGGATATCTATTTTAATTTGTTATAATTTTCGGCCATGAAATATACATTATATCTATCTATTCTATTTTTAGCATCCTGTGCTACCAATATGCCTAATGCTAGTATTCCTGAGATTAAAACCACACAAAACGATATTACTATTGATGATTTTAAATCACATATTACTTATTTATCATCAGATGGATTGCGAGGAAGAAGTTCTGGTACGCCAGGAGATAGGATGGCTAAGGATTATATCGTCAATCACTTTACTAACGCTGGACTACCAACAGAAAGAATGATTGAAGTCCAAGAGCATTATGTTGCAAAAAGCAGACTTAAGCCTAAAAATAAAGTTAAAACATATAATATTATCGCAACTCTTCCTGGTAAAGATAAGATATTAAAAGAGGAATATGTGGTGATTGGTGGACATTATGACAGTGTTCATAATACTCTTGGCGCTATTCATAATGGTGCAGATGATAATGCATCAGGAACGTCTATGGTTTTAGAATTATTTGAAAAATTTGCAGCTTCCAATTCAAACAAGAGAACTTTAGTCTTTATGGCTTTTGGCGGTGAAGAATTAGGTTTGTTAGGTTCTAAGTATTTTGTCAATAATCCCACTATCGATTTATCGAAGGTACAATTAATGGTGAACTTAGATATGGTAGGTAGGCTTGATAAAGAAGGAAAAGATTTACAGCTTGGTGGTGTATCTACTGCTGTGAATTTTTCTACAATACTTCATCCATTTTTAATGCAAAAAGATCTTAATATTATTGATTTAGGTAAAGGAATATTTAGTCGTTCAGATCATTATAGTTTTTATAAGAAAGATATCCCTGTTTTATTCTTTTTTACTGGTATTCATCCAGATTATCATAGTTCTTCTGATGATGCTGATAAAATTAATTATAAAGGAATGGAAACAATTTCAAGCATGGTTAATCTCATTATTGAAGAGTTTGCAGGCACCTCAGAAAGATTGGTGTTTCAGCCAGCGGATGAAGAAGAACAAAATATGCCACAACCCGCTAAAATGAAAGTCACGTTAGGTGTAATGCCTGACTATGCTTATGATGGAGACGGATTGAAAATTGATTCTGTTATTAAAAAACGAGCAGCGCAAAAAGCCGGATTAGTTGATGGTGATATTGTAATTAATATTGGTGATATACGCATAAAAGATATTTATGACTATATGGAGATATTATCCAAAATAGAGCCTGGAACTAAGATTGATGTTAAGGTGTTGCGCGATGGTGAAATTAAAATATTTAATGTTACCTTCTAAAAAATGAGACAATTGTATATTCTTGTTTTATTGTTATTTTCTTGCTCTGATTCTTCAAGTTCTTCAAGTTTTTCAATTGAAAATATTCAACAATTGACTTTTACGGGTGATAATGGGGAAGGGTATCTCAATGAAGAGGAAACACAAATTATCTTTCAATCTAAGCGTGACAGCAATGAATGTGATAAGCTTTATTTGGTAGATATAGATGGTAAAAATCTTAGAGAATTTCCAATAAAAGACGGCGCTTTTACTTGCGCACATTATGCCCTTGAGAATGAGTTTATTTTCTTTTCTTCTACAATGAAAGATGGACCGGAATGTCCAGAAATTTATAAACATCCCAATCCTCGTAAATATATTTGGCCTTTAAGAAATTATGAGATTTATAAATGGGACGGCAATACTGCAACGCAACTAACTAATGCTCCAGGATATAATGCTGAAACCACTATTCATCCAACAGAAAGAAAAGTTATTTTTACATCAATGCGTGAAGGGGATATAGATCTATACGAAATGGACTACGATGGTAATAATATCAAACGCATCACGAAAGAGTTTGGTTATGATGGAGGGGCATTTTACTCCCCTGATGGAAATAGTATTATATGGCGCGCATGGTATCCTAGTAATGACGAAGAAAAAGAAAAATGGTCTACCAATTTAAGTAATCGCTATATAGACGCTGTACCATTAGATATTTATATGGCAAAACGAGATGGATCTAACAAGAAAAGATTAACGAATAATGGAGCTACTAACTGGTCTCCATCCTGGCATCCAGATGGTAAACATATTGTTTTTTCATCTAATATGGATGATTGGAGAGAAGACTATAATGCTTTTGGAAGTAACTTTGAACTTTACATGATTCATGTAGACACTTTAAAGCTTCAGCGCTTAACCAATAATGATACTTTTGATTCATTTCCAGTAATATCACAAAATGGAAAAATTATTTTTTCTTCAAATCGGAATGCAGAAAATCCCCGTCAAACAAACATTTTTATCGGATCTATCGTTAATAAATAACTTCTATTGAGATTTAATCTCAATTATACTTGCATTTAAATTCTTTCTACTATAATATTGCGACACAATCTCAATAACATATAGAGAGGAATGATAAAAAACATAATAATACTATTAGGATTCTTTAGTTTAATTTTTGCTCAAACTAATGTGTCTGGCGTAGTAATGGACGGAAATAATAATCCTGTCGCTGATGCTAATATTATTCTTTCAAACGGTAAAGGTGTAACAAGTGGTAGCGATGGTAGTTTCACATTTACTGCAATAGTTCCTACAACAGCAACATTTTCAGCAATTGGTTACGCAGATAAAAGCGTATCAGTTAACGGTGAAAGGGTATCTGTAGAACTATCAAGCAAACCTGTAGCATTAGATGCTGTGGATGTATTAGCAGATGCTGCTAGTATTACATCAGGTATGTTCTTAAGATCTGTCAGACCAAGCTCTGTTGTTTCAGAATCAGAATTAAAACAATTTAATCACACCGACATTCATCGTGTCGTATCACGTGTTCCTGGAGTGTATGTACAGGAAGAAGATGGCTTAGGTTTAAGACCTAATATCGGAGTTCGTGGTACAGGTCTATTACGTATGGAAAAATTAAATGTAATGGAAGATGGCATTATTATTGCACCCGCTCCATATGCATCACCAGCTGCGTATTACTCTCCAACAATAGGGCGTATGCAGTCTTTAGAAATACGTAAAGGGTCTACTCAAATTAAACACGGGCCTTTCACTACAGGTGGATCACTAAATTATATATCTACTTCAATTCCTTCATCAGTATTAAATAATGTTGCTTTTACCGCTGGAAGCTTTGGTAAGACAGTATTACATGTTAAGTCAGGAAATACAGTAGGGCAATGGGGTTATTTATTTGAGATTTACAACGATATGACTGACGGTTTCAAAGAATTATATGGCGGCGGAGATACTGGCTATGCTAAAACTGATGTATTAGCTAAAGTTCGTTATTCTATGAGCACTAATCATGCTTTAGAAATGAAAGTTTCTATGACAGATGAAATCTCAGATGAAACATATCTTGGATTATCAGATGACGATTATGCTGCTAACCCATTAAGAAGATATCGTGCATCTCAACTAGATGAGATGGATGCAAATCATACTCAAGTAGTATTATCATATGCTGGTAAATTATCAGATAATTTATCTCTAGCCATGAGTGCTTATAATAATGAGTTTGCTAGAAATTGGTACAAATTAAATAAAGTAAATGGTGAAAAACTGAGCGTTGTTGCAAACCCAAGTAGCAATCAAGATACTTTTTTATTAATGAGTGCAATGGATAGTGATGCAGATGTATACAGAATTAAAGCTAATAATCGTGAATATTTATCAACCGGTGTTCAAGCAGTGTTAAACTGGAACGCCGGTAATCACGATGTGCAAGCTGGAATGCGCATACATTCAGACGAAATGGATCGTTTCCAATGGGAAGATAGATATCAAATGGTTGCAGGTAAGTTAAATATAACTACAGCAGCAACTCCTGGTTCTGATTCTAATAGAATCGATTCTGCAGAAGCTACTGCAGTGTACGTTGAAGACAGAATGACTTCTGGCGATTGGACTGTTACAAGCGGTGTAAGATATGAAGAAATCAGTGTTAAAAGAAAAGATTGGGGTAAATCAGATCAGTTTCGTGCTGTAAATCCATCAGTTAAAGAACAAACATTTGATGTGATTGTTCCTGGTGTCGCAGTTGAGTATGCATTACAAGATGGAACTACGCTTGCATACGGTGTTCATAAAGGATTCGCTCCTCATGGACCAGGTGGTGTTAAAGTAGTTGATGGTGTTACTCAAGAAGTAGAGCCAGAAACAAGCTGGAATCATGAATGGACAGTAAGATCTTATGAAGGTTTGAACGGATTAGAACTAACATTATTCATGAACAATTATGATAACTTGTTAGGAGTAGACACTGCTGCTTCAGGTGGCGGAACAGATGAGCTATATAATGGTGGCGCTGTTGACGTGTCTGGATTAGAATTATATCTTAGACGTATGTTAACGGATAATGGTACTGTACAATTACCGATTGAAATTTCATACACAAAAACGAATACTGAGTTTAAAGAATCATTTACTACCGCTTATGAAGGATGGCCAGATGTTTCATCTGGAGATGAACTTCCTTATATACCTGAGACAATGGTAGCTGTAAACTTAGGTGCAAACTGGGATAAAACTTCAGTAAACGTTGGCTTAAAACATACTTCAGCAATGAGAACAACAGCAGGATCAGGTCGATTAGATGACGCAAGCTCTACTGATGCACTTACTGTAGTTGATTTAAGTGTAAAACATGCACTTCAAAGTAATGTAACTCTGTCTGTGGGTGTTAAAAACCTATTAAATAAAGAGGCTGTTGTAGCAAGAAGACCTTATGGTGCTCGCCCTACAATGCCAAGATCTATTAATTTTGGAGTAAATTATACTTTTTAAGGCTGTTTTCTACTTAGTTTTTTTATCGAACAAATAAGTATTAAATATTCATATAAGATTTCAATATTTATTATTATTAAATTGTTCTAATTAATAAATAAAAAAGGAATACATAAAATGAAAAAAATATTACTAATGATGATTTTCTCAAGTATTGTTTTTGGACAATACCATATGCAATCTTCTCTAAGTATTAAAGATGGAGTTAGGGCTGCAGATTTTGAAAAAGCAATGATACATCACAATAAAGCACATCAAAATGAATTAGGAGCAGTAAATACATTTCTTGTTCTTAATGGACCTAATGTAGGTCAATACGTTAGAATGCATCAAGGATTGTTCCCAATTCCTGCTGCTCAATTAGATGCCATTTATAATGCACATAATAATCATGATCCAGTACCTTATGATAAATGGAACGATAGTATGTTAGTGCAAGAAACTGGATCACAGTTTTATACCGTAAGAGATGACTTAAGCTATAACATGCAATATAAACCTGACTATAAATATCTTACTATGTCAGTATTTCAAGTTGCTCAAGGTGGAAATGCTTATGCTGAGAATGTTTTTGCAATGATGAATGAGATTAGAGCAGAAATGGGATCTACAGAGCATTTTGTATGCATGCAGATGAATACAGGCGGAAAGTTTAATGAATATGTTTTTGCAACTGGTCACGATACAATGTCTGAAACTTTAGATCAGTCAGCGTTCTATGCAGCGCTTGCTAAACTTGCTGAGAAGAATCCTGATTGGGATAAAGAATGGGGTCAAAATGTTTCGGGTGGTTATAGCCAAACAATGGAGTTTAAGCCTGAGTTAAGTACTCAATTAGATTAATTATCAATCTAAAAATAAAAAGCCTATCAATTATCTAGTTGGTAGGCTTTTTTTATACCTAAATTAAAATATAATGAAACGACGTAATTTTATTAAAGCGGGAGCAGTTGGACTGGCAAGTCCTATTCTCTTAGCAGGAAAAAAGAAAATGAAAGTAAATAAAAACAATCCTATTATAGTCTCGACATGGTTACATGGTATCCCAGCTAATGAAGCCTCTATTAAAGTATTAAAGAAGAATGGATCGGCACTAGATGCTGTAGAAGCAGGCGTACGTGTTACGGAAGCAGATGCAGAAAATCAATCTGTTGGATTGGGTGGTAGACCAGATAGTGAAGGAAATGTCACTTTAGATGCATGTATTATGGATTCTGATGGAAATGCAGGATCTGTTGCATTTCTACAAAATATTAAGCATCCAATTTCTGTTGCAAGAAAAGTCATGGAAAAAACAGATCATGTTATGCTTGCAGGAAAGGGTGCATTAAAATTTGCCTTAGAAAATGGATTTAAAAAAGAGAACCTTCTAACCGAACAATCAAGAAAAGAATGGTTGGAGTGGAAAAAGGACAACACTATTAAGGATTCTTGGGGTCCAAACGATGATCATGATACGATTACTTCATTAGCGCAAGATAATGATGGAAATTTATCAGGAGCATGTACCACAAGCGGATTAGCCTACAAATTGCATGGACGCGTGGGTGATAGTCCGATTATTGGCGCAGGAATGTATGTCGATAATGAAGTAGGTGCTGCGGGTGCAACCGGTATGGGAGAATTGGTAATGAAAACATGCGGCAGTTTTTTAGTAGTAGAATTGATGCGTCAGGGATATTCTGCAATGGAAGCTTGTAATGAAGCAGTTGATCGTATTATTAAACAAGAAGGCGGAAAAACTAAATTGCAAGTTGGTTATATTGCTTTAGGCAAGGATGGTAGTATAGGATACTCATCCATTCAAAAAGGATTTCAATACGCACTATATAAAAATGGTGTTAATAAATTGTTTGATGTTAAGAGTCTATTATAAAGAGCCTATACAGATGATTAATTTAAATTGCTAACCAGTTTTTTTTCTATTAACATTCAAGCATGTTCAATAAAAAGTCAAAATTTGAATTAAGAAAAGAATTAGAGCAGGAAACGTTTCAACGTATTACATGCTCTTTTTATCGATATATCGATATTAAAAACCCTGAAAATTTTCGTAACCATCTATATGAACAATTTTCGAATCTAAATATTTTTGGCAGGGTTTATGTTGCTCAAGAAGGTGTTAACGCTCAAATAAGCGTTCCTAAGCATAAATGGGGTATATTTAAGGACTATATTGACTCAGAAATCCTATTGAGCGGTGTAAAATTAAAGAAAGCAGTTCAAGAAGGAAGTTCCTTTATCAAATTAAAGATTTTAGTAAAGAATGAAATAGTAGCTTACGGTGTAGATAAAGATAGTTATGATATGAATCGTACAGGTCAGCACTTATCTGCTAAGGAATTCAATCAATCAATTAAAGAAGAAGGTTCTATTGTAGTGGATATGCGTAATTATTATGAAAGCGAAGTAGGTAAATTTGAGAATGCGATTACACCAGATATTCATCGATCTCAAGAATTATTGCCAGCAGTAGAAGAGCTATTATCTAATGATCGCGATAGAAAGGTTCATTTGTACTGTACAGGTGGAATTCGTTGTGAAAAAGCAAGCGCTTATCTCTTAAAGAAAGGATTTAAAGATGTCTACCAATTAGATGGTGGTATTATTCAATATGCTCATGATATCAAAAAAGAGAATATTCCGTCATCATTTATTGGAAAAAACTTTGTATTTGACGACAGATTAGGTGAAAAAATTACCGATGATGTGATTGGAAAATGTCACCAATGTCGAGAAACATGTGATCAGCATGTTAATTGTAGTAATGACGCATGCCATATTTTATTTATTCAATGTGAAGATTGTGCAACGAAATATGATAAATGTTGTTCGGATGATTGTAAAGACTTTAATGCCTTAGATATTGAAGCACAGAGAAAACTAAGAAAAGATATAGATAAAAAAGTTTCTAGTGCTAAATTATCCACGAAATTTAGACCAAAACTATATAAACTATTTAATTATTGGAAATAAACATATGTCACTAGTAAATAAGATAAAAGAAATGATAAGTTCACCAATTTCGGTTAGCTATAAACAGAAAAAAGAGTATAGCAAGTTGGATATGATTGTATTGAATCCTATTTTTCTTTTTTTACTAGTTTCTTTTGTAATGTGGTCAGCATGGGATGTTTCAAGACCTCAGACTTCTTCACCCGCAGATACCGCACTAAGTAATGCAATGGTTTATTTTGAAAGAGGAGATTTTGATAATGCAGTCCTACAATTAGAATCAGTGGTAGAGGATCATAAAAAAACTTCAGCTGCAGTGCATGCTAAATTTTATTTGGGTAGAACTGCCTTTATAAATGGAAACAATGATAAGGCTATGATGTTATTATCTGAATGTGCTTCAAAATTAGATTATCCTACATTAAAAACGGAAGCATATATCATGCTAGGACAACTTGATTTAGATTTAGATAATGCTCTTAGATTTTTTGATAAAGCAGCAAAAAATGCGTTATCTGACAACGAAGTAACTTATGTATCCATATTAAAAGCTAAACGCTTAACAATGGTAGGCAAAAAATCGGAAGCCTTAGAAATTTTAGATAATTTAGATTCTGAAAATAATGCCTATAAAGAGCTATTTGAAGAGGTATATGGGCTTGCATTAACTTTAAACTAAGTTTCTTGTTTAAACGGTTTTTAATAAATATATTTACGCAGTATTTGAGTGGGCCACGGCCCATTTTTGTTATAATAGAAAATTTGAAAGGTTGATATGGTAAACAGAGATTTAATTGAAATTTTTATTGAATTAGCGAGAGAGAAAAATATTGAACGTTCCGAGCTAGGAACAATTATTGAACAACTCTTTTTATTTATTATTGATAAAGAAAAAGGTGAATCTGATAATTGCAGTGTAATTGTTAATCTAGATAAGGGTGAAATTGAAATTTATGTAGAAAAAACAATTGTTGAAGAAGTAGACGATGATCACTTTGATATTACACTAGAAAGAGCTCTAGAACTTGAACCAGAGCTTATAGATTTAAAATTAGGAGATACTTTTGTAGAGGTGGTTGATCCAACAACCTTTGGTAGAAGATTGGTTGCCAATGCAAGACAGTTTTTAAATAAAAGAACACGTGAAGTGCAGCAACAATATATCTATGAAGATTACGTACAAAGAATTGGTGAAGTAATCATCGGTACTGTACATCAAGTGCATAGAGAAAATACTTTTGTAAATATTGAACAAACCGAGCTAAGAATGCCTCGAAATGAGCAAATTTTCTCAGAAAGATTTAGAAGAGGAGATACAATTAGAGCTCTCGTTAAAGCTGTAGAGGTTACTCCTAAAGGTCCAGATATTTTGATATCTAGAAGTGACGATTTATTTCTTTATAAACTATTCGAAATGGAAGTTCCTGAAATTGAAGATGGTATTATTGAAATTAAAGGAATTGCTAGAAAGCCTGGAGAAAGAAGTAAGATTATTGTTCATTCTATTGATAAACGAATTGATGCGGTTGGTGCTTGTGTTGGTATGAGAGGAAGTCGTATTCAATCTGTAGTAAGAGAATTAAACAATGAAAAGATTGATATTGTTAATTATACTGAAAAATCAGAGGTTTTTGTCACTAGAGCTTTATCACCAGCTAAACCAATTGATTTATATATAGATGATGATAGGAAATACTGTGTCGCAATTTTTGATGAAGGTGGCTTAGAAAATGCTGTTGGTAGAAGTGGGGTAAATATCAATTTAGCTTCTAAATTAACAGGTTATACGATTGATGCTTATACTGAAGAAGAGTATGCTGAAGTATTAGTAAATCAAAAAACAAATCTTGATACTTTTAAAGGTATTAAAAAAGGTGTGTTGAAGAAGCTAGCTAGCGCTAATATTGTTAGTGTTGCAGATTACTTAGGAACAAAGAAATTTGTTTTAGTAGATGAGCTTGATCTTACTGGAGATGAAATTAATTCTATAAGCACTGTTGTAAATGCTTTTATTAGTAGAAACGATGAGCCGGAAGAAGAAATAGTAGAAGAAACTGCTAAAGAAGAAGCTCCTGCTGAAGAAATAGTAGAAGA
>NZWP01000021.1 GCA_002701645.1 Fidelibacterota bacterium | reverse complement strand
GCTGGCATTAAAGATTCTGTTTCTTTACATGCATAGCCAAACATCAATCCTTGATCTCCTGCGCCTTGGTTTAAATCTTCTCCTTCACCTTCATTGACACCTTGAGCGATATCTGGAGATTGTTTTGTAATATGATTTTCAAATTTACAGGTGCTGCCATTAAATCCTAAAATATCATCATTATAACCGATTTCATTTATGACATTTCTTACAACACGTTCCAAATCAGGATTGCCTTTTGAAGTAATTTCTCCAGCAATAACAACTAGATTATTTTTTACCAATGTTTCGCAAGCGACACGACTATCTGGATCTTCTTTTAAGTATGCATCTAGTACAGCATCAGACACTTGATCACATACTTTATCTGGATGTCCTTCTGATACTGATTCTGATGTAAATATATAGTCTTTCATTTTTTTCTCCTATTTATGTAAATGATTTAATATGTTTAACATGCAGGAGGTATTATTCATCAAGTAATAGTGAATGACAGGTACACCCGCATTAATTAATTCTTCAGATTGTTTTATAGCCCAACGAGTTCCTATTTCTTGAATATGCTCAATATTTTCTAGCGCCTCGCTATGTAATTCGTCTGGCAATTCAATATTAAACAGTTTTGGTAGGATATCAATCTGTCTTGGTTTATCCAATATTTTAATTCCTGGAATAATTGGAATGGTGATATTTTCTTTTCTACATCGATCAACAAATGCAAAATACTTACTATTATCAAAGAACATTTGAGTCACAGCATAAGATGCTCCTGCTGCAATTTTGCGTTTTAATAAATCAATTTCTTGATCAAAATCACTTGAAAAAGCATGTTGTTCTGGGTAGCACCCAACACCCATGCACATATCGATTGTAGATGAGTTAGCAATTTCGTGTAAATAATCCCCTTTAGATAAATTTTTAATTTGATGTATCAATTCAAGCGAGTTTTTATTGATACTTTTCCCAGCTTGGATAATTTTTTTAGGATTTCCATCTCCGCTAATAGCTAGTATATTTGTAATACCTAGAAAACTTAATTCTATCAATGCATCTTCTGTTTCTTCTTTGGTAAATCCATTACATACTAAATGAGCTACAGTATCAATATTGAATCGATTTTGTATAATTCCACATATACTGATTGTCCCAGGCCTTTTTCTCTTCAGGACTGTTTGACCATTTTGAAATTTTTGCGCTGATGATGAATGGCTTGTCACATCAATAAAGGGAGGATTAAATTTTTTTAAATCTTCAATCATATCTATAATAATCTTTATTCCCTTTCCTCTTAGAGGGGGAATAATCTCATAACTAAATTGAGTATCAGTTGAGTTGTTGATATGTTCAATTACTTTCATAAATCAATTACCTGAGGAAAAATTTTAATTAGTTGTTCTTTTTCCATCTTTTTTCTTTTTGAATAATCTATTAACTGCTCTTTTGTAATGCGAGATATTCCAAAATATTTCGATTCAGGATGAGAAAAATACCAACCGCTAACAGAAGATGCCGGATAAACTGCATATGACTCGGTCAATTGTAGTTTAGAATTATTTTTAATATCTAATAGATTAAAAAGAGCAAGTTTTTCACTGTGATCTGGACAGGAGGGATATCCTGGCGCTGGTCTAATGCCGATATATTTTTCTTTAATTAAATCTTCATTTTTTAAATCTTCATTTTTTGTATATCCCCATAATTCAGTTCTGACTTTCTCATGCATTTTTTCCGCTAAAGCTTCAGCGATTCTATCGCCTAACACTTTTATCATAATGCTTTTATAATCATCATTATTATCAGCAAAATCTTGTCCAATTTTTTCTACATTGAATCCAGCTGTCACTGCAAATCCTCCAATCCAATCTTGTTTGTTAGAATCAATAGGTGCAATAAAATCAGATAAGCAATAATTAGGCTTATTTCTACTTTTCGATGTTTGTTGCCTCAAATTATATAAATTAAATTTTTCATTGTGTAAAATAATGTCATCTTCAGATGAGTTAGCAGGGAAGAACCCTATAGTAGCCTTGGCATCAAACCATTTTTCTTTGATTGCTTGATTTAAGAGAATTTTTCCATCGTCGAATAGTTTTTGAGCTTCATTCTTAGTTTCTTCGTTTTCAAGAACTCTAGGATAGGATTTTTTAAAACCCCATGCATTAAAAAATGGAGTCCAATCAATATAGTCGATTAATTTTTCTACTGGGATATTGTCAAAAAATTTAACGCCTTCAAATGTTGGTTGAGTAGGTATATATCTATCCCAATCACATGTAAATTTGTTTTGTCTGGCTTGATTAAGACTAATTAAATTGTCAGACTTATTATTATTATAATTTTTTCTTAATAATTTATATTCTTGATCTATTTCATCTTTAAAAATAGATTTTCCATCCCCCATTAATTTTTGTGATACAGATACGCTTTTTGATGCATCATGTACATGTATNACTCCATTNNTATANTCNGGATTAATTTTTATTGCAGTATGTTTTTTTGANGTTGTAGCACCACCAATAAGAATAGGAANATTAAATTTNTGATTNTNCATTTCTTTTGCTACATCAATCATTTCGTCTAGAGAAGGTGTAATCAAACCGCTNAANCCAATCATATCGACGTTTTCTTTTTTTGCTGTATCAAGTATAATATTCCCAGGCACCATTACTCCTAAATCAATTANTTCAAATCCATTGCATTCNAATACAACTTTAACAATATTTTTACCTATATCATGGACATCACCCTTAACTGTTGCCAGTAATATTTTCTTACTTTTNCTAGTTGTCTTTTTATCGATAAATGGGGTTAAATGATTTACTGCTTTTTTCATAACTCGTGCGCTTTTTACTACTTGTGGTAAAAACATTTTTCCTTTTCCAAAAAGGTCTCCGACAACATTCATTCCATTCATTAATGGACCTTCGATAACATCTATAGCATTCTTTAAGCTCAGGCGAGCTTCTTCAGCATCTTCATCAATATATTCATCAATACCTTCCACCAATGCGTATTCAATCCTTTTTTCGATATTATAAGATCGCCATTCTTGAGTAGTTTTCTTCTTTTTGTAATCCTGTTTAAATGATTGAGAAAATTCTAATAATTTCTCTGTGCCTTCTGAATCCTTATTGAAAATAATATCTGTAATAAGCTTACTTAATTCTTTATCAATTTTATCATAAATAACAATTTGCCCTGCATTCACAATACCCATATCCATTCCCGCATTAATGGCATGATATAAAAAAATAGAATGCATTGCTTCTCTTACAGCATTATTACCTCTAAAAGAAAAAGATAGATTACTAACCCCTCCACTAATATGTGCTTCTGGGCATTGTATTTTAATTTCTTTGCATGCTTCAATATAATTGAGAGCAAATGGATTATGTTCTTCAATCCCCGTAGCTACTGCGAAGATATTAGGATCAAAAATAATATCTCTAGGATCAAAGTCTACCTGATTTACTAAAACGTCATAAGCTCTTTTACAAATACGTACTTTTTTATCAATTGTGTCTGCCTGACCTTTTTCATCAAAAGCCATCACAATAACAGCTGCTCCAAATTGCTTAACTTTTTTTGCATGGTTGATAAATTCATTTTCACCTTCTTTCAAGCTAATAGAATTCACAATCGGTTTTCCTTGTATATTTTTTAATCCTTCCTCTAATACACTCCACTTAGATGAGTCTATCATTATAGGTACTTTCGATATATTAGGATCTGCAGATATAAATCTTAAGAATTTTTCCATAGCTTGTTCAGAATCAAGCATTCCTTCATCCATATTTACATCAATAATTTGTGCACCATTATCTATTTGTTCTTTGGCAACATTCAGTGCTTTTTCGTAGTTATTGCTTAAAATTAATTTTTTAAAGACAGAGGATCCTGTAACGTTGGTACGTTCTCCAATATTAACAAAATTGAGATTATCTCTAAAAATAAGTGGCTCTAAGCCCGTAAATGATGTTTGATAATTAATATTAGGAATTACTCTTGGACTCTTATCTTTAATGACATTTTTTATCGCTTTGATATGTTCGGGGCTTGTTCCACAACAACCCCCTACAATATTTAAATATCCTTTGGATACTAATTCAGATATTTCTTTTGCCATAAAATCAGGACTATCATCATATTCTCCTAATTCATTTGGGAGTCCCGCATTGGGATGCGCAGATACTGAAGTGTTGGCAATTTTTGATAATTCAGCGATATAATATTTCATATCTGTAATGCCTAGCGCACAATTAATACCAATACTTAATGGTTTGCTATATTTGATAGTATGCCAAAATGCCTCCAACGTTTGTCCTGAAAGAGTTCTACCACTTTTATCCACTATTGTTACAGAAATCATCAATGGAATATCAACATCATTGTCATTTAAATAGTCATTAATGGCAATGATGGCAGCTTTGCAATTTAACGTATCAAAAATAGTTTCAATCATTAGTACATCAACGCCACCTTTGACTAATCCATCTACTTGTTCATAATAAGCATTATAGAGCTCATCAAAAGTAACATTTCTAAATGAAAGATCTTCTACCTTAGGAGATAGAGAAGCCGTTCTATTGGTTGGACCAATACTACCACATACAAACTTCTCGCTTTTATTATTTTTATTGAATCGCTTTACAGCATTTTTTGCTATTTGAGCAGATTGAAAATTCATTTCAAATACATAATCTTCTAAATCATAGTCTGATTGTGAAATGCTATTAGCATTAAATGTATTAGTTTCAATTATATCTGATCCAGCCTCTAAATATTGAAAATGAATATCTTCAATAATTTTCGGTTGAGTGATAGAGAGTAAGTCGTTATTACCTTTTAGGCTTGATGTATAATCAGAGAATTTCTCTCCTCTATAGCCATTTTCATCAAGCTTATAGTCTTGAATCATTGTGCCCATAGCACCATCTAAGATTAAAATCTTATTGTTTAATATTTGTCTTATATCTTTCATATACAAAAAAACCAGCTGCTAAGCTGGCTTTTGTTTTCCATTTTAGCATATTTTTTAACGTCGCAGCAATACTGATCTAAATCACGACCATTAACGCATTATAAGGGTATTTTTTGTAAATAATAAATGTTTTTTTTAATATGTAATTGGGATATATTCGCATCAGAAATGAAGAACATATACCGCCTAAGAAATAAAACGTAATTATGAGCGTAATTGACCAAATAATTCTATTGCAAGATGTCGATAATAAATTATTTGAAATCAATAAGCTATTAGGTGATTTACCGAAACAAGTTCAAGAATTAACCGACCAAGAAGAATTCACTAAGAATTCTCTATCAGAAAAAGAAGAAAAATTAAAAGTTACAACTGTGGATATGCATAGTTCAGAAACACTCATTGCTACTACGCAAGAAAAAGTAGACGGACTCAAAGATAAATTGATTGATGGCTCTATTAGCAATAACAAAGAATATGATGCTATGATGGAAACCATTGATTATGAAAAGAATATTATCTTTGAAAAAGAAAATGAATTATTAGTTCTTATGGAAACCAAAGAAACTCTATCGAAAGAAATTGATGAAGATAAAGCGGCTCTAGACGGAATTATTGAAGAATTAAATACTAAAAAAGAAGCATTAAACAAAAAAGTAGAAGACGTATCAGAAGAAAAAAATGCGCTTACAAAAGAGCATGATGGTATTGTTGTTGATATCGATAAAGATACGTTAGATAAGTATACGCAAATCTATGAAGCCAGATCTGGGGTTGCATGCTCAGAAATTCTTGACAGTAATTGTGAGGGCTGTGGCGGTTATATTCCTCCACAAGTTGTGAATGAAGCTCTTGCAAAAAGTATTGTATATTGTGGTACTTGCAGTCGTTTTTTACATAAATCTGAAAATTAATTTTTTTCTTCTTAATTCAACTTCTATCCCTTATTATATCTGAATGAGCTGATTGGATGATTACTCAATTTATTTGAGAGGAAAGTCCGGGCACCGTAGAGCATAGTGCCACCTAACGGGTGGGATTCGTGAGAATATGGATTAGTGCAGCAGAGAATAGACCGCCATTTATTTGGCAAGGGTGAAACGGAGGTGTAAGAGACCCCCAGTAGTAGTGGTAACATTACTAGCTTGTAAACCCCACTAGGTGCAAGATCAAGTAGTTCCAAGATACTGCTCGTATCATTGAGGGACGGGTAGATTGCTAGAGTTCTATAGCGATATAGGATAGAGAGGAATGATCATCGCATTGAAAAATGTACAAAACCCGGCTTATAGATCGGCTCAAAAAATTAGTATTACATAAAAGAGTATAACAGAGAATGAATAGGTCAAAAATAGCAGGTATCGGGTTTAATGTCCCCGACAATATTGTCACCAATCATGACCTTGAAGAGATGATGGATACTTCAGATGAATGGATTCAGACGAGGAGCGGAATCAAGGAAAGACGTTGGGTGCAAGCGGGCATGGCTAATTCTGATATGGCATTACCGGCATGTATAAAAGCAATCGAAGCTGCTGGTATTACTGCCAATGATATCGATGCTATCATCGTGGGAACAGTGACTCCTGATTATAATTTCCCAGGGATAGGGCCCATCTTGCAACAAAAGTTAGAGATTACTAAACATATTCCGGCATATGACATTAGTGCAGCATGTTCTGCATTTATTTATTTACTTGAAATGGGCGACCAATTTATTCAAAGCGGTAAATATCAGAATATTTTATTGGTTGGATCTGATGTAATGTCCTGTATCATTGATAAATCTCCTGAAGGGAGAGCTACAGGCGTATTATTTGGTGATGGCGCTGGTGCTGTAGTGTTACAAGCTGCAACAGGTGAGAGTTGTATTTTATCTACCCATTTATATGCAGATGGAAAAGGAATGGAGCATTTAAATGCAAAAGCTCCCGGCTCTATGTTTTATCCTGATCGCATTAACGCAGACATTATTGCGGAGAGACATCATTTCCCACATCAAAATGGAAGAGAAGTCTTTAAAAATGCCGTCACAAGAATGCCAGAATCAGTAGATGTTGCAATGAAGCATAATAATTGGTCTCTCGATGACGTAACATTGGTTATTGCGCATCAGGCTAATTATCGCATTCTAGAAACCTGCGCTAAACGTATGGGGATATCTATGGACAAAATGTATATTAATATTCAAAAATATGGAAACACAACAGCAGCAACTATTCCAATAGCAATGTGTGAAGCATTAGCAGAAGGAAAGTTTAGCAAAGGAGACAATATTATTCTCACCGCATTTGGCGGTGGATATACGTGGGCTTCTGCTGCAATTCGTTGGTAATTAAATGTTTAATTTTTCTCATCTTAAAAAGATAATTAAAGAGAATCAATTTCCTTTATTGATTTTTTTTGCTCTATCAATAGCGCTATCGTTAACATTTCCAACAGGTTTTTCTATTCGCTATGCCTATCAATTAGATGATATTGCTACAGAGCCTATTATTGCACCCTTTGATTTTGGAATTTTAAAAACAGAGCAAAAACTTGATAAAGATTTAAACGAAGCTAAACAATCTGTTCCATATAGTTTTACGCGAGACCAAGACTTTGTTAATCAACAGATTTCACAAATTGATACTTTTTTTGTGTATTTAAGCGATATTGATAATTCTCATAATCAATATGTTGCATCACAAGATTCATTGTATAAATATAGATATGAACCTGAGTTTGACAGTTTCCAAACTAGCTTCATAGCAGATAGTACAACATATGTGACGCTTTATAGTGCATTTCTAAATCAATATTCTTTTCAAATAGATAGGAATCAATGGGATCAGCTATTAGGTGTCACTGGTGAGCTAGCAGAGCCTATTAATTTAGAATTTTTTAAAAATTCAATTAAGCAAATATGTTTAAATCGTTGGGCTGAAGGACTATTAGACGAACCACTTCAAAATATTGAAAGTATAGACATTAGTATTATACAAGGTGGAGAGCTAGTGATTGGTCCGGTTAAGAATTATAATGATATAGAGTCTGCATGGAAAAAAAATAAAGAAGAGGTCAATGCTATCTATTCAGATGAGTTGGATATTAAATCAATTCTTAGCTATGAATTAATTAATGAATTTACTAAGCCAAATATTTTATTTGACAAGGAGTTGACTCTTAAGCGTCAAAAAGAAAAAGTAGATAGAGTATCTAGATTTCAAGGAACTGTGTTAGCAAATGAATTAATTGTTGATACAAATAATCGGATTACAGATAATGTATTATTGAAATTAAAATCTCTTCAATTTGAATCAGGTCGTCGATTAGGTTATGAGAAAGCAACAGATAAAATAAGAGAATATCTGGGTGCATTTTTTGTCATTTCTATCCTCCTTTTTTTATTATTTTCTTTCTTATATATTTATCGTAATCATTATTTTCAAAATTATAAGATTTTAATTTTAATTAGTTTATTGATGTACGGCATCATCTTGTTTGCATGGGCTGTACAAAGCTATCAATTGCCCGTATATATTATCCCAATTGCTATGATTTCGATGTTGTTAACAGTCCTGCTTGATGCGTCTGTTGCAATTATGATTTCTACGATACTGATACTATTAATATCTTTATTGATTGGGAATGATCTCGATTTTGCCATTATCCAGTTTTTTATTTCCTTTATGTCTATTTTTAGTGTTCGAAGATTAAGAAAGCGCCGTCAAATTATTATGACCATGTTATTGTTGGTATTCTGTAGTGTATTTGTTTTCTTTTCTGTGATGCTTTTTAAGGGTGTTGATTTCTTAGATTATAATTATTCAACTGTAGGATATTTAGCCTTAGCAAGTTTTCTATGCCCCATACTATCTTTTGGACTAGTACCTTTATTTGAACCTTCTTTTGGTATTACAACCGATTTAACATTAATTGAGCTCTTAGACTATGATCAACCGTTATTAAAGAAGTTAATGGAAGATGCTCCAGGCACACATACTCACAGTGTTAAGGTGGGAACATTAGCAGAATCTTGTGCAAATGCAGTCGGAGCAAGGGCATTACTTTGTAGAGTTGGAGCCTACTATCATGATATTGGTAAAATCAAAAACCCTGAATACTATGCTGAAAATCAAATAGGTATTAATAAGCATGACTCTCTCAGTCCTCATATGAGTGTTAAAATTTTAAAACAACATGTAACAGACGGTCTTAAGCTTGCAGATGAGTATGGAATACCATCGATCGTTCAAGAGTTTATTGCAACTCACCATGCTACCAATAGAATAGAATATTTTTATCAGAAAGCACTTACTCAATCCGATAATCCGGATTCAATAGATGAGCAAGAATTTAGATACCCTGGCCCTAAACCATCGACAAAAGAAACAGCGATTGTAATGATTGCAGAAGCAATAGAGGCGCAAGCAAATTCGGTTAAACATCCAACATTAGAAAAATTTGAAATAATGATCGATGAAGCAATTAAAGGACGATTACAAGATGGACAATTAGATGAATGTCCTCTTACGATGAGCGATTTGCAAAAAATTAAAGGACGTCGTGATGGTAAGGATGGTTTATTGCCTGTACTGTCAGGTCTTTATCATTCTCGTCCAGAATATCCTTCAAAAAAAGAAGATGATTAATTTAGTCGTTAGTAATACTAAAGATGGTTATCAATATGCTACTCAATCAATTAAAGATTTATGTGAGTTAGTATTGAAAGACTCTATTTATGAATCTATATCATTAAATATTATTTTTTGTGATGATCATCATCTAAGTACATTAAAGGCTAAGTATTTCAATGAAGATGTTCTTACTGATGTACTGGCATTTCCTATTCAAAATGATACAGTATTAGAATCAGAAATTTATATTAGCTATGATAGAGCATTAGCGAATAGTAAAGAGTTTAATGTGTCTATAAATAATGAGCTAGTCAGATTGATAGTACATGGTTTACTCCACCTGTTAGGATATAGAGATGATAATAAGAAATCAAAGCAGATTATGTTTGATAAACAAGAAGCTATAGTAGAAAATTGTAATATTAGAATAGTATGAGCAATACTGATCAAAAATTAAAGCACCTTATCGAGCTTGTTGAGCAGTTAAGAGCACCAGATGGTTGTGATTGGGATCGCAAACAAACCTCCGAAACATTAATTCCACACTTATTAGAAGAGTCTCATGAGGTGGCAGAAGCTATATTAGAAGATAAATCTTCGCTAATAAAGGAGGAGCTGGGGGATTTATTGTTGAATGTTGTATTCCAAGCGGTTATTGCAAATGAAAAAAAAGAGTTCAATATGGACGAGGTGATAGATGCTATTAATGCAAAAATTACTAATCGTCACCCACATATATTTAATAGTAGTAAAAATGATACTGGAGATTATTCTTCTACAAAAAATTGGGAGTTAAATAAAAAAAAGCAAAAACAAAGAGATTCTATTTTAGATGGAGTCCCAAATACTTTATCGCCCTTAATTGTATCTCATAGGTTGCAAGATAAGTCTGCTGCAGTCGGTTTTGAGTGGAGTAATATTGATGAGGCTATCAAGAAAGTAGATGAAGAGCTTAATGAGCTTAAATTGGGAATTAAAAATAAGAATCAAGAGAATATAGAAGAAGAAGTCGGAGACTTATTAATTACTATTGTAAATTTATCACGATTTCTTAATATCTCTTCTGAAGTAGCGTTACAAAAAGCGAATAAAAAATTCTATAATAGATTTACTCAATTAGAAAAACTAATTTTATCAGATAACAAAATAATTAATAACTTATCATTGGATGAATTGATGAAATATTGGAAAAAAGTCAAATATGAAGAAAGATAAAATTGTAGGAATAACATTTGGTGCATTTGACTTATGTCATTATGGCCATGTTCTAATGTTTGAAGAGTGTAAACAATATTGTGATTATTTGATTGTAGGTGTCCAGTCAGATCCTTCTATAGATCGCTCAGAAAAGAATTCGCCAATTCAATCACATGAGGAAAGATTGGGGCTTGTTAGTTCTATTAAGTTTGTTGATGAGGTAAAGCCTTATAGTACAGAAAGTGATCTTATTGATATGTTAAAAGAAGTTAATCCTGACGTTAGAATATTAGGCGCCGATCATAAAGGCAAAGAGTTTACTGGTCATGACTTGCCTATTAAATATATATTTAATTCTAGAGATCATGGTTATTCTACTAGTGAACTAAGAAAAAGAGTAGTTGATTTTGAGAAGAAAAAATAAATTTATCTAGTTAGATTATAAAAAATAATACTAGAACCAATTTTAAAAAATTCTTCCTCTCCTTCTTTCCATTGATTAGTCAAACTTGTTTTTTTAATCCCTAAAAGAGCTAATTTGTTATTAATAAATATACCCTCTAGAGTAACACTCACTTCATTTAGATTAATATTAAAAAGATTTTGTTTGAAGAATGTATCCATTGGAAGTGATTGCTTTTTGAATTCAGGTAATATTTTATTTAAGAAGATTGAAAAGGTATAATCCGATGTAATATTATCTAATATTAAAAATCCTCCTTGTTTTAAATGGTTTTGTAATAGAGCAACTTCTGTATTAGTCAGTTTTAGATAGTCGTTGTTACATATAAGGATGATTGGGTAAGACGATATATTTTCAGTAGATATTTGGATAGCATTTTCAGCAGATAAAGAAATTTTTGCCTTTTGATTCAGATAATTAAGCATGCTTGTAGTTGATTCTTTGTCACACTCACCTAACAATAAAACTTTTTGATTTTGAGCAAATAAAGTAGAATGAAAAGAAATAATTATTAATCCCAATATTGTTATAATTTTTTTCACCATTATTTATAATTTAGGTTTTAATTTTCTTTAAATGAACAAACAGAAATCAATTCTTAAAATTTTATTTTTTATATCACTTACTTTCTTGTATTCCCAAGATAAGGATTTTGAAAAATCTATGTTAGATACTGAGCAAAAAATTAAAGAATTGAAAGAAGCTATTAGTCAAAATAATAATGAAATTACTGTGCTTGAGACAAAAGCTCAGCAAACAAATAACATTTTAGCTATTACAAAAAAGAATATTCAAAATTCTCAAAATCTTATCAAAGCCTACAATCAAAAAATAACTTTATATAATAAACAATCAACTAATCTGAAAAATGCTATTATTGCTAATAACAATGAAATGGAATTAATTAAAAAGCAGTATGCAGAACGATCAATTAATCTATACAAAAAGAAAAATCAAGAATTCAGAGGATTAATCTTTAATTCAAACAGTTTTAATCAAATGGTCTATAGGATTAAGTATTATAATATTATTTCAGATTTAAATGAAAAGACTATAGATAAGCTTCAGAAATCACAATTTTATAATAATAAAAAAAATAAAGAAATTAATATTCTATTAAAAGATACAGATAGAAATAAAGCATTAAAAAATAACGAACTTAAGTCTTTAGACGAGAAGGAAAAGTATCAAGAAAAATTATTATCTGATTTAAAAAAAGAACAAACATCAATCAATCAAGAAATACAGAAACAAACAACCCAAATTAATGCACTGGAGGCATTACGTAAGAGCATTGTTGAATCAAAGAAAAAGTATGATACAGAGCAATTAGCCAAACTCAAAACACTTAAAACAGATATTACAAAATATAAAGGAGAATTAATTTGGCCTGTTAAAGGAAAAATTGTAAAAGGTTTTGGGCCACAGTGGAATTCAAAATTAAATACAACCTTAGATAATCCAGGTATTGATATTGGGGCTACTTCAACAACGCCAGTAAAAAGTGTATTTGACGGTTTAGTCACTACCATTACATTTATTTCTGGGTATGGAACCACTGTGATTATTGATCACAATGATGGATATTTTACAGTCTTTACACATTTAGAAAATTTATTAATTAGTAAAAATATGATTGTTAAAGAAGGGCAAGAGATTGGATTTGTTTCAAATAATAATATTATACACTTTGAAATTTGGGGAAATAATCAAAAATTAAACCCAACACAATGGATAAAAAATGGATATAAGTAAACTACAACCTCAGTCTTGGAATCATATTGAATCTATTGTGTCTAAAGATAGGATAGGAAATGCATATCTTATTCATGGTCCAAGCGGTTCCGGTAAAGAAGCATTTGCATTACAGTTTTGTAGTCTAATTACTGGATTTCAATTAAATGAGTTTATCAATAATCCAAATATTTTCCTTATTCTACCTGGAGATAGTGATTTTTATAAAAATTTATTTAAAAGTGCTAAAATGGACGACAAAGAATACCAAGAATGGAATAGTTATTGGAAAACAAAACTAGTCTTTCCATTAAAGAAAAATAAATTGTCTAATAGCAAACGTATTCCTATTAATGTCTTAAAAAATCTTAAAAAAAATATATTTTTTAAGTCTAATCATAAAAAAGTTGTAATTATTTTTGATGCGCATGCTTTATCAGAAGGGTCTGCTGAATCTGCCAATGCTTTATTGAAGATTCTAGAAGAACCACCAAATAACACTTCTTTTTTATTAGTAACGGACTCGATTAATAATATCGTATCAACAATTGCTTCAAGATGTCAAACAATTAATATCCCAAGAATTACATCCGAAAATCTTTCTGATATTTTGAGTAGAAAGAGAAATTTTGATGCAGATGTTTTATCATTTTTGTCCAATAATAATTTGGAAAAAATAGATTTATTAGATGAATATTCTAAAGAATCAGTTATAAGTATTATTACTAAGTATGTTGATTGTATTCAATATAATAGCGCAGAATCGGTCTCATTATTTTCTGAAGATATGTTATTAAGCTTTAACAGTAAGAGAGAAATTTTTGATCTAGAACTAGGCATTATTAAAAAATGGCTTGAATGTACTTCGCTAATCAAAGAGTCAATTACCATTTCATTTGATTGGGATGATTTCACTGCGTTGGGACAAGATTTTTTAGTTAAAAATGAAAATTCTAATATATTATACCTTTTGAAAGAAATTGAGAAATGTTTAAATAGTTTGAAATCACATAGTGCTCCAAAACTATCTATAATGAATATGATTATAAATAGTCATAACTCATTAAATTAGATTATGAAAAAATATTATATTACAACTCCAATATATTATGTAAATGACAAGCCTCATATAGGGCATGCGTATACTACTATCTTAGCTGATACCCTATCAAGATTCCGCAATATTATTGGAGAGGAATCTTTTTTCTTAACAGGACTAGATGAACATGGTTTAAAAGTTCAACAAGCTGCTGAAAAAAATCAAGTTACCCCAGAGGTACATTGTGATCAAATGGCCCCAGCATTCATAGAGCTATGGGAAAAACTAAATATAAATTATTCAGATTTTATACGAACTACAGAAAAACGTCACACAAAGATTGTACAGAACATTTTGAATCAAGTGCATAAAAATGGAGATATATATCAAGATGAGTATGAAGGATGGTATTCGATATCTGAAGAGAGATTTATTACAGAAAAAGAAGTAGAGAGTGGTCTTTTTGGCGAGGTGAAAAAAATCAAAGAGAAAAATTATTTTTTTAAAATGAGTAAATATCAATCAGAGTTAATCAAAAAGATTGAAAGTGGCGAGCTATCTATACAGCCTAAAAGTAGAAAAAATGAAGTATTAGGATTTTTAAAACAAGATTTATCTGATTTATGTATATCTAGACCAAAGTCTAGATTAGAATGGGGGATTGAGATTCCATTTGACAAAGATTATGTAACATATGTATGGTTTGATGCACTTATTAACTACATCTCCGCTCCAAAGTATTCGGAAGATAATAACACTTTTGATTTACATTGGCCTGCTGATGTCCATTTAATAGGTAAAGATATCTTAATTACACATTCAGTATACTGGCCTACAATGTTGATGTCGCTAAATTTGCCGTTGCCAAAAGCTATTTTTGCACATGGATGGTGGTTAACTGATGAGAAAAAAATGAGCAAATCTCTTGGGAATATTATTAATCCTTTGATGTTAATTGACGAATTTGGCGTTGATTCAGTTAGATATTATTTAATGAGTGAGATGGTGTTAGGTTTAGACGCTACTTTCTCAATGGATTCTTTCGTCAAAAAATATAATAGTGATTTAGCAAATGACTTGGGCAACCTAGTAAGTCGAGTATGTACGTTGATTAGTAATAATTTTGATGATAAAATGCCTAACTATAAAAGTAAAGATAGTGACTTATCAAAAAGCTTCAATGCTATTGATATGAAGCAGCATTTAGATCATTTTCAAATGGATAGCCTTCTTCATAAAATTATGAATTTTGTCAGATCTGTGAATGGTTATATGGAAAAAAATCAGCCATGGAAACTCGTGAAAGAAGATAAAGAGGCAGCTGGACATATTTTATATCATGCAGCAGAATCTTTAAGAGTAGCTGCCATTATGCTTTCTCCTGTTATGCCAGAAAAGTCTAAAGAAATACTAATAGCCTTAGGAGCTACAGCCTCTAAATTGGATTGGGGAGCTTTAAAGCCTGGTGATAAAATTTCCAAAGGAGACCCAATTTTCCCGAGAATTGTCCAATGACGTTGATTGATACGCACGCTCACTTATATTATGATCAGATGTATAATAATCTGGATACAGTTTTAGATGAAGCAAATAAGAATGACGTTAAAAAAATTGTATGTATTGGAACTGACTTAAACACATCCAAGCAATCTGTCGATATAGCAAACACATATGATAATGTTTATGCTGCAGTCGGTATTCATCCTCATGATTCAAAAGATGTTACCAAAGATTATATAAAAGACCTTGAAACTCTTGCTCTTAGTAGTAAAAAGGTCGTTGCTATAGGTGAAATAGGCATCGATCATTATAGAAATATATCTCCAAAAGATATTCAAGAGAATGTGATGATAGAGCAGATGGAATTAGCTAAATCGTTGTCTTTACCAATTATTTTCCATAATCGAGATGCAGATAAAGATATTTTAGAAGTTCTTAAAAACCACCCATTTGACAGAGCTTTGGCTCATTGCTATTCAAGTGGTATAAGTTTTGCTGAACAACTACTTGGTCTAAATGTTCTACTATCTTTTTCAGGTAACGTGACATTCAAAAACTCCATTAACCAATCTGCAATTCAAAATATTGCACTCAAAGATTTTGTATTAGAAACAGATTGTCCTTTTTTAGCCCCCCAACCATTTCGAGGTAAGCCAAATGAGCCAAAATATGTTAAAGATATAGCATTGTTCATATCAGATTTGCTAGATATTGAATTTGAAGAAATAGCAAAGCAAACGACAAATAACGCTGAAGTATTTTTTAAAATATAATGGTATTTGCTAAGAAAAAATGGGGTCAAAATTTTCTTGTAGATAATAATCTATTAGATAAAATCATTAAGACAATTGATATTACTACTGAAGAGAATGTATTAGAGATTGGTCCGGGCCAAGGGGCCTTAAGTGAAAAGTTAGTTGATGTTGCAAAGAGTTTATCTATGGTAGAGATAGATCCTGATTTAATTAAAATTTTAGAGGTACATGAAAAGTTATCAGGCTTAAAGATTATCAATCAAGATATCTTAAAAGTAGATTTAGATAGTTTAGAGATTGATTCTCCAGTAGTTGTAGGTAACATACCTTACAATATTACCTCTCCAATTATTTTTTGGTTAATTGACCACCTAGATAGTTGGGATAGGGCATATTTGATGGTGCAAAAAGAAGTTGCTCAACGCTTAACAGGAAAGATAGGCACAAAAGATTATAGTCGAGTGACTGTTATGACCCGTTTGTTTTTTGATATTAAAATTTGTTTTTCTATTTCGCCTAATGTTTTTATTCCCAGACCAAAAGTACAATCTGCGTTTATTTCCATTGAAAAAAGATTAGATTTCAATAAGAATGATATAAATATTAAAAAATTCAGTCAAGTAGTAAGGATGGCTTTTAATCAGAGAAGAAAAATGTTAAGAAATTCATTATCGACACTCAATATTGACTTAGATGTCTGTAAAGTAGATTTCACGCGAAGACCAGAGCAGCTAACAGTGGATGAGTTTATCGACATATCCAATAATATTATATGATAATTGGCATTTCTCATTTTTATCGTTAAGTTTCCGCACTATGATAGAAGTAAATATAAAAGACAATGAATCGCTTGAAAGAGCGTTAAGACGTTTCAAAAAAAAATGGGAGCGTTCTGGCGTACTTAAAGATGTAAAAAGAAAAGCTTTTTACGAAAAACCAAGCGTCACAAAAAGAATTGCAAAAAAACAAACTATTCGNAGAGCTATTAGACTAGCAAAATTCAATAATTAGTCTNATAACTCCTCTTTCTATTTTCCAAAAAATGTTCTAATCTCCGATATGCTTATAAGAAGTGCATCAGGACTCAGAGGTATCGTTAAAGATGATTTCAGTCCAGCAATGATTGATCAATATATTGCGTCATTTATTTCCAATCAAAATATTACTTCATGTGTCATTGGAAGAGATGGTAGGCCTTCTGGTAAAGAAATATCACAATGGGTTATCGATGCTCTAACTAAATATGGAGTCAATGTAGATAACTGTGATTTAGCAACAACTCCAACTATACAGTTAATGACAGAAAAAGATAAATATGATGGCGGAATTGTAATTACAGCTAGTCATAATCCAACTGAATATAATGGATTAAAATTTCTTCAAAAAAATGGGACATTTTTATCACCAGATCAATGCAATACATTATTTTTATCTGTAGATAGTGAAATTGTCCTGAATAAAGCAGAAGTAATTGGTAAGGTATCAGCTTATAGCTCTGGAAACGAAGAGCATATTGCTAAAGTATTTTCTGCTAAATGTATTCAATCTGATGCTATTCGTTCTAAAAAATTTAAAGTAGTTATAGATGCAGTGAACGGTGGAGGCTCAACTATTTTACCGCAACTATGTAAAGATCTAGGGTGTGATATAACGACAATTAATTGTAATGGCGATGGTAATTTTACACGAGTTGCTGAACCGCTTTCTTCCAGTCTAAATGATTTAGAAAAGAAGGTTGTAGAAGTTGGAGCAGATATTGGTTTTGCTACTGATCCAGACGGAGATAGGCTATCAATTGTTTCTAATAAAGGAGTAGCAATAGGGGAAGAGTATACGCTGGCATTAGCAACGATGAATTATTGTTCTGGTATAGATGGTAAGGAAGTTTTAGTCACTAACTTGTCTACCTCACAACTCACAGAAGACGTAGTCAATGCATCAAACAATGTTTTATTGCGATCTAAAATAGGTGAGGCAAATGTTGTCGAACTAATGGAAAAAAATAATGCAAATATGGGTGGAGAAGGTAATGGTGGTGTTATTTTAAGAGAAGTACATTTAGGTAGAGACTCTGCAGTAGCAATAGGAATGATATTAAATCTATTAACTAACATAGATAAGTCCATTAATGAAATTGTTGCTGAGATGACAAGCTATCATTTAATAAAAGATAAAATCGAATTTGCTGATAACAATAGTTTTAGTATTGATACTCTTGCGACTGTATTTAATTGTGACGAAATTAATCGGTTAGATGGCATAAAGTTTATTTGGAAAAAAGAGCGTAAGTGGGTTCATATTAGAAAATCAAATACAGAGCCTATAGTTCGCGTTTTTGCAGAAGCAGAAACACAAGAAGATGCCATAGAATTAGTTAACTATTTAAAAAACTCTTTATAATGAAACTGTTAGATACAAAATATTCTCCAAGCATTTTAGAAAAAAAATGGTATGATTACTGGATGAAAAAGAAATATTTTTCTTCATCACCGTCAGAAGGTAAGGAGAACTATACTATTGTAATTCCTCCACCCAATGTTACTGGTAAGTTGACAATGGGGCATGTATTAAACAATACAATACAGGACATACTCAGCAGAAAAGCAAGAATGGAAGGAAAAAATGTATCTTGGATTCCTGGAACAGATCATGCCTCTATAGCTACAGAGTCAAAAGTAGAAAAAATGTTACAAGAAAAAGGAATTAATAAGAAAGATCTTTCTAGAGAAGAATTTTTAACTCATGCATGGGAATGGAAAGAAAAATATGGCGGGATTATTCTTGAACAACAGCAAAAGCTAGGGAATTCATGTGATTGGGATAAACTTACTTTTACCATGGATGAAGACTATTCTAATGCTGTCTTAGAATCATTTGTAAGATTATACAATAAAGGTCTAATTCATAAAGGAAATAGATTAGTTAACTGGTGCCCAAAATCTCAAACCGCCTTAAGCGATGAAGAGGTTATCTTTAAGGAAATTGAAGGAAAGTTGTGGTACATAAAATATAAAATTGAAGATTCTGATACATTTATTGAAATTGCTACTACCAGACCAGAAACAATGCTTGGTGACGCTGCTATAGCAGTGAATCCATCAGATAAAAGATTTAAATCTTTGATTGGTAAGAATGCAATTTTACCTCTGGTAAATAAAACTATTCCAATTATTGCAGACAAAATGGTCGACCCTGAATTTGGTACAGGTTGCGTTAAAATAACACCGGCTCATGATCCCAATGACTATAATGTGGGTATTACTCATGCACTTGATATGTTAAATATTATGAATCCAGATGGATCAATTAATTCTAATGCTCCTGATAAATATATTGGATTGACTAGAGAAAAAGCTAGAAAGCAAATTATTAATGACTTAGAAACAGAAGGTTTTTTATTAAAAGAAGAAAACTATCTTCATAAGGTAGGGTACTCTGAAAGAGGCGATGTTCCAATAGAATATTATTTATCTAATCAGTGGTTCTTAAAGATGAAAGAACTTGCAAAACCTGCTACAGAAGTTGTTAAATCTGGTGAAATAAAGTTTTATCCAAATCATTGGGTAAAAACATATAATCATTGGATGGACAATATTCAGGATTGGTGTATTAGTCGCCAATTATATTGGGGTCATCGTATTCCAGTATGGTATAAAAAAGGTTCTGATCATAGCAAACAAGAGAATTGGTATGTATCTATAACTCCTCCTGAAGATATTGAAAATTGGGAGCAGGATGAAGATGTTCTAGATACATGGTTTAGTTCATGGCTGTGGCCATTTGGAGTTCATGGTTGGCCTAATAATGAAAAATTGGTGAAACAATATTATCCAACCGATATATTGGTGACTGGTCCAGATATTATATTTTTCTGGGTCGCAAGAATGATTATTTCTGGCATAGAATTCTTAGATGAAATTCCGTTTAAAGATGTTTATTTCACTAGCATTTTACGAGATAGTACCGGAAGAAAATTAAGTAAATCTCTTGGAAATTCACCAGACCCGATCGAATTATTTGAAAAATATGGTACAGATGCGACTAGATTCTCAATCATGTTAATGTCTCCACAAGGATCTGATGTTTATTTCTCTGAAAATGGATTAGAAATAGGCAGAAATTTTATGAATAAAATTTGGAATGCTAGCAGATTCATTATGATTAATCATGATGAAAATTTTAGTAATACTCTAGATAGAGATTCGTTGGATATATATGATAAATGGATACTTTCAAAATTAGATACTACTCTTAAAAAAGTAAATGTTCATTATAGTAATTATCAATTTAATGAAGCAATAAAAGTCATTTATGATTTTACATGGAATGAATTTTGTAATTGGTATATTGAAATTGCTAAAATCAAATTTAATAGCTCAGATAAATCAGAAAAAAATAATACATTTCTTGTTGCAAAAGAGGTACTGAAGAAAGTCTTATTAATATTGCATCCAATTGCTCCATTTATAACTGAAGAAATATGGAGTTATTTAAAAAATGATTCAGATAAAGATATTATTATATCCTCTTGGCCAACAGTTGGTTCAGGTAATCTACAATATGATGAAGCTAGGATTGTATCTCTAAAAGAGATTGTAGTTGCCATTCGTACAATTAGATCAGAATTAAACGTTGCTCCTACTCAAAAAATTAGTGCATCAATTGCTATTAAAAATGTTGCGGATGAATCTTTAGTTGATAGTTTAAAAAATATGATTACGGTTTTAACTAATCTAGAAAACTTAAATATTGAAATAAATCTAGATAAACCTAAGCAATCTGCAGTTGGTATATGTAAAAATTGTGTCGTATATGTACCATTAGGTGATTTAGTTGATCCTAAAGAAGAAATGCTAAAATTGAATAAAAGATTACAAGATATAGAAGGTTTTATTGCAGTAATTGAAACAAAATTGAGTAATAAGGCGTTTACAGATAAAGCACCTGAAAAAATTGTCAATCATGAAAAAAGTAAATTAGATGATTTTATCTTTGAAAGAGAAAAAATAATTGCCAATATTGAGATGTTGAAATGAAAAAATTATTAATAGCAATATTTGCACTAAATATCCTGTTTGCTCAAGAAGTAGAATCAATCCAAAAAAACAGAACGCTAATAATTTATAAAGATAGCTTTGCTATCATAAAAGAACCAATTTTATGGAATTTAAAAGATGGAAAGAATATTACATTTTTTAATAATCTTTCACCAAATATTGTATTTGATTCACCTTTATTAAATATTGAAGGCGTAGAAGTTGGATCTCAAACATTAAATAAAAATTTTTATTCTACTGATTCTTATCTGAAAAAAAATATTGGATCATTAGTAGAAGTGAAACCGATAAATGATTCGGTAGTACAGGGAGCTTTATTAGATATTAATTCTTCATCTATCTCTATCAGTACAAATAAAGGACTTATGATTTTTCAAAGATCTAGAGTGGAATATATTTTACTGAAATCAAAGCAAGTGCAGAATAAATTTACCCCACAAATTTCATGGGAAATTTTCTCTGAAGGGCTAAATAGTGTTACTGCAGAATTAACTTATTTAAGTTCAGGATTTAGTTGGAAGCCAGTGTATAAGCTACAGTTAAGTGATAGTGATTCTACTGCAGCTCTTAGTATAGATGCTGAAGTAGTTAATGGGTCTAATATGAATTTATTGGGAGTAGATATAAAGGTTGTAGAAGGCTTAGTCCCTGTAGGCGGCAGTAGTAAAGCTAGAAATATGCCGATGGTTGCTTCTAGAGGAATGACCATGTCAGAAAGAACTAATGAGTTAGGAGATTTTTATATTTTTGATTTAGGTACTAATTTAAATTTAAGAGCTCTTGAGACAATTCAGTTTCCTTTAATGCCTAAAACAGAAATTGGGTATGAAAAGAAATACATTTTTAAAAATTCAGAACGTGATCAGAAAGATGAGCCATTAAGTATTGAAATTTCTTTTCAAAACTCTAAAGCAAATAATCTAGAATTACCTTTACCATCCGGAGTAATATATCTATATGAAAAAGATATGAATGGGGAACTATCTTTTATTGGTAAAAATAGTTTAAGTCATTTATATAAAGGTGGTAACGCTGTATTAGATGCAGGAAAAGCATTTGATATTATAGGTAAGCGTAGAATTTTAAATTTTGATCGTCAAAATAATAGTGAAGAATCAACTATATCGCTTCAAATAATGAATACTTCCAATAAGCCTATAAAAGTCAAAGCTATTGAAAAAATTATTGGAGATTGGGTAATTAAAGAATCTTCAAGTATGTATATAAAAGATGATGCATCTACTATTTACTTTCCATTAGAAATCCAACCTAATAGCTCAGAGCTTATTACATATACATATCGAAAAGAATGGAAGTAATGTCCATTTATGGAATTCAATAATTCTTCTAATTTATTAGAAACTCCTATTCAATATATTAAGGGCGTTGGTCCAAGAAGAGCCCAGGTTTTAGAATCTCTTAATATTCATACTATTAAAGATTTACTATATTATTTTCCAAGAAAGTATCTAGACAGAACATCAATTCAGCTAATAGGTTCTATAAAAACAAACACTGAAGTGAATATTGTAGGTAGAGTTAAATCGATTAACTTAAGGAAAATGAAACGCGGTAATTTTTTGACAGCCACGCTTGCAGATCATACTGGCTCTGTTCGATTGATGTGGTTTAATGGATCAGATTATATCTATCAATCTTTAAAAGAAGGAGATTTATTGGCTGTTCATGGTAAAGTCGCTGACTATAAAGGAAATGTTCAAATTGTTCATCCTGAATACGACAAATTGAATGCGAATGAAATATCTCTTAGTACTGGATTTGTAATTCCTGTTTATCCTTTGACCGAAGATTTAAAGAAATCAGGTCTTGATAATAGAAATTTAAGAAAAATTATTTATCTTGCCTTAGAATCTCTCGATGATATTGAAGACCATTTTGACAACAAGCAGCAGGATGATTTTAAAATTTGCTCTCTAGATTCTGCATTGAGGAATATTCATTTTACTAATAGTGTTGATAAATTAAATGAATCAATTCATAGGCTTAAATTTGATGAACATTTTTTCTTACAAATTCTTCTAGCTTTAAGAAAAAAGAAAATAAAGGAAAACCGTTTTACTCCGATAAGCTTTAAGACTAAGTATTATAATCAAATATTAAAAAATTTAAGTTTCGAATTAACTAATAGTCAGAAACGAGTTCTTAGAGAAATCATTGATGATTTTTTATCAGAAAATCCAATGAATCGTATGATTCAAGGAGATGTTGGTTGTGGGAAAACAATAGTTTCAATTTTAGCTTCATCTGTTGTAGTTGAAAATGATTATCAAGTTGCGATAATGGCACCTACTGACTTACTAGCAAAACAATTATATAAAAATTTTAAAATAGAATATAAAAAACTTGGAGTTGAATGCTCATTATTGGTCGGTAGCTTGAAGAGTAAGGAAAAGAAAGCAGTCTTAGAGTCTATTAAAGAAGGTGAATCAAAGATAGTTGTGGGTACTCATGCACTATTTCAAAAAGACGTAGTATTTCAAAATTTAGGATTATCCATTATAGATGAACAACACAGATTCGGGGTAAATCAAAGACAGCTACTATTGAAAAAATCTGCTGTCCCCAATTTAATGGCAATGACAGCGACACCAATTCCAAGAACGTTGGCTATAACATATAATGGAGATATGGACTTATCAATTATTGATGAATTGCCAAAAAATAGACCAGATGTATTTACGTCCCATATTGAAAAAAATAACTTAGATACTGCTTATAATTTTATTCGCGAAAAAATAACAGTAGGAGGACAAGCAATAGTTGTATATCCGCTCATTGAAGAAACTGAGAAGCAAGATCTTGATGCAGCATCTGAATCGTATGATTTATTGACCCAAAATATTTTTCCAGACTTAACTGTTGGGTTAATGCATGGGAAATTAGATACAGATCAAAAAAATAAAGTAATGCAACAATTTATGAATCATGAGATTCAGATTTTAGTATCAACTACAGTAGTGGAAGTTGGTATTGATAATCCAAATGCTTCTGTTATACTAATTAATAATTGTGAGCGGTTTGGACTAAGTCAATTGCATCAATTAAGAGGAAGAGTAGGTAGGGGTAAGTTAACAAGTTATTGTATACTATGCAGTGACAGTGAATCTCCAAATACAAAACAACGTTTGAACATATTAATTAAAAGTAGAAATGGGTTTGAGATTGCTGATGAAGATTTAAAATTAAGAGGTCCTGGAGAATTCTTCGGTGAAAGACAAAGTGGGTTTATTAAATTTAGAATTGCTGATTTAACTACTGATGGACCAATAATTAGAGATGCTAGAATGAAAGCTTTTGATATTATTCATAATGATGCAAATTTAGAGGCTCCAATCAATAGTTTGATTAAGCAGAGATTTGATAATGAATATTTAAAATTATTTTTGAAAACAACCGTTAATTAGAGGGGAAAAAATGACAACAAAACCTTATACAGAAAAACAACTTTTTGATTCACTGATTTCTCAATCAGTATATGGCGTTTGGATTGCTTTAGGAAAAATACAAAATCCAATGACCAATGAGATGTCAGTAGACTTAACACAAGCATCTATCCAAATTGATATGTTAGATATGATGCATAGTAGAATGCATGCTAGTCTTACCGATCAAGAGAAAGAATATTTCGATAAAGTGTTATCAGAATTAAAAATGAATTATGTAGAAGTTGAAAAAACTGAAGATGCAAAACCTGTAGACGTAGAAGATACAACTAGTGCAGAAGATAACGATGATTCAAGCTCTGAAGAATAATCTAAAATTTTTTCTTAATTATTCTTTGGCATTAGAAAGATTTTTAGCAACACTTATTTTTTTCATAACCTTTGCAGTTTACTTTTCTACGATGGCACCAACAGTATCTTTCTGGGATACTGGTGAATTTATTGCTACGTCTCATATATTAGGAATACCTCATCCGCCAGGCAGTCCATTATTCTTGCTGGTTGGTAAATTATTCACGTTGATTCCAATTAGTGCCGATATTGCTTTTCGTATGAATATATTTTCTCCATTGATTAGCGCTGCTACGATTAGTTTATTATTCCTTATTTGTAACCAATTTATTGATAGACTTGATAGCAAAGATGATGTAAAGCATTTTAAAATGTGGTCTTCATTAACCGCATCATTAACATTTGCTTTTACTCATAGCCATTGGTTTAATGCTGTTGAAACTGAAGTATATGCGTTGAGCGGTTTCATGACAGCGTTAGTAGTCTATTTAATCTTAATGTGGTCCAAATATAAAGAAAAAGACCATAGCACGATGTACTTGATGGGAATTGTTTATGTCATTGGTTTAGCTACTGGAGTACATTTATTAAATTTGCTCACGATTCCTTTCATAGGATTAATTATTTACTTTTCTACTTCTAATTTTTCAACTAAAAATTTAATAGTTACATTAATCCTATCGCTATTAACCTTTATTATAATACAGAATGTTATTATTCAAGGGTTTCCTACTATTGTATCAAAAATAGGTTTTGAAGGCTTATTGTTGCTTATGGGGACGCTATCCTATTTTTTATATAGCAGCATTAAAAATAAAAAGACAATTTTATCACTTATTTATACGTCTTTATTTTTAATTATTATTGGGTATTCGACCTATTTGACAATTTTTATTCGATCAGGACAAAATCCTAATATTGATGAAAATAATCCTGAGACAATAATAGAAGCTACTTCTTATTTAAATCGTGATCAGTACGGTTCAATGTCATTACTCCCAAGAAAATTTAACAATCTTCCATCAAAAATTTCTGTAGTAGGTAGTCCTGAATATCCAGATTTTGAATTTTCTAGTAGGCAGAACTACAACTATATGACATACAATATGTCTGAGCAGGCAAGTTTTCTTTGGACCTATCAGATCAATAAAATGTATATCAGATATTTCTTATGGCAATTTGCTGGTAAGGGGCCTAGCAATGATCCCTTTGTGTCTGATTTTGGGGCATCGCCTAAACAAGATGGCGTAGATTGGAAGCAATTTGGATTGCCATTGGCATTGATTATGGGATTATTTGGAGCATATTTTCATTTTAGAAAAAATAAGTATGATGCATTCTCATTGCTTGTATTGTTTGTCATGACAGGGATTGCAATTATTTTCTATTTAAATCAAGATAACCCTCAAGCAAGAGAAAGAGATTACTCTTATGTTGCTAGCTTTATGACCTTTGCAATATGGATATCTATAGGAATCTTTAATACGATTAATTATATAAGTGATACTTTGCTAGAAAAATCTATCAAGCTAAAAGCATCTTATTTGATGATCTCTATGTTTTTAGTTTTTATTCCAGTGAGAATGCTAATTGCAAACTATGATGAGCATGATAGAACTGGTAATTATATCGCTTGGGATATGGCCTATAATATGCTACAAACATGCGAGCCAAATGCAATTTTTTTTACTAATGGCGACAATGACACCTTTCCTGTATGGTATTTGCAAGAAGTAGAAAAAATTAGAACGGATGTAAGAGTAGTAAATTTAAGCTTATTAAATACGCCATGGTACGTTACTCAGCTTAGAGACAAAGACAATTCTTTTATTATAATGAATGATAATGAAATAAAAAATTTAGATTTTAAAAAATGGTCAGCGAGCACAATTTCTGTTGGTGTCCCCGTGGATGATTTAAATCCTGATGGCATTATTGAATGGGAATTAAAACCAACTTATCTTGATGTCGCATTACGTATCCAAGATTTAATGGTGCTTAGAATTATTAAAGACAATAATTGGAATCGACCAATATATTTTGCTGTTACAGTGTCTCCTACTAGTATGCTCAATCTAGATGATTACTTAACAATGGAAGGGTTAGCATATCGCTTAGTAAACAATAAGTCATATCCAATCAATCAAGATAAAATGACTAAAAATTTATTACCAATAGTTGGAAGTAAGAGTTGGTTTGAAGATTACGATTCTCATAAAGACTCTATTAAAGAGCTGTCTATATCTCAAGAGTATCAACCTGGCTATATCTATAGAAATCTTGCTAATAAAAATGTTCATGTAGATAGACAAATTGGAAGATTAGTTCAGAATTATCGTACAGGGTTTACACGATTAGCTATATCACATTATCTTGATAGCAATCTACAGAAAGCAGAAATGGTATTATTGGACATGGAAGATAAAATGCCTAGCTCAGTAATAAGTATCCCATCAAAAGAACTCCAGTATCAAATTTCGCAGATCTATAATGGAACTGGCAACAAAGAAAGAGTTAAATATCATCTAAAAGAATTAACCCAAAGAGATGATCTAGAGATGGAAGATTATTTGTTATATGGTAGGTCATTTATTCAAAATTTAGATGATTATGCTGAAGCAAAATTAATTTTTAAAACCATATATGATAATTTTTTAATTATTGAAAAAGCAATTAAAAAACAAGGGTTTACCTCGACTAAAATTACAGCGCAAGAATGGCAGTCATGGCAACAGACGTTACCTGAATTAGTATTTTTGTTATATCTATGTCATCGAGAATTAGAGGAGTACGACGAAGCAACCATGCTAATTAAAAATTGGATGGTACGTAGTCCTGAAGATACAGATGCTGGTCAATTACTTGATGAAATTGAAAAATTAAAAGAACTATGAAGATAGTCTCAATCATTATTCCTCATTATAACGGGAAAGAGCTCTTACATAATTGCATTAACTCCATCTATCAAAATATTAGTATAGAAAATTTTGAAATTATTGTCGTAGATAATGGCTCTAAAGATGATTCCGTTACAAATATAAAACAGCTGTTTTCAGACGTCATTATTATTAGTAATAAAGAAAATGTTGGATATAGTGGAGGATGTAATATTGGGGCAAAAAATGCAGAAGGGAAGTATTTAATATTCTTAAATAACGATACTGAACATTCTAAGGATTGGATAGAAAAATTGGTAAGTTTTTTAGATAGCAATCCTGATACTTTTGCGGCGCAACCTAAAATATTGAATATTAAAAATAAGGAATATTTTGATTATGCTGGTGGCGCTGGAGGATTTATTGATCGTTTTGGCTTTCCTTATGTGAAGGGGCGTATTTTTAATACCTTAGAGAAAGATAATGGTCAATATAATAAGGCTTCAAAAATATTTTGGTCATCGGGGGCTGCCATGATTGTAAGAGCTGATATGTTTAATCAATTAAATGGATTTGACGAAGTATATTTTGCATATATGGAAGAAATAGATCTATGTTGGAGAGCCCAAGCATTAGGATATAAAATTTGGTCTGTTCCTGATTCATTCATTTATCATTATGGAAAGCAAACGATTAAAGAAAATACAATTAAGTCACACTATCTCAACCATAGAAACTCCTGGATTTTATTTTTTAAGAATTCTTTTACTTTCCATTATGGAATCTTAATTGCTAAAAGATTGCTACTGGATTGGATGGCTTTAATATATTCCGTAATAACATTAGATATAAGAAGGTTTATTGCAATATTATGTGGAGAGATATGGATATTATTTTCTGTTAATAAGATAGTTAAGCTTAGGACAAATAATCATGTTGTTCGATTAGATAATATTTATCATAAGAGCATAGCAATAGATTATTTTTTTAAAAGAAAAAAATACTTTTCTCAGATTGAAGATAATAGTTCTTTGTAGATATTATCTCTTTGCGAATCTAAATAAATCATTTCTTGTAGTAGCTTTTTTTGACCCAATTTTTTCATAATTTCACCAATCTTTTTACCATGAAATTTTAAAAAAGTATTAGTGTAATTTTCTTGATTATAATTATATACTACTTCGTTCAAATTATCCACTATACTATCTAAAGCATCTCCGCATGCATCTATTTCTCCATTTTCAAATAGTTCATATGCAAGATATGTTGAAAATCGTAGTTTTCTTAACCCAACATTTTCTGTTAAAAGATTAATAAGTACAATACGTTGCTCCCAACCTCTCGAAAAATTAGAAGCACTTGCGCGAACAGCGATGGATCGTGCTTTTTCATAATGACTACTGCCACCCAAGTTGGACCAAGTATCTAATTCTGCCCCCAAGATAATATTGCCATAGAATCCTAATAAGCTTGATAAAGGATCAAAGTAAACGCTGTCATAATAGAGAGAATTATTTTGATTTAAAACAAAATTTGAACCTTTATCGAAGAAATGAAGATCTGTATTGTTGCTAAATAAAGATTGAATTCCATAAGCTTGAGTACTTCCTATATTAGCATTGCCTTCAAAAAGAATTTGAATATTAATATTGATTTCTAGATCACGATACTCTTCATTCCAAACAGTATATTCATAAAACTTTTTAATGTTATTTTGCAATTGAAATAAAGATGTTTTTTCATCTGCTTTTAATAGACGATCATCGAATGAGACGGAAGCTTCTTTGAATTGAGCGCTTAGGAACGAAAAGAAGAAAAATAATACAATATATTTATTTAGTTTTTCTAGCATAATAGATAGATATATTTTTTAATTTACACAATGACTGTAATTAAAGACATACTTAAGCAAAATAAACGATTATATCGTATATCTAAGGTAATTAGTGCTTTATCTGAAGAGATAAAAGTGCCAGTTTTTTTGGTTGGTGGATGTGTTAGAGATTTATTATTAGAACCAGAAAAAAATTCAGTAGATATCGACATTATGGTTGAAGGTGATGGAATTAAATTTGCTAATCAATTAGGAAAAAAATTAAATGTATCTACAGTAGTTCCATTTCCAAAGTTTGCTACAGCACGTATACCATATAAAGAATGTGAAATTGAAGTCGCTTCTGCTCGATTAGAGTCATATGACCCAAAATCGCGTAAGCCAAAAGATATTATTATGACTGATATTAATGAAGATTTGCAACGTAGAGATTTTACTGTCAATGCTATGGCAATTTCTCTACAAAAAGATAATATGGGGACACTTATTGATCCTTTTGACGGGTTTAAAGATTTAAATGCAAAAGTATTAAGAACTCCTATGAGCGATTCTGATATAACATTCTCCGATGATCCATTGCGCATGATGAGAGCAGCATATTTTTCTGCAAAATTAGAAATGAAGATTGATAAACAGTGCTTACAATCAATAAAAGATAATGCTGAAAGAATATCGATAGTTTCTCAAGAGAGAATAACTAATGAATTATTAAAGATTTTAGGCACAAATAAACCTTCTGTTGGATTTATTATGCTTCAAGAAGTCGGATTGCTTGAATATGTCTTTCCAGAGATTTCAGTCATGTATGGCTTAGATCAGACTAGCGAGTATCATCATAAAGATATTTTTTTTCATACATTAGAAGTAGTAGATAATGCGGCAGAGCTATCTAATAAGTTAGATTTAAGGTTAGCAGCGTTAGTGCATGATATTGCAAAACCTAATACCAGAAGAATAGATAAGAAGAAAGGATATACTTTCTACGGACATGATGATTATGGTGCTCGTATGCTCAAAAAGATATCAAAGCGTATGAAATTTTCTAATAAAACAAGAGACTATATCGTCAAGCTGACTGCTTTACATTTACGACCTATCAGTTTAGCAAAAAAAGAAGTAACTGACTCTGCTATTCGAAGATTAATTGTAGATGCACAAGAAGATGCACAAGATTTAATGTTGTTATGTCGTGCTGATATCACCACTAAGAATCCAAATAATGTTAAAAAGTATCTCTCTAATTTTGATCGCGTAGAAAAACGAATGCAAGATGTTATTGAGTCGGATGAATTACGAGCATTTCAATCTCCTGTAAGAGGGCACGAGATTATGGAAATATTCAATTTATCTGCAGGGAAGAAGATAGGAGAAATAAAAAAATTGGTTGAGGAAGCAATATTGAATGGAGATATTAACAATACACACTCAGACGCTTTATCGATGCTAAAAAGTTTGAAAAAAACCAAAAAATTTAGTTAATTATTNTTTTACTTTTTCATGTTTNAATAGTCATANATAAGNAAGATGAATTCTATTTTTTATTATGAAACTTTTTAGTTACTTTCATGTCTAATATAGAGCAGGAGTATTATGAACAGATATATATTAATTATTTTACTATTTATTTCAACATCTATGGCACAGTCATTAACTGTGGATGAATGTGTGCGTATTGCGCTTGAAAATAAGACATCACTTAAAAGAGCAGATCAAGATGTAACAATTGCAAGATTGAATCGTGCGTCCACTGGAGCTTTAATGTTGCCATCAGTGAATGCAAGCAACTCGTTTAGTGAGACAACCTATGGAAATAGCTCTTCTGAATCGTCTGAGAGATATAGTGGGGGATTAAGCCTATCTCAAAGCTTATTTAATTTTGGAAACAAGGTGAACACTCTTAAGCAAAGCGATAATAATTATAATACTGCAAAACAGAAAAAACGACAGGCAAAAGCACGTATTATATTAGATGTATATACTTATTATTATCAATACTTGAAGAATTCTGAATTATTTGATATAGCTGGTAAAGATTTAGAATTATCAGAAAAACAACTTGAGTTAGTTGAAAAACAATACAACTTAGGAGCGGTTAGTAAAACAGATTATTTGAAAGCGTCAGTCCGTTATGGAACTGCAAAATCTAGCTTCTTATCAAGAGAGTTAAGCAAAAAGAATTCTGAGAAATCTTTACGACATAGTATGGGACTTCTCAATAGCGATATAGTAGTTAATGTTGAAGAAAAAATGGATATTATGTCATCTGTTCCTACTTTTGACGAAGCATATAATTTGATGCTAGCAAATAGCCCTGATTTAAATATATTAGATAACCAGATTTCGGGAGCACAGATTAGCGTAAAAAAAGCATGGAGCTCTAGTTTGCCTAGCGTGAATATGAGCGTGGGTATGAATGCATCTTCCAGTGACCAAATTACTAGAACTTATTTTGACGATAATTACATTAAGAGTGCTAACATCTCAGTAAGCATTCCTATTTTTTCTGGTTTTAGAAATAAAAATTCGATTCAAATCTCAAAATTACAATTAGATCAAGCAGAGACACGGTTTAATGCTGGAAGAAGTAGTGCTAAAGTAAGTTTGTATGCACTGATTAATACATTAAATAATTATCAAGAAATTATTCCCATACAAGAAGAAGTCTTGCTTTCTGCTGAAGAAGATTTAAGACTAGCACAACAAAAATATGAATTAGGTTCAGCAAGTATTTTAGAGCTTTTAGATGCACAATTAGCATTAATTCAAGCTAGTTCAAGTTTAGTAAGAACTAAATATGATGCAGCAATCCAAGTAGCAAATTTGGATGACTTGCTTGGAACATTAGATAAAAAATATGAATAAGGAGAAAATGTGAATAATAAGATGAAAGCTGGGTTGGGTGTTTTAGTATTATGCTTAGGTGCATATTTTATGTCTTCATCAGATAGCGATGGGTCAATTGAAGTTTCTACGATGAAGCTTGAAAGAAAATATCTACAAAGCAAAGTAGTTGCTGATGGAGTATTAACGCCAGAAACAGAAGTAAAATTAAGTGCAAATAATACGACTTATATTACAGATATTGCTGTCAAAGAAGGTGATTTTGTAAAAAAGGGTGATTTCTTAATGGCATTAGATGATCGTCAGCAAAAAGCTGCAACAGAGGCATCTAGAGCAGGTGTTGAAGCGACAAAAGTACAACTTCAACAAAGAAAATCACAACAGATAAGACAGGAAAAATTATATGAGCAAGGATTGATTTCTGATCAGGAAATGGAAAATACAAATTCCTCTTATGCTTCTGCTCTCAGTTCTTTTAATAGTGCTGGAGCAAGATATATTCAAGATGAAGACGCTCTTTCGAAGTTAAGGCTTATTGCACCTCAAGATGGAACGATTACATTTATTGATGGAGAAGTAGGTGATTTAGCTCAAGGTGGTATGTTCAATCCGAGCGTATTATTAAAATTATCAGATCTTTCAAAAATGGAAGTTTATGTCAATGTAAACGAAAATGATATTGCAGATATTTCTATTAATGATATTGCAATAGTAGAAGTAGATGCATATCAAGATCAGACATTTAAAGGAGTAGTTAAAGAAGTAGCATATGCTTCTATCACATCTAGTGGCGGCTCTCAACAGCAAGTCACTAATTTCCAAGTGAAGATACAAATGTTAGAAGTTGTAGATGGTATGCGCCCTGGAATGAGCGCTACTGTTGAAATTGTTACAGAGGAACGTAATCAAGCACTTGCGATTCCGATTCAATCTCTCACTACACCTAGAGAATCAGCAAAGAAAAAACCCGAATCTAAAGTATCACTTACAGTGGGCGCTGAAACAACTTCAAGCTTGAACAAAAAAGATCAAAATAAGAATCAAAGAGGCAAGAAAAACAGAACCGTTGTATTTGTTGTTAATGGTAATACTGTAGAGCAACGTTTTGTAGAAGTAGGGATTGTTGGAGATAGAGATTATGAAGTATTATCCGGTCTTGAAGAAGAAGAAGAGATTGTGACGGGAGGATTTGTAGCAATAAGTAGAGATCTGTACGATGGAGCAGCCATCACTATTAAAGAACAATCTGAAAAAAGCTATAAGCGCGGTGGTGGTAGACCGGACTCAAGCAATTAAAGCTTAAAAGTATAATGCCTAAATCAAAAAAAGAAATTATATCTATGGATTCAATCTCTAAGATTTATCATCTAGGTAATAATGTTGTAAAAGCATTAGATGATGTCTCAATAAGTATCTATGAAAATGATTTTATTTCTATTATGGGACCATCTGGTTCTGGAAAATCGACACTAATGAATATGATTGGTTGTTTGGATGTTCCTACAAAAGGAGTATATAAATTCAATAATGAACTAATATCAGAGATGAATGATAGCCAGCTTGCAAATATTAGAAATGAAAAAATTGGTTTTGTTTTTCAGACATTCAACTTGTTGCCAAAGCTTACTTCTCTAAAAAATGTGGAAGTCCCATTGATTTATTCTTCATTGGGTAAAACAAAGAGGCTTCAGCGCTCAGAAGAAGCACTTAGCATTGTTGGATTATCCGATAGAATGGATCACAAACCAAGTGAATTATCTGGCGGACAAAGACAGCGTGTTGCAATTGCGCGTGCATTGGTTAACAAACCATCTATTATTTTAGCTGATGAACCTACAGGAAATTTAGATTCAAAAAGTGGGATTGAAATTCTAAATTTCTTTGATGAATTGCATAAAGCTGGCAATACATTAATTATTGTTACTCATGAAGAATCGATAGCAAGAAGAGCAAAAAGAAGAGTAGAGCTTTTTGACGGCAAAATTGTTGTAGATGAATAGTATATTTAAAAATATTTTAATTGGCCTTGCAGCAGTTAGAACCAATCTAACAAGGGTTATATTAACTTCATTAGGCTTAACTATTGGTATTTTTACTGTCAGTATTGTTACTGCAGGTGTATCAAGTATCGATAAAGAGTTTGATAAATCTATGGAGTATTTCGGGAATGATAAGATTTATGTTGGTACATGGCCCTGGTCATTTGACTTTGACTGGTGGCAATATCGCAATCGCCCAAAAATTGACGAAGACTCTCTTGAATACATTACACGATATAGTACATATGTTACAGATATAAGTATAAAAAAGAGTACATGGACTAGAGGATCTTTTAGCAATAAATCATCATTTTTGCAAATCAATGGGGTATACCCTAGCTATGCTGAAATGCTGAGCGGAACTAAGATTGTAAATGGAAGATTCTTTTCGCAGAATGAATGGGATTTACAGAGAAGAGTAATTGTTGTTGGCGGTACAGTCAGAGATGGTTTTTTTGATGGAGAAAACCCTATTGGAAAGAAAATAAGGTTGGGTGGTGTAACATTTGAAATAATAGGGGAATTAAAAAAGCAAGGAATGGGAATGGTGCCTGGCGGAACTCTAGATACTTTAGTCATTATGCCTTCTTCAACTTTTAACCGCATTTTAACTAGATGGGGTTTTGCTGAATTGGTTCTAAAAACCAAACCAGAAGATATGTCAAAAGCTAAAGAAGAAGTGGGAATGATTATGAGATTGGCAAGAAAACTAAAGCCTGGTGAAAACGATAATTTTGCTGTCAACTCTGCCGATGCCTATCAAACACAATTTGATGCAATCAAGATTGCTATTGCTGGAATGGGATTTTTAGTGACAGGAATATCTCTTGTCGTATCTGCTATTGGTATTATGAATGTAATGTTTGTATCTGTGAGAGAACGTACCCGAGAAATTGGAATTAGAAAGGCAATGGGAGCAACCAATAATAATATTTTGGTACAATTTTTAAGTGAAGCAGTTGCTATATCAATCATTGGAGGTAGTACTGGAATTATTTTAGTAAAATTGATCACTGTGGCATTATCATCGTATCTACCAGTCGAATTTAATCTATTATTAATTTTTTATACTTTTATGGTTTGTGTTTTTATAGGAGTGTCAGCTGGTATGATTCCAGCAAGAACAGCAGCTAATTTGAACCCAATTGATGCACTACGCCATGAATAGAATTATCAATTATTTAAGAGATGCTATTGGCGGAGTCTTATTTTATTTTGGCCAAACTAAATTACGTACATCATTAACTCTTTTAGGTATTACAGTTGGTGTATCATCTATCATTGCTATTATGACTGTATTAGCAACCTTTGAAAAATCTTACTCTGGCTTAGTTAGTGAAATGAAAACTAATGTTTTTTATATCACAAAAGATAATCCAATTCAGATTAGTTTTGGTAGTGGAGATAGGAATGCTCGTAATAAACCAAATATTACGTGGTCAGAATATGAGCAATTAAAACGCTCTTTAACACTTACAAAACATATATCAGCAACAGTAGCAGAAGAACCTAGTGATCGCACAATTAGTGTCGGTAAAAATGAATTAAAAAATAGGCTAACTAGTTTTTGGGGTGGAGATGGAGATATTCTCTCATTAAATAAGTATGAGATTATTGGTGGAAGAAATATCAGTCAACAAGATATAGATAACCGTACACGCGTTGCTATGATTGGATATGATATTAAAGAAGAGTTATTTCCTCATTCAGACCCAGTAGGTCAAACTATTAAAATTGATAATCTCCCATTTGAAATTATTGGTTTATTGGCACCAAAAGGCGAGCTATTAGGTCAAAGTATGGATGCGATGATTGGTATTCCAATTTCTACTTTTTTACAATCTTTTGGCGGCCGACACTGGAGAAGAGCGGACATAATGCTATTATTAGAATCTGAATCAATGGATACTATAGATGCAGCAACAGATGAAGCGGTTGGTGTATTTCGTGCAATTCGAAAGATACCTCCAGGTGAAGAGAATAATTTTTATATCGCAACTAATGAGCAATTAATGGGCACTTTTGAAGAATTCACAGGTTATCTAACTATTTTTATTGGCTTAGTTGCTGGAATCTCTTTATTAGTTGCTGGAATTGGAATTGCAAATATTATGTTGGTCTCGCTCACAGAACGTATCAAAGAAATTGGTGTACGTAAAGCTCTTGGAGCAAGGAAGATTGATATATTTTTACAATTTTTAATTGAAGCAATGTTAATATCAATTATTGGAGGAATAATTGGCATTATTTTAGGCTTATCATTTGGTAATGTTATTGCGTTCTTTTTAGGCCAAGACCCAGTTATTCCATTCAATTGGGTTTTCTATAGCATTCAGATTTGTGCATCAATGGGGATTATATTTGGATTATATCCTGCTATTAAAGCATCAAATTTAAATCCTATTGATTCAATGCGTTACGAATAAGCTTTATCTTGCTTTTCCTTGATGAAAAGATACTTATCTTATAAATTCTTTTAAATAATTTTACTATGTCGAAAAAACAAAAAGTATCCGAAAAAGAAGTTGAAAAAATAGCATCCCTTTCACGACTCTCTCTTTCACAAGAAGAATTAGTAAGGCATACAGAAGATATGAACAATATATTGGACCATATGGATCTGTTAAACGAAGTAGATACAGAAGATGTAGATGAGTTAGTGAATGTGCATGATATGAAGAGTCCACTAAGAGAGGATGCATTTGAAGACTCTTTAGATAGAGATTCCGTGATTGAAAATAGCCCAGAATCATCGAAGGATTATATCGAAGTTCCTTTAGTCCTGAAAAAGGCAAGTAAGTGAATTTAGGCGTTATTCCTGGTCGATTAAATTCCACTAGATTCCCAAAAAAGATTGTCTACCCCCTGAATGGAAAATCAGTGATTCAGCATGTTTATGATAATGCTAAAGAATCTAAGTTGCTCAATCATTTAGTAATTGCTATTGACTCTATGGAAACGCTATCCCATTTAAATAAAAATTGTGAGACTGTCTTAACATCGCAAAGACATGAGTCTGGTACAGATAGGGTGGCAGAAGTTGCAGGAAAAATCAATTGTAATATTATTGTAAACATTCAAGGAGATGAACCAAACATTGATGCTGACATTATTGATAATCTCATTCGATTATTTGATGATCCTAATGTTGAGATGGCATCGGTAGCATCTACTGATTTAAATGAAAAGGATTTAGATAATTCTAATGTGGTGAAAGTATCTTTAGATAAAGAGAATAATGCCAAGACATTTGAGAGATCTAGCAATAATAAAAATGCAGAATATTTTCGTCATATTGGAATTTATGCATATAGAAAAAAAACATTAGAAAAATTTACTAATCTTGAACAGTCAGAAAATGAAAGAAAATTGAAGCTAGAACAATTGAGAGCATTGGATAATAATATTGCAATTAAACTATTAATTACTGACTTTCAACATAGAAGTATTGATGTAAAAGAAGACTTAAAATACTATGAAATCTAAAACAAAATTTATATTTGTACTTGGCGGAGTTATGTCTGGTCTTGGAAAAGGTATTTCTGCTTCTTCAATTGGGTATCTTCTCAAAAGCGCTGGATTAAAAGTAAATATTCTAAAATTAGACCCTTATTTAAATATTGATCCAGGCACTATGAACCCTTATCAGCATGGAGAGGTATTTGTTTTAGATGATGGATCTGAAACTGATTTAGATTTAGGACATTATGAGAGATTTATTGATGAAAATATGTCAAAGCATAATAATGCTACTTCTGGACAAATTTATAGTACTGTATTAGATAAAGAGCGTTCTGGTCAATATCTAGGAGAGACAGTCCAAGTCATTCCTCATGTAACGGATGAAATTAAACAGCGTATTAATAATTTAGCAGATAGTAAACAATATGATGTGATTATTTGTGAAGTAGGCGGTACAGTAGGAGATATTGAGAGCCTACCTTTTTTAGAAGCTATTAGACAATTTTCTTTAGATGTAGGATATTTTAATTCGCTTATTATTCATCTAACCTTATTACCATACATTTTTGCAAGTGGCGAGATTAAAACAAAACCAACACAACATTCGGTAATGAAATTAAGAGAAATTGGCTTATCTCCAGATTTTATTTTTTGTAGAACATCGTATAAAATCAACCAAGATATAAAGGATAAGTTAGCTTTGTTCTGTAGTGTTAAATCTGACCATGTTATTGAGAATAAAGATGTATCAAGTATTTATGAAGTACCTTTATTATTAGAGAAACAAAATATTACAAAAATGATTTGCGATAGATTGCAGTTAAAAAATAAACCATCTATTAAAAAGTTACAAAATTTTGTTGATACATATAAAAATCCAGATTATAGTGTTAAAATTGCCATGTGTGGTAAGTATACAGAGTTGTATGATGCATACAAGAGTATAACTGAGGCATTTGTTCATGCTGGAGTAGAAAATAATACCACAGTAGAAGTGGTATGGGTTAATACTGAAAAAATTAAAAATGATAAAGACGCCGCAAAGACTTTTAATGATATAGATGGCATTTTAATACCAGGAGGATTTGGATCTAGAGGAGCAGAAGGTAAAATATTAGCTTCGAAGTTTGCTAGAGAAAATAATGTTCCATTTTTAGGAATTTGCTTAGGTCTGCAATGCGTCATTATAGATTTTGCAAGACATGTTTGTGGGATAAAAGATGCTAATAGCACAGAATTTGATAGTAAATCTCCAAATCCAGTGATTAATTTAATGGAATCTCAAAAAGCTATTAAAGTTAAGGGAGGAACAATGCGATTAGGTTCTTATGATTGTGATATTCTTCCAAACACAAAAGCTTCAAAGATTTATAAGAAAAAAACTATTTCAGAGCGTCATCGTCATAGATGGGAAGTAAATAATAAATTTGTTAAAAAAATGGAATTAAATGGTTTAGTATTTTCTGGAATGAATAAAGATTTAGGAGTGGTAGAAATTGTAGAGTTAGCTGATCATCCTTGGTTTGTAGGGTGTCAATTTCATCCAGAATTAAAAAGTAGGGTAGATAAAGCCCATCCACTCTTTAGAGAATTTGTGAAAGCATCATTAAAGGAAAAACAAAATGGCACAAAATAAAGTTTCTTGTATGGATATTGTTTTTGGCGATCAAAAAATTCCATTTATTGGCGGTCCTTGCGTTATTGAAAGTAGAGATCATAGTTTAAAAATGGCAGAAGAAATTCTGAAGATTACAGATAAGCTAGATATTCCATTCATCTTTAAAAGTTCTTTTGATAAAGCTAACAGAACTTCTATTAACTCTTTTAGAGGGAATGGTCTAGATGAAGGGTTAAAAATACTAGAAGAAGTAAAAGATACATTCAATGTGCCTGTATTAACAGATATTCACCATCCAGAACAAGCAAAGATAGTTTCTGGCGTAGTAGATATTCTTCAAATTCCAGCATTTTTATGCAGACAAACAGATTTATTAGTAGCTGCTGCAGAAACTGGTAAAGTAGTCAATATTAAAAAAGGGCAATTTCTATCACCTTATAAAGTAAAAAATATTATTGATAAAGTTGTCGCTACTGGAAATAAAAATATTTTAGTTACTGAAAGAGGAAATTCTTTTGGGTATGATAGTTTAACATCAGATATGCGTTCTATTCAAATTATGAAAGAATTTGGCTTTCCAGTCATTTATGATGCTACACATAGTGCTCAAATTCCTGGAAATTTTGAAGAAACTACTTCAGGAAATAGACAATTTATTCCTGGTCAAATTTATTCTGCTATAGCAACAGGTTGTGATGGCATATTTATGGAAGTACATGATAATGTAGATCAAGCGCTAAGCGATGCTAGCACACAATGGCCTTTAGATCAGTTAGAGTCTGTGCTTGTATCAATGTTAGCATTCAGAGAAACCTATTTAAATCATGGAAAGAAGAATGGATAAAAATCTGAAAAATATTAAACTATTTATTTGTGACGTAGACGGTATTCTTACGGATGGACAATTTATTAAAGATACTGCAGGTGAAGAATCAAAAAGCTTCAATGTTCTAGATGGAGTTGGATTTGTAATGCTACGACTTTTAGATCTTGGTATTAAGACAGCATGGATTACTGGAAGAGAATCCGCTACTACAGAGTCTAGGGCAGAAGAATTACAAATTGATGATGTGTATAATGGAGTGATTAGGAAGATTGATTCGTATAATGAATTAAAGAAAAAGCATAATCTAGAAGATGATGAAATTTGTTTTATGGGAGATGATATTATTGATATCCCTATCTTAGAAAAAGTTGGTTTTGCTGTTTCTGTTCCAAATGCCCCTGAATATGTTGCAAGCTGCGCACATTATATAACCAAAAAAACTGGTGGCAAAGGAGCGGTCAGAGAAGTAATTGACTTGCTTATTGCATCAAGAGGAGATTTTGACCAATTGCTAGATCAGCTACTTTCTGAGTTGCGATGAATTATTATTTAATACTATTTTTTATTTTGATTAGTTGTTCTAGGTCTTATCAGGTTGAGGAATCTTTAGATGATATACACGATCAACTCTCTGTTGATGTAGAGATTACATTAACTGAACAAGGCAATATTAAAGCCATTATTAAATCAAAACTCTTAGAACGTAATAATGAGAATTTAGAATTAAGATTAACGGATGAGGTTAATGTAGATCTTTATGATGATAGCTATCAGCATACATCACTTATTACTTCCAACTATGCGTTTGTAAGTGAAAAAGAGAATAAAATCAATGCATTCGGAGATGTGGTAGTTGCAGCTGATAATGGGCAACAGCTGTGGACAGATTCATTGCTTTGGGATAATAAAGCGGATAAAATTTTTACCGATGCAAGTCTAACTTTTATCTCTGGAAATTTTGATACACTATACGGTACAGGATTTGAATCTAATATTGATTTAACAAATTGGAAAATTACAAAACCAAGAGGCTCTATTAACAGTGAGTAAAATATTAAGCGCAAAAAATTTGAAAAAAAAATATTCTCAAAAGGATGTTGTAAACAATATTGATATCCATTTAGAAAAAGGAGAAATCGTTGGCTTGCTAGGTCCTAATGGAGCCGGGAAAACTACCACCTTCTATATGATTACAGGGATGATTCGACCTTCATCTGGTACTATATTGTTAGATAATGTGAACATCACAAATCTTCCAATGTATAAGCGTGCAAGAATGGGTATTGGATATTTAGCTCAAGAGCCATCTATTTTTGGAAAGTTGACGGTAGAGAATAATCTTAAAATTGTTCTAGAAACAGTTTTACCAAAAGATATTGAGCAAAATAATTTAATTGATGAATTGTTAGATCAATTCAATATTAATCATCTAAGAAAAAGTTTAGGTTCAAGTTTATCTGGTGGAGAAAGAAGGCGCGTTGAAATATGTCGTACTTTAGCTTTAAAGCCTGATTTTGTACTTTTAGATGAGCCATTTGCTGGGGTAGATCCAATTGCAGTAGAAGATATTCAGCAGATGATTATGTCATTAAAAAAGAAAAATATAGGTGTATTAATTACTGATCATAATGTCAGGGAAACTTTATCTATTACAGATAGATCCTATTTGTTACATAGTGGAGAAATTTTAAAATCTGGAGATGCAGAAACACTTGCAAATGACGAAGAAGTCAGAAGAATTTATCTAGGAAAAAAATTTAGATTAGATTGATGAATAAGCTTTCTACCAAGATTAGACAAAAGCAGTCTATAATACCAAAACAAATACTCCAATCTAGTTTTTTAGAGCTTGGGCTGGATGATATCGAGAAAGAATTAGAGAATGAAATTCAAAAAAATCCCGTTTTAATTGAAAAGAATATAGAAGATTTTAAAGATAAGGATTATGAAAGCTATGGTCTTGATAATCAACAAAATTATGATTTATTTTTATCTAATTTACCAGAAGATAAGAATGTCATTGATAATCTTATAAGCCAAATTGATCAGTCTGAACTTGATAAGCTATCAAAAGAAATAGCCCAACAAATTATATTGAATGTGGACAATAGCGGTTTCTTAGATTCAGAATTAGAGTTAATTGCAGATAGTACTGATTCTAGCATGGAGGACGTAGAAAGCATCTTAGAATTTGTTAAAACATTGAATCCGAAAGGAGTAGGTTGTAAAAATTTACAGGAATATCTCATATTGCAAATGAATCCAGAAGAAAAGATAGCATTGAAGATTATTAGCAATCATTTTGACGAATTCCTTAATCAGAAATTTTTAGATATTAAATCTTCCTTATCTTGCTCAGATACTGATTTTGATAATGCATTAAGTATTATTTCTTCAAAAAATTTTGCACCTATAGTAGATCTCAATGTGGAAAATCAACAAATCAACCCAGATGTTATTTTAAAAATGAAAGATGAAGAATGGATTATTCTAATTAATGATAGACATCTCAATAGATTTAAAATATCCAATGAGTATTTAAATGCAGCAATGAATGCAGCAACTCCCAAAGAAGAGAAAAAATTTATTGATGACCACATTAGTAGCGCACAGAATTTATTAGATACAATCTTATTTCGATCAAATACCTTAAGAAAAGTGGTAAATGAGATTATTCACATACAGCATGATTATTTGTCTGAAAAACAACAGCATCCAAATCCTTTGAAATTAGAAGATATTGCTAAAAAAATTGATATGGACATATCAAGTATCAGCAGAACTGTAAAAAATAAATATATTGATAGCCCACTAGGGATATTAAGTTTGAAAAGTTTTTTTACTAGCAAAATAATAAAAAAATCTGGTAAAATAGTGGGAGCAGAAGAATTAAAAACTGCTATAAAAAATATTGTAGAATCAGAAGATAAAAATCAGCCTTTATCTGATTTAGAGATTGTACAATTATTAGACGCCAAAGACTTTTCAATTGCAAGAAGAACTGTAGCAAAATATAGAGAGTCAATGAATATACTAAATACTAAAAAAAGGAAATTAAAATGAGTCTTAGACACTGTATTAAAGTTGATGATTTTTCAAAAAATGAAATAATTGATTTATTTCATTTGACTGCTGAGTTAAAGCATAAATACAGAACAAAAGAGAATTTTAAACCTTTTAAAAATCATTCTATGGCAATGATTTTTGCAAAACCTTCCGCTAGAACAAGAGTATCTTTTGAAACAGGATTCTCTTGGATGGGCGGCCATGCAATTTATTTAGCTCCCCAAGATATTGGGTTAGGAAAAAGAGAAAGTGCTTCAGATTTAGCCCAATTATTTAGTCGATATAATGATATGATTATGGCAAGAGTTTTCAGCCATAGTGATATGTTAGATTTTGAACAACATGCTACGGTTCCTGTTATTAATGGATTAACCGATTATAATCATCCTTGCCAGATTTTAACGGACATGTTTACAGTATGGGAACAAAAGAAAGATTCTTTTGATAATCTGAAGATAGTCTATCTAGGTGATGGAAATAATATTGTTAATTCTTGGATCAGGTTGGCGGCTGTACTTCCTTTTGAATTTATTTGTGTGTGCCCTGAAGGATATTCTCCTGATGCAGATACGATTAAATTTGCAAATGATGCTGGCATTTCTAATATCTCTGTATCTCACTCGCTTGATTCTGTTCACAACGCAGATGTGATTTATACAGATGTATGGGCATCCATGGGTCAAAAAGAAGAAATTGATGAACGCATCAAAATCTTTTCTCCATTCCAAGTGAATTCAGAGTTAGTAAAGAATGCCAAAGACGATTATTTGTTTATGCATTGTTTACCAGCAGAGCGAGGCAGGGAAGTTACTGACAATGTAATTGATTCAGACAATTCAATCGTATTTGAACAGGCAGAAAATAGATTGCATACACAAAATGCAATTATGCTTACATTATGTAAAAAGGAGTTATAATGGCAAAACTTATTATTAACACCATTTAACGGAGAATGGAATTATATTAAAGAAACAACAAAGAAATAAGGAAGTAAACAATGATTAAATTTGAATACATATCAGCTCCAAATACCAAGTTATTTTATTCTAAAATAGATAATAAAGCTGTCCTAGAAAGATTTGATGATTCAGATTACGATTCTTATGTTTGTATTTCGATAGATCATTGGCTAATGAATGGGCTGAAAGTAATGGAAGGTAGGGATGGAAAACTCAAAAAAGATAAGATCGGAATGTATTCAGGGCCTGTATTGTTTTTAAGTAGATTTTCAAAGATTGATTATGAATCAAAAACTATTTCTATCATTGGTGAATATGACAAGTACGACGAATATGATGACAGCTACATATATTTCGAACCTGGCAAACATGAACATATTGACGATGCAATATGCAATTGTTTTGATAACTATAGTTTTGATGTAGAAGAGGATCTTTGTGGAGCAATAAACCAGTTAACAGAAATGTACGAAATTACTTGGGAGAAAAAATCTCTATTGGATAAAAATAAAAAAGATTTATCCTAATCTCGATACTATGAAAGCATTTATCTAAAAGAAATTCTTTATTTCCAATTTATCACCATCAAAAACAGCATAATTATAATTCTCTTCATTGCATTCACCTAAAAGAATTAATTCTCCATTATTTAACTTTTTTTGATACGAATGATGATAATGACCCATAATCACATACTTAAAACCTTGATTAATTTTTTGTTGAGCAAAACTATCTAGTTCATCATGAATTTTATTAAGCTTTTTTTGATTTATATTGTGTGAATCCTTTCTTTCATAAGATATTTTATTTGCAATTTTTAGTGCAACACTCTTTGGAAGGAGAGAATAGATTTTAATAAATAGATTACTTCGAAGTGCTTTTTTTAAGAGTCGATATGATTGATCCCAAGATAAAATCCCATCTCCATGAGTGATGTATAAATTGTTACTATTGTTTGATACCATTGTATCATCTAAGAAAGCTTCAGTGATATGTTTTTTGAAATAATCTCCAATCCAATAATCATGATTACCAGCTATAAAATAGATTTCAAAGCCTTTATTTTTAATTTCTTCAATTTTAGTAAATATTTTTTCATAATCGCTAGAGGCTTGATTCTTGTATTCAAAATAATAATCAAAAAAATCTCCCATAATAAATAAAGACCCTTTTGTATTATCTTTAGAGATAGAATCTAGAAATTGTGAAAATTTTTCCACCTTTTTATTTTCTTGATTTGACTTTGAGAACTTGAAATGGGTATCTCCAAAGAAATAGATTGGTAACTGCATCGCAAAAATTACTCTTTAAACTAAGCTTGTTCAATATTAATATTATTGGTATGAAATTCATCATAATATATCTTTTATGTAGTCAAGTAGTTTTTGGTCAAAATTTTGGTCAAAATAAAGTTCAATATGACACTTTTGATTGGGAATATATTGTGAGTCCTAATTTCAATGTCTACTATTATGGAGACAATCATGACTTGGCTATTTTTACCTCTAAAGTTGCAGAGGAGTCATTAGATCAAATCGGTAAACATTTAAGATGGAGAAGCAAGAAGCCAGTAAAGATTATTGTTTATACATCGCATAACGACTTTCAACAAACCAATATTGTAAATACATATATGCCTGAGGGTGTTGGTGGAGTAACTGAATTATATAAGAATCGAATTGTCATTCCATTCGAAGGATCTTATGAGCAGTTTAAGCATGTGATTCATCATGAGTTAGTGCATGCTTCAATTAATGATATGGTTTATGGAGGAAATGCTCAAGGGTTAATCAGCGGAAGGATACTTTTACAAGTACCGCTATGGGCTAATGAAGGATTAGCAGAATTTTTATCGGTTGATTGGGATACTAATTCAGATATGGTTTTACGTGATTTAGCTATTGAAGAAAGATTGCCAAAAATTGAAGAATTAAACTATTCTATATTAGCGTATAAAGGCGGACAATCCGTATGGCAATATATTACCAAAAAATATGGCAGAGAAAAAGTAGGTGAAATATTTCAGCAAATGAAACGAACTCAAAATGCAGAAAAAGGATTTAAAAATGCACTGGGCGTAGATTTTGAACAGCTAACTGATGATTGGCATGACTATTTAAAAAAAGAATATTGGTCTGATATTAATGAGAGAGAAAAAATTACTGACTTTGCAGAAAAAATTACTGATAGATCAAAAACGAAAAACTTTTATAATGTTAGCCCTTCATTTTCTCCCGACGGCAATACGGTAGCTTACTTTACAGATCAGGCTGGGTATATGGATTTAATACTCTACAATCTTGATTCGGGTAAGCAAAAAAAGCGACTCATTCGAGGGAATACTAGCCCAGATTTTGAAGAATTAAAATGGTTGCAGCCAGGATTGTCTTGGTCTCCAGATGGAAAGCATATTGCCTTTGCTTCTAAGAGTGGGAAAGAAGACTCTATTATTATTGTTGATGTTAAAAATGGAGACTATAAAAAAATATCTATTCCATTAGATGGAGTTTTTACTACTGCATGGCATCCTACTTACAATAAAATTGTATTTATAGGTCATAAAGATGATGCAAGTGATTTATATGTAATAAATATAGATACACAAGAATTAACAAATTTAACAAATGATACTTTTTCAGACTTTTCTCCAGCATGGTCATCAAGCGGAGATCAAATCATATTTAGTTCCGATAGAGGAGCCAGCAAAGGTTCTCCTAACATGTTTGATATAGATTTTTCTCAAACAGATTTATTCATGTATGATTTCTCCAATGAAAAAATTATACAAATTACAGATACCTCTTACAATGAGAATTATCCGGTATTAACTAAAGATAATGTATTGTTTTATACTGCAGATTATAATGGCGTATATAATATTTTTAGACATAAAATAGGTAGTGAAATTTTTTCTCCTATTACCAATGCCATAGCAGGCATTCAGCAAATAGATGTTGATACTATTGGGAATAAATTAATTTTTTCTGGCTACTCTGAAAGAGGATGGGATTTATTTGTAATGAATCAACCTCAGAACAGAGAAGAGAAGATAATCCCGGAGACCAAATTTTATAGCGAAAGAAATCAAGTAGATACTTTTGAAGACTTACGTTTTGTCAAAACTGCAATCCCTAGTGAAGAGTCTCAAGACTATTCACAATATATCTTTGCTAGGAATTATAGAAGATTTAATGATACTGATAAAGAGACTGATGATCAAGATACAGAAATAGATTCATTGCGTTTTGCTGATGGATATACATCTAAGCCATATAAAACAGATTTTTCTATAGACTATATAGCCACAAGAGCTTCTATTGATAATCTTTTTGGCACTCGGGCACTGGCAAATCTTGCTTGGAGCGATGTTATGGGCGATCATCAAATTATGATGGGCACAAACCTAGTATTGGATTTAGAGAATAGTGATGTAATAATTAGTTATGCTTATTTGAAAAATAGGATGAACTATTATGGTACATTATTTCAGCAAGCCAACACCTTTTCATTAGGCTACAGTCTTACTTCTGACTATATAGGAAAATTGAGAGATTATGGTATAGGATTTTTTGCACAATATCCTTTTTCCAAGTTTAGTCGTATTGATTTTGGAGGGACTTTTAGATCAGTCAATTATGAGGTTAAAGAATTTGATATATACAATCTGACTTATGATTCTATATATACAGAGAATCTCACAGCAATGATGCCAATGGTGAGTTGGATTTTTGATAATACTACAAATACATATACAGGGCCAAACGACGGATTGAAGCAGTATCTTACTGTTCAATTTAGCCCTGATCTCGGAGAAGATTCTATTCCTTTTCAGACTATCAAATTTGATATTAGAAAGTATTTTAAAATTAATAGAAACTATAGCATAGCAACACGATTAATGTTAGGAAAGAGCATAGGAGATAATCCACAAAGATTCTTTTTAGGCGGCAATTCTCAAATGACCATTATATCAGACACTCAAACAGAAGGGCGAGATGATTCAGGTTTTTATGCGGAAAGAGTTCTAGAATATGATAATTCTTCTATATTGCAGGATGTGTATTTTAGTGAATATGTTTTCCCGATAAGAGGTGCAAGATACAGAGAACGTACTGGAGAAAATGTCGCAGTTGCAAATTTTGAGTTTAGATTCCCTTTTATTAATTATGTAGATGTAAGCTTCCCTGCAAGAATTAGATTTGGAAATATTTTTGGGCACATATTTGTTGATGTTGGTGCTGCATGGGATTCAAGTGAAGAATTTGATGATAGCGCTTTAGTAAGAGCAAAATATGGCTTATCTGATCCAGAGGCTTCTCCCATTATTTCTACATTTGGTATTGGAATGAAGATGTTTACTCCTTGGGCTTTGATAAGGATTGATACTGCATGGGATCGCTATCCAAATGGCGATTATTCAAAACCCCAATATATTTTATCTATAGGGTACGATTGGTAATTTTTTGAAGTTTACAATTCAATCTGAAGATAAACATTCATTAGCGAGGGTAGGTAAAATAGAAACTAATCATTCTACAATAGAGACCCCTGTCTTTATGCCAGTTGGTACTCATGGGGTAGTTAAATCAATATCTCCAAATGAATTATATGATATTAACACTCAAATTATGCTGTCTAATACCTACCATCTCTATTTAAGGCCTGGCACAGATATTATAGAGAAGAATGGAGGGCTACATAAATTTATGAACTGGTCAAATAGTATTCTAACTGACAGTGGAGGATATCAAGTTTTCTCATTGAGTAATATGAATGAAATTACAGATAATGGAGTAAACTTTAAGTCGCATCTAGATGGAAGTATGCATTTTTTTACACCAGAAACTTCGATGGAAGTACAAAGAAAGTTAGGATCTGACATCATTATGGCTTTTGATTATTGCCCTGCCGCAGATTGTTCAAAGAAAGAATTAAAACGCGCTTCTAGATTAACAGAAGATTGGACAAAGAGAGCGTATGAATATCTAAATGATCAATTGCCTTTATATGGCCATAGCCAAACATTATTCCCAATTATTCAAGGAGGAATTGATAAAGAAGAGCGCGTAAAATGTTTAGATCAGATGCTTCCATTTTCTACATGCGGTTTAGCTATTGGCGGACTATCTGTAGGAGAAAAAAAAGATCCTATGTTTGATATCGTAAATATGTTAGGAACACATATGCCAAAAGATCAGCCTCGTTATTTGATGGGAGTGGGTAAGCCTGTAGATATCGTAAAATCAATTTTGTCTGGGATAGATATGTTCGATTGTGTATTACCAACTCGCAATGCCAGGAATGGACAAATTTTTACTCATGAAGGATCAATTAATATTTTAAATAGTAAATATAAAGATGACACATCTCCTATTGATAAAAAAAGTAGTATTGTATTTGCTCAAGAACATTCTAAATCTTATTTGAGACATTTATTTAAAGTAAACGAAATGTTTGGTATCCGTATTGCGACATTAATGAATATTGCATATTACTTTGACTTAATTACTGAAATTAAATTTGAAATTAACAATAATAGTTTTGTAAAATGGTCTGAAGATTATTTAAAGAGATATGAAAAATAAACATCATTCAATGACTAAATTTTTATTTATTATAGCAATCATTATATTAAATAATTGTGCATCTGTTAGAAGCCCAGAGGGAGGGTCTTTAGATGAAATTCCTCCAACACTTTTAGGAACCAAACCAGCAGTATTAAACAATATTAAACCTGAACAAAAAATTACTATTCGTTTCAGTGAATATTTAAAAGAAAGTTCAATTAAAAGTGCTATTAATGTTTATCCAATGCATACAGATAAGGTCAAATATGAATTTAAAGGAGATAAAATTGATGTATGGCTGCCAAACAACCTTCAGAATGATACTACATATATGATTGTTTTAGATACCAGTTTTTCTGATGAGCATGGAGTAACAATTGAGAAAGATATTAGCATTCCATTTTCTATGGATTCCATATTTACTTCTTCCACAATAGAAGGCAATGTGTATGGTGATAGTGATCAGTCAACTCTTTTATTGTGGAGAGGATTGCTCAATCATGACGATATGCGGAGTACAGATCCAGACTACATTGCAAATACAACAAGCGACTCTGAATATATTTTTAATTATTTACCAGCAGATGATTTTTCTATTCTTGCGGTAGAGCAGTATGGATCAAATATTGATTATTCAAAAGGGCAGTATGCACTTTATCATGAAAGTTTATTATCAACTAAAAAGGCTAATCTAAAAAATATTGATTTCTTTATACATAAAGCTTCTGAATCAGAGGAATTAGATACAGATAGCTTGGATGTAGCTCCAGACAGTAATAGTGATATGGTAAAAACAGCTGACATATCAGGAACAGTGACAGGAAAATTTCTACATCCTATCAAGATGTTATTACAAAATAGTTTATATTCTTATGTTGAGGCCGTCAATCTAGATGGCTCCTATGTTATTAATGATGTGATAGGAGGTAAATATCAATTGTTAATATATGAAGATAGAAATAATAGCAATAGATTAGATACGGGCTCTTTTGTAGAGAAAGAACAATCAGAAGAATTTTATGTTTATCCTGACTCTCTATCTTGTCGAGCAAATTGGGAGCTAGAATTACCTTCTTGGAACTATCAAAAGGAGACTACGCAGTGAAAGTTGTAGCAGTTAGCGGATATTTTGATCCAATCCATGTAGGACATTTAGAGTATCTAAAAATGGCTAAAAGCTTAGGAGATAAATTAGTTGTGATTGTGAATAGCGATTATCAAGCAGGATTGAAAAAAGGTAAATCATTTATGCCAGAGCAGGATCGATTAGAAATTGTTGGTGCATTACGCTGCGTTGATGAAGTTTTTTTGAGTATTGACAAAGATAAGAGTGTTTGTAAAAGTTTAGAATATATACAGCCAGATATCTTTGCTAATGGCGGTGATAGAAGTCTTGAAGAAGTTCCTGAGACAGTTGTGATGAAAAAATATAATATTGAAATGGTAGACGGTTTAGGCGAGAAAATTAGAAGCAGTAGTGCAATTACAGGAATCAAGTGTGACGTATAAGAAAAAAAATAAAAAATACCAACAGCTTCTTGATGATTTTATTGAATTAAGTCATAAATTTGATATTAAAATTATTCAAGATAAAGGTAATTTTAATGGAGATAGTTGTATGTTATTTTCTGATAATATTGTGGTAATTAATAAACATAAACCGCTAGAACAACGGTTGCATATATTAGCAAAATGTTTTAGCAAGATGAATCTGGACAACCTATATATTAAACCAGTATTAAGAGATTTAATTGATAATATTGAATTGGATAATGAATATGTCGCATAAAAAACATTTATGGGCTCCTTGGAAAATGGAATACATCAAAAATAAAGATGGATCCCAGAAAATATTTTCTGATAAACCCAATGAAGGTAATGATAGAGAGAATTTTATTCTGTATCGCGGGAAAACATGCTATGTAATTATGAATTATTATCCATATAATAACGGGCATCTTATGGTGGTTCCATATGAAGAAAAAAATGCCATAGAAGATTTAGAAGATGATACTTTATCAGACGTTATGCAAGTAACAAAAAAAACAATGGCTATCTTAAGAACTCATTTACACTGTGAAGGGTTTAATTTTGGAGCTAATATAGGCAAGGGATCAGGTGCATCTATTGAAAGCCACTTACATTTTCATATTGTACCACGATGGTCTTCAGATACAAGTTTTATGCCGGTAGTAGGATCAACTAAAGTTGTAGCACAAGGCTTGCATGATACTTATGATTTACTAAAACCATTTTTTGAGGAACTAGGATAGTGGATTTATTTTCGCATTCATGGCTCCCTTTTATTTACCAGTATAGTTTTGGACTATTAATTTTTGGTGGAGGTCTTTTTGCAATTTTTATAGCTTATGGATCTCAAAAGTTTTGGGCTGAATATAAAACATGGGTGCTAGTATTAATTTGGGGATTCATTTATGTATCTTCTATTCATCTACTGATGACAATTGCTGCATTAAATAATACCCCACAACTCTATCTAGTTATTCTGTCTGGATATCTTTTAACAACATTAATTTTAAGTAGGTATGTTCGATGACTCCTGAAATTGCTACAAGTCCACTTTTTTGGGGTATCTTAATATTCTATGTAGCATTTGTATTAGGTGCAGGATTATTTTTTGCGCGTAATAATCAGTCTACAGAAGACTTTTTCTTTGGTGGAAGACGATTCTCATGGTGGTTAATTGGAATGTCTATGTTGGCTACGGGAGTTGGATCGCATAGTTTTGCAAAGTACGCATCAAAAGGATTTGAATATGGCTTTTCTTCAACCATGACCTATATGAATGATTGGTTTTTTATGCCCTTACTTCTCTTTGGCTGGATTCCCATTATTTATTATATGAAAGTAAACTCTATTCCAGAATATTTTGAACGACGTTTTAATTCTACGGTAAGAAATTTATCAACCTTTACAATGATATTATACTTAATAGGTTATATTGGAATTGGTTTATTAGCATTAGGGTCATTATTGCAACCTATTCTAGGATGGGAGATCGAAACGATTATTATTGTGATTGCATTGATTGCTGGTATCTATGTTTCTTTAGGTGGTCAGACAGCAATTATATTTACTGACTTTATACAAGGAGTAGTATTGTTATTTGCTGGACTCCTAATTTTTGGACTTGGGATTGCTTATCTAGGAGGATTTGATATATTCTGGAATGCACTCTCTACAACCAATAAATTGCCGTTAGCTGATTTTAATTCTCCACCTGATTTTAATTTTGTTGGTGTATTCTGGCAAGATGGAATAGTCGGATCTGTTGGATTTGCTTTTATGAATCAAGCAGTTATTATGCGTTTTCTATCTTCGCGTTCTGTGGTGCATGCTCGTCGAGCAACTATGATGAACGTATTAGTGTTTTTACCGATTGGTACTGTTGCTGTATCTAATGCTGGTTGGGTAGCAAGAGCAATTACAAATACGTCAACTGGGGTGATTGCAGAAACGACAAATCCAAATACTATTTTTACCGTAGTAGCAGGAATTGTAGCATCTTCAGAAGCGGTGTTTGCATTTTTAGTAGCTGCAGTTGTAGCAGCCTTAATGTCTAGTCTTGATTCTCAGATTAATGCATCAGCTGCAGTTGTAGTAAATGATATATATACACCTCGAGCAAAAAATCCTTCAGAAAAAACTCGTTTGAGAGTGTCCATGTTAACATCTGCAATAGTAACAGTTGTAGGAATTGGAGCCGCATTTTTATTCGCACAATATGGTACCATTTATGAAGCGCATGGAGCGTTCCATAGTGTGGTAACTCCACCAATGGTGACAATTATATTTTTAGGAATATTCTGGCCACGTTTTTCTTCGCAAGCAGCTGTTTTAAGTTTTGTAATAGGCTCTGTATTTATTGTTCTAGGATTGATATATCCTTTTGAACTAATTAGCCCCTTTGCACATGGGATTGAATTTGTCGAAGAAAAACCATATTCTTATATCAGAGCATTATACAATCTTGTAGCATGTGTGTCTATTGGAGTGATTGTGACCTTATTCACAAAGCCACCAAAAAATTATGACGATATTAAGGGATTAACTCTTTGGACGATTAAAGATGGAGCTGAATATTTTAAAGGTTCTAAAGTAAATCCAAATGCTGGAATTACTATTACAGTTCCTGGAAGTGAGATTAGAGTGTCTGAAGATAAAAATAATAAAGTGTGCTTACCGAAAAGATATATGGATGAAATTAAAGGGAACCCAGGAGATCTTATCTATATTAGTGATAAGCGTTGGTACTTAGGTGGATTAAAATCTACACATGCTAATCTTGGATCAGTAACTAAGTTTGATGGAGTCATTATATCAAAAGATGTATATAAGCATGCACAATTTAATTTATCGAAAGATTTAATTATTGAGCTTGAGGTGTAATATTCCTTGTTTTTTCGATAATAATATTAAAAATTCCAAATCATATTCCGGAGTAGCTCAGTTGGTAGAGCGAGTGACTGTTAATCACCAGGTCGGGAGTTCGAGTCTCTCCTCCGGAGCAAAGTAAAATGAGTCAAAAAATAAAAATATTAGCGTTATTTTGGTTGACAAAAAAATAATGTTTAATAAATTTATTATATTAGTTCAACTTAATTAACAGGAAATAAGATGGATTTTCTTACACTTTGGTCTTTACTTGGATTTCTTTTTGCTGTCTATGCAGTTACAGCTAACGATAGTATTCAAACATTAGGAACTTATATTTCATCCAATAATGATGTCAAATGGTATTGGATGTTTGCATATATGGGATCTATTTTTTTAATAACTATGCTACAAGGTTTTAATGCTGGTGATCCAACTTTTGGCAGATTAGATAAGTTTCCAGAAATCGATATACAATGGTATCATGCAGTAGCTCCATTAGCTCTAGTGGCATTGACGCGATTAAAAATACCCGTATCAACTACGTTTTTAGTCTTATCAGTATTTGCATCATCGGTTGTAATGGAAAAAATGTTGCTAAAAAGTTTTTTAGGTTATGCAGTCTCTTTTGTTTTTGCTTGGGGATCTTGGTATCTCATTAGTAAGTATTTTTTAAATGAAGGGGAAAAAGGTAAAAATAAATATAATAACTATTGGAGAGTAGGCCAATGGGTGACTACTGGTTGGTTATGGGCAACATGGCTGAAACATGATTTGGCAAATATTATGGTATTTTTACCAAGATATTCTTCTGTTGAAAACACTAATTTTCAATTCTTTGTTGTTGGTACGATGCTTTTAGGATTAGCATTCATGTTTTATGAGCGCGGTGGAAAGATACAGGAAATTGTCTTATCAAAAACCAATACAAGATATGTCCGATCTGCTACGCTGATTGACTTAGTGTATTGTTTTGTATTGTACTATTTTAAAGAAGTGAACAACATACCTATGAGTACTACATTTGTTTTTATGGGAATGTTGGCCGGTAGAGAGCTTGGAATTTGGATGTCTCTTGGTTATGGGGAATTAACATATACCAGTCGACACAAAAAAGCTATCTTCCCAATGCTATATAAAGATTTCCTTAGATTGATGTTAGGATTGATGATTAGTGTCTCCCTTGCATATAGTATACAATGGTATAGTGCACTTTAAATAAAATGATGTATTGCAGCCCTCGCCACTATTGATGATATTATTATAGATATGAATCTTAAAAATAAAATTGTGTTAGTGACTGGAGCTGCCAAAGGTATTGGGCTTGCCACTGTTAAACGACTACTCAAAAAGAATGCCAAAGTTATTCTGTGGGATTTTCAGCCAAATGATTTAGATGATGCTGTTCAATCTCTAAAAAATGAAGGACATGATGTATTTTCTCAAGTCTGTGATGTTACCAATAAAGAACAAGTCTATCGCAATGCAGCAATCATTAAAAAAGATATCGGCGATGTTGATATTCTAATTAATAATGCTGGAACAGTATATACGGGGTATATGCTAGATCGTTCAGATGAAGAATTAGAAAATATGATTAATGTTAATTTTACATCGATGATTTATACTATTAGATCTTTTATGCCTGCGATGTTAGAAAAAAATAAAGGACATATTATTAATATATCATCTGCATCTTCATTGATTGGTGCTCCTAAATTAGCAATATACGCTGCAACAAAATGGGCTGTAATGGGCTTAACAGAATCTTTAAGACTGGAAGCAATTAAGATGGGTAAAAAGGGAGTAAGATTCTCTTCTATTCACCCCAACTTTTTGAAGAAAGGTTTATTTGAAGGAACAAAACTAAATATTCTAGGTACAATATTTGCGCCAGGTGTTAAATCTCATGATGCTGTTGCAAAAGTTATCATCAATAGAGCGATTCGTTTTGGATTCCATTCACCTAAAATCCCATGGATTATGAATCAATCTGTATTATTAAGAGCCCTGCTCCCAAGTTCTTTATTAGTGAAGTTTGGGAATTTATATGGATTAAATAGTATGATGGATGAATATACAGGCTATAAGGATGGCCGTTAATTTTTTTCTTTACTATGAGTATCCATAATAATTAGAATAAGCTCATGAATAATGCGATAAAAATATTAATTATCATATGCAGTTTAGTGCTTTTCACAAATTGTGATAATTCGTCTAATACAACACAAGATGAAAAATTACTCATAGTAACTTTTGAGGATTCATTAAGTTATTCTCTAGGTGTTAACATCGGAAAAAATTTACCTGACGCACAATTTAATAAAGATCTTATGAAGGAAGGATTAGATGATTATTGGAATAAAAAAGAACCAAGATTAAATAATGCAGACAGGCAAACAATATTACGAGAGTTCAATGTAAGAAATTCAGCAATAGAAAGAGATCAAATGCAATCAGCCTCAGAAGATGCCAGAGAATTATCTAGAACAAATAAAATAATAGGACAAGAATTTTTAGAGCAAAATAAAACAAAAAAAGGTGTACTCGTTCGTCAACGTAGTGGATTACAATATAAGATCATCGAAGAAGGTTTTGGTAAAGTCCCAGACTATGACGATGAAATTACTATACATTATAATGGATACTTGGTTGATGGACATAAATTTGATAGTAGCTATGATAAAGGCAAACCAATAACGCTTCGAGTCGATGGTTTTATTCCAGGCTGGCAGGAAGCATTGCTTATGATGCCTGTTGGATCAAAATGGGAAGTTTATGTGCCTTATAATCTAGCTTATGGAGAACAAGGAATTAAAGGTTCAAAGTTGGGAGAATATGTTATTCCACCTTCTTCCACTCTTATTTTTGAGATGGAATTATTAGATATTAGTCAATAATTCTAACATGTTTCTAATATTAGCTTTCCAATTCTAATATGATATATAGCCTTAAAAAAACGATAAATATGTTTCTTCTATCGATAGCAATGCTATTGACATATAGTTGTCAGTATAATGATAAAATGATATTGTCTGATGCATTATTCTATACTGATCCAATGCCAAATACTGGTATTGATAGTATAGGATTTCTTATGAGAAAACATGTCATAGTGGTAACAGGCAAAGATGCTAATCAATTGTATGTATACAATGCAATGAATGGAGAATTAAAACAAACAATTGAAAGACCTGATGCATATCCTAATGGTGTCAATGTGATTAATGATGCATTAGTCTTGATTACTGAAAGGGATACGCATCAGGTATCTGTTTTTAATACTTCAATGGAATTTCTTGGTACTTTTGGAACTGATATTTTGCGTCAGCCATATGGAATTACAAGCTATAAGAAATCAGATGGTGTGTATAAAATTTTTATCACAGATAGTTACGAATATGATACACCAAAAAATGATAGAATTGTCTCTTTTGAACTATTTTATAAAGAGGATTCATTTTCTATAATCTCTTTTACAACATTTGGAGAGGAGACGCTATATCAAGTAGAAAGTATCATGGTTGACCCTTCTAATAATACATTATTAGTAGCAGATGAAAATAAAGAACATTATAAAATTGCTGTTCTTGATTTAAATAGCGGTGAAAACATAGGTGCAAAGCTCCAAGACTTTATATTTATAACAGATCCTGAAGGGATAGCACTGGTGAAAACATCCAAAACCTCTGGTTATTGGATTGCTACCGAACAAAGCAAGACTGATAATAAGTTTCATTTATTTGATAGAGAATCATTTGAATATTTAAACACGCTATATTTAGAAGGTGTGTCTAATACTGATGGGATTACCACGGCTTATATGCATGGACATTGGTATTTATATGCAGTTGACAATGATCGTCGAGTTGCAGCATTTCAATTACCAGAAATCAACTAGTGTTTCGTCATAATTTCATCTAGATTTATTGGATTATGGCTCATCCAATGACAAACATAACAAAGTTTATGCATCAAGAGACATTGGACGCATTAAATCGTTCGTGATATGTTATATGTTTCTATAGCCATGCTTTTACTTATTCTTATACTCTACATTATCAGGAATAGTATTATACTCAATATTTATAAGCTTCCATTGATTAGAAAGTCATGGCAATTACCAGCTATGGCCGCAGACACATTTGATCTTGAACCTGATAATGATAAGCCAGTTGTTGTATGCTGTGGTGACAGTATCACTCATGGACACATTGGATATGATTGGGTGAGCACTCTAAGAAAGGAAGATAAATCAAAGATATATATTAATGCAGGAATCAATGCAGATTTAACATGGAACTTGAATCAACGTGTAGATGATATTATTAAACATAATCCCGACTATATTACTATCTTAATTGGGACAAATGATGCCATAGGTAGCCAAAATATTAAACATATTCAAGATTACTATGTATCTACTAAAGGATTGCCACAATTACCTCATATTGATTGGTATGCATCAGAACTAGAAAAATTCATTATAGAGATTAAAAGTAAAACAAATGCTAAAATTGCAATTAGTACATTACCTTGGCTAGGCGAGCAACCTAAGGCTGAAATCATAAGCGTTGTAAAATTGCACAATAATATCATAAGAACATTATCTGATAAATATGAGTTAACCCTTATAGACTTATTTAAACAGTTCGATGAAATAATCGATATTAATAATAGTGTACCATACACTACTAGCGAATGGAGAAGGTTAAGAGGATTAAGAGCTGTTATCTTGCATTATGTCTTTGGGTGGAGTTGGAGTCGTATTGGCAGAAAATATAAATTAAAATTATTGTGTGATCATATTCACTTAAATGAAAAAGCTGGAGCAATGTTACAGCAATCGATGAAAGAATTTATTGGTATGGGAGAGTACCCCGGACAGGATTTGAACCTGTGACCTACGGATTAGAAATCCGTTGCTCTATCCAGCTGAGCTACCGGGGCATGGAGAGAATTTAGTTAATTAAAAAAATATTTAAAGACCTTTTTTCTATTTATTTATAGACGAGGTCCCGAGGGAGAAATTTCTTGCAATAATTCATGTTTAGCTGTAGTATAGAGGAGATTACAATAAAAAAGATATTTTCAATTAAATTTTCAAGGAGAAAATCATGGCTGAAAAAGTAAAAACAACAGGCGTTAGTAAAGAAAGTGGTTACTTATACTATTTAGGTAAGGACGGTAATGTATGGAGATCAGGTATGTCACGAGGCGGATCTGGTGGCGGAAATGCAGAAAAAGTTGCTGATGCGGGCGTTACACGTGAAAGCGGATTTTTATACTTCATCGATAAACAAGGAGATGTATCTCGCGCACCTATGGCTAGAGGTAGAGGTTAATCTTAACATTTATCTTTTAGATATTTAAAGTAAAAAAGGAGCATTTATTGCTCCTTTTTTACTTAATAATTGAATTTTTATTATTCGAAACAATCCCACTAGACACAATCATTCTAAATCCTTCTTCTACATTTACTCCAGCATCTGATGTATCTTCTTTAGGAATAATTAAGAAAACTCCAGAGGTAGGATTTGGGGTTGTAGGTACGAATAAATGATAGAATTCTTCGTTTAATTGATTAGTAGACTCGCTTGTTACAAATCCTAGTGTCCATATATTTTTTCTTGGATATTGAATGTAGACCACTTTTTCAAAAGAATGAGCACCTCCACCAGATATAGACTCCATAATTTGTTTGGTAGTGGTATAGATCATGCCAATTAATGGAATGTTCTTGAACATACTTTCTAACCATTTAACCACTCTTTTGCCTAATACATTTCTTGCCAATGCACCAACAAGAATTAAAGCGATTATGACAAAAATTAAACCAATAATTGAGCTTAATAGATTAAATCCAGGAAATGTAACATCTACAAATTGTTTTAGAGGTTCTGATACTTTTCCACCTAATGTGATTGTTATCTTTAAGATAACCTGGAGCACGTAAACTGTCAATGCGACCGGAACAATAGTTGCTAAACCAGCTAAAAATGAATTTTTTATTTTATTTCCCATATCTATATCAATTTATGTAAAATTCTAATTTACTTCCTATATATAAGTACAGAACTACCCAAAATAAACATTGTACCAATAATCTCTTTTGCGCTTAGTACTTCATTGAGAAATATCCATCCTAAAGTAATAGCAACAATTGGAGGAAAGATAGCGACATAAGTTACTTGGGTTACGCTCAAATATTGATAAAGCCAAAAATAGATTCCCCAAGATATCACTCCTCCAAAAACTATCAGATATAGACTTGCTAATATTAATTGATTATCCCAAACTATGGGAGAAAGATCTTCTTTAAACAAATAGGACAATGAAAGCATGATAACACCTGTTAGCACTTGGCAGACAGCATTCATTTGATATGGACCAACCACATCGTTATGTTTTTTATATAGTACGCTGGGCCAGGCTGCGATTATAATAGCTCCTACCAGTACCATAATAGGAAGCAATGACTGTGACTCTAAATCAATTACTTGACTAGATCCAATAAAAATCATTCCTATAAGCCCTACAAATAATGCAAGTAGTTTATTCGTAGTCAACTTTTCATTTTTATCTTCTGGAATCATAAAATGAGCCATGATGCTAGTAAACAAGGGGAACAAGCCCCATAAAATAGATGAAATGCTCGAGTAAACATACTGTGTTGCCCAATAAGTAATCCCATATGAAAGAGCAAAATTTAATAATCCAAACGATAAATAGAGCTTGATCGCTTGTTTATTAAAAGGAATTGATTCTTTTTTGAAAAAGATAATTAAGAAAAATAAAAGGCCAGATATAAAAAATCTAAATCCTACTCCAAAAAAAGGAGGAACTCCAGCATTTAAAGAAATTTTGATAAAATACCATGTAGATCCCCAAATCAAACATAATGCGATAAAAGGGAAAAGAAGTTTATTATTCATTAATTAGATGACTTATAAATAGTGGCAAGCAAGGCACTTGCAATATATATACTTGAATATGTACCTATAATGACACCTACAAACATTGTAAATGCAAAAGGACGTATCACTTCACCGCCGTATATTAACAGCACTACAATAACAAATAATGTTGTTAATGAAGTAATCAAAGTTCTACTTAGTGATTGATTAATACTTTTATTGATAGTTGATTCAAACAATACAGTTCCTGATGATTTCATATTTTCTCTCACTCTGTCAAGAATAACGATAGTATCATTTAGTGAATAACCAACAATCGTTAAGAATGCAGCTACAGTACTTAGTGTAATTTCATATCCAGTTAGAGAGAATATTCCAAGAGTGATAATAATATCATGAACAAGAGCAAGTATTGCGCCAATTGCAAATTTGAATTCAAATCTAATAGAGATATAAAAAAGAATAAGAACAAGAGCAGAAATAATAGACCAAAATGCTTTACCACTTAATTCTGACCCTACTTTTGGGCTAACAGCTCCAAGAGAAAGTACAAACATATTTTTATCTTGTGGAACTTTGGTTGGCATAGATTCATAGATATGATTTACAATACCTTGGCCAAAATTTTCAGGTGTATTATCCTGACTGTTAATCTTAATCATCACATCTTTATTGCTACCGAAATATTTTATTTCTTCTTTACTAAGATCAAATTCTTGATCTTGAACAGATACAGATTGCATAACAGTTCTTATTTCTTGAATACTTACTTCTTCAGTAAAGCTTAATCCAATAGCAGTCCCTCCTTTGAAATCAATCCCGAGATTAAGTCCAAGCATTAATAAGAAGAGCGATCCAGCTCCAAGAGTAGCCGATAGTGCAAAACCTGCTTTCTTGAAGGACATAAACTTAATTTTTGTATTTTCTATAAATTTCATAATTATATACTCAATTCTTCTATATTTCTCTTTGAAATCACATAATCAAAAATAAATCGTGTTACAATGATTGCTGTAAACATACTGACAATAATACCCCAGAACAATACAGTTGCAAATCCTTTGATTGGACCACTTCCATATTGATATAATACTGCTGCAGCTATACCGGTGGTTAGGTTAGCATCAACAATAGTAGTAATTGCTCTTTGATAACCTGCATCAATAGCAGATCGTACAGACCTTCCATTTCTTAATTCTTCTTTAATTCTTTCAAAAATAATTACATTAGCATCTACAGACATACCTACCGTTAAAATTAACCCAGCAATTCCCGGTAGAGTCAATGTTGCTCCCAGCAATGCTAGGATGCCTAGTAATAAGATTAATGTCCATATAACTGCAAAACTCGCAATAAGACCCGACAGTCTATAATAGAATATGATAAATAATATTACAATCAATAATCCTATTAACATAGAGTATGCTCCACTGCTGACAGAGTCTGCACCAAGTGATGCCCCCACAGTTCTTTCTTCTTGGATTGTAACTGGAACAGGTAAAGATCCTGCGCGTAATACAATCGCAATATCTTCTGCCTCTTGAATAGAATCTAAACCTTCAATAACGGTGCCCCCACCAAAAATTTGACTTCTAATCACTGGAGCCATGTGTACTTTTTTATCTAATACAATTGCAATTCTTTTATTGATGTTAGACCCAGTAATTCTTGCCCACTCTCTTGACCCTTCATTGTTCATTTCCACTTGCACTGTAGCTTGTCCAGCGCTAACACCAGACTGGCTCAATCTCATTTGTGCATCTTCTATTACACCACCTGTTAGCTCTGCATTATCTACTAAATGATAGAGCAAGTAGACTTCTTCTTCTTCACCAAAATCGTTTATTAAGGTTGCAGCAGAATTACTAGTAAGAAATAGACTACCAGTTGCATCTAATACTTGCTTAACATTATCTTGATTTAAAATATTTTGTAGCTTAGATAAATTACTTGTAGATATAGCTAGATCACTACCAACAGATATCAATAATGAAGAAAATCCTAAGCTATTTTTGTCAGAATTGTTTGTATCGAATAATTGATCGACATCATCATTAGTTTTTTCGACATCCATTGAGGTCAGATTATCGATTTGTCTTACAATTGTATTAGTGCTCTCTACATCTTTTACAATCATAAGTTCGAGCAAAGCAGTGCTTTGCAGTAAATCTCTGGCTCTTTCAGCGTCTTGCACACCTGCAAGCTCAACAATTACCCTATTATTACCTTGTTTTTGAATTGTAGGTTCTGATACACCGAATTGATCCACACGATTTTGAATAATTTCAATAATTCGATTAATTGAATCTGCTGATTGAAGATTCAATTGCTCAATGATTTGATCTTTTGTCTTACCATAGCTAATGAAATATCTAGGTAATTTTAAATCTTTTTCTAAAGCTTTTTCCTCAAATAAGGTAAAAAAGTCAGTACTACTATTTTTATATTCCTCACTTAATTCATCTAAAAATTTATCAAAATTTTTATCTTTATTTTTAGCGAGAGTATTAACAAGCTGAGGTAGGTCTACTTCGAGAACAATATATATACCACCTTTTAAATCAAGACCTTGTTTGATACTTTTTGACTCAAAGTATGCTAACTCATCTTTTGATAAGTTATTTTTTGCGTCATCACTTAACAATTGATATCTAATCGATGGTAAAAGGGCATAAATCCCTAACCCAAAAATAAATAGAATTGATAGTAATCGTGTTCTTAATGTATTGTTCATAGCTTCTTTACTTTAAAGTGAAAAGAATTTAATACTTTCAAATACTTTTTCACTATTTTTTTAAATTATATTTAACTCTGTTCCAACACTATGAAAAGCATGCAATGCATAGTCAAGCTGTTCTTGAGTATGATTTGCAGAAATCTGAACCCTAATTCTTGCTTCACCTTTGGCTACCACTGGAGATGAGAATGCTATCACATATATATTTTTTTTCAGTAAATCTTCAGACATTTTAACAGCCTTCTTTTCATCATAAATCATAATAGGTATAATAGGATGATCAAATCCTTTTATGTCAAAACCATGCTCTTTAATTTTTTCTCGAAAATACAGTGTATTTTTTTCTAATCTTTTTTTATAGCTATAATCATTTTGAATAATATCGAATACTTTAATACATGCTGCGACTAAAGGGGGAGCAAGGCTATTTGAAAATAAATAAGGTCTAGATTTTTGTCTTAGAGTTTCAATAATTTCTTTTGAAGCACATACAAATCCTCCAGAAGCTCCACCTAATGCTTTTCCAAATGTTGATGTAATAATATCAATATCATTTAAGACATTATGATAATCTGCACTACCTTTACCTTCATTGCCTAAGAAGCCTGTTGCGTGACAGTCATCAATCATTATCATAGCATCATATTTCTTTGCTAATACAACAATATCTTTTAATGGAGCTACAACTCCATCCATACTAAATACACCATCTGTTGCAATTAATTTTAATCTAGCATTCGAATTTTTCAGTAGCTTTTCTAAGTGATCCATATCTGCATGTCTGTATCGATTTTTTTCTGCCTTACATAGTCTTATGCCATCTATGATAGATGCATGATTTAATTCATCGGAGAATACAGCATCTTCTTTCGATAAAATAGTTTCAAATAATCCTCCATTAGCATCAAAGCACGAAGAGTAGAGGATAGAATCTTCTTTTTCATGAAATTTACTGACCATGTTTTCTAACTCTTTATGGATTGTTTGAGTACCGCAAATAAATCTAACAGAGCTTAGTCCAAATCCCCATTCATCAATTGCTTGAATAGCTGCTTTTTTTATATCAATATTATTAGATAGTCCTAAATAATTATTGGCACAAAAATTAATAACTGTTTCTCCAAGTACATCTATTGCTGTTTCTTGCGGGGTTTGAATTATACGTTCGCTTTTAAACGTACCATCTTGCTTCATTTTTTCAAGCTGACTTCCTAGAATATTTTTAATGTTTGCCATAATGCTTTTTGATTTCTGGTATTAGATATTCTTCAAAAATTATATTTTTATTTTGATTATTTACAAAATTCCATTTTTTTGTGGCCTCATCACAATTTAAGTTTTCAGGCCACGTATCTGCAATAGATTGGAATTTAGAATCTATATCATAATCTACAATAAATTTTGGAAATTCCTTTTGTAGTTCTGCAATAATTTCTTTGGGGTTCAAGTTCGTTTCTTGCACATTAAATGCTCTGAGTTTTGAGTCAATATTTGGAATAACCATAATTTGTAAAATAGCCTCAACTGCATTCTTAATCCCTAGAAAAGGAAGCGTTGTTGCTGAATCTACTTTACAGGTATATCTTTCATTATTGTATGCTGCATGTAGCATTTGTGGAGCAAAATCGGTTGTACCTCCAGATGGTATAGTATATGGACTAATAATTCCAGGAAATCGCAAACATCTAAAATCAATGCCGAATCCCAGTTCAATACTTTCTTCATGTCTTTGAGTACCAAATTGTTCTATAGCGAGTTTATTACATCCATATATTGTTTGAGGTTTTATAATATCTAGTTCTTTTGCATTTTTTAATTTTCTTGGTCCATATACTGCAATCGAACTAGGAAAAAAAATTTTGATAAATGATTCATTTTTTATGCCATGGCTCATAGCGGAGTTGATTATTAATTGTGAGCCTTCCTCATTTACTTCATGAGCTAATTCCGGATTATTATTGGCAGATTGACTTAACAAGGCAGCGAAATGATACACTTCAATAATATTATAATCGTTAAAGATAGAGGTTATAACACTTTGATTAAGAATACTGTCTTTGATATATACAACATTATTATACTTTATATCAGACTCATTAATATCTAAAGCAATAATAGGAATTTCTTTTTTAGATAAAGACAAGAGTGTTTGCCTACCTATCTCACCATTGAATCCCGTAATTAAAATTGCATTATCCACATTGTAAATTAACTCAATTGTGATGATTTTTTAAAAACTTTGTATTAAGGGTGAATACCAATTAAATTTTTTTGCTCAAATGAAAAAGACTATCGCAATTATTAATCAAAAAGGTGGTGTTGGTAAAACTACCACAGCCATTAATTTAGCTGCCAGCTTAGCTATCTTAGAAAAGAAAACTTTGCTAATTGATTTTGATCCTCAAGCAAATGCAACAACTGGGTTGTCAGACTTTGGAATTGATAGCAGTCATTCTATTTACGATGCGTTAAGCGGTAATCAAACCATGAGCAATGTTATTTCCAGCACAAATCTAGAGTACCTAGACTTTATTAGATCAGATAATAACTTGGTGGGGTGTGAAGTAGAATTAGTTGGAGTTCAAAACAGAGAGAAACAATTATTACGATTGATTAATAAAGTGAAAAAAGATTATGACTTTATTTTAATAGATTGCCCTCCATCGTTGGGATTATTGACATTAAATGTTCTAGTAGCATCGAATAATGTTCTTATTCCTATTCAAAGTGAATTTTTTGCCCTAGAAGGGCTAAAAAACTTACAAGAAACTATTAGATTAGTTCAAGATAATATCAATAAGGATTTAAAGATACTTGGAATACTTGTTACTATGCATACAAAGAGATTGCGTTTAGCAAAAAAAGTAATAAATCTATTGAAAGCAAATTTTAAAAATAAGTTGCTTAAGACAAAAATTAGCAGAAATATTAGATTGGCTGAAGCTCCAGACGATGGAAAGCCAGCTATTATGTATGATGTTGATTGTGCTGGAGCAAAAAACTATATGGAGTTAGCATTAGAAATTTTAAATGAAAAAAAATAATCAAATAGGGAAAGGAATTGGTGCATTGCTTACACCAAATAAATCTTCTGACAATGTAGCTCAGAACAATATATTGATAAGTAGAATTACTCCTAATCCAAATCAGCCTAGAAAAGTTTTTGATGAAAAAGCATTAAAGCAATTAGCTCAGTCGATTGATGAAAAAGGTTTAATCAGTCCTATAACAGTTAAAGAGTCAAATAATAAATATATTATTGTTGCCGGAGAAAGAAGATTGAGGGCCCATCAATTATTAAAAAGAAAAAGAATATTAGCATATATAATAGATGCAGATTCTAATAAAGATATAATGTATATGGCATTAATTGAAAATATACAAAGAGAAGACTTAAATGCAATAGAGCAAGCAAAAGCATATCAATATTTGAAAGATAATCTAGCTAGTTCCATTACTGAGATTGCAAAAACAGTCGGTAAATCACGTCCAGCAGTTTCTAATTCATTAAGACTATTAAATTTACCTACAGAAATTCAAGACAGCATTTTAAAGAATGAAATTAATGCGGGTCAAGCAAGAGCAATATTACAAAAAAAGACCACACAAGGTATGATTCTTCTTTGGAGACGGTTACTAAAAGAAAAAATGTCTGTAAGAAAAGTAGAAGCAGCAGCTTCAAATAATACGAAATGGAATCAACAGATCAATCAAATTGAGAGTAAAATCGCAAGAATTATTGGAACCAAAGTAACTATCAATAATAATAAAAAAACAAAAAAAGGATTTGTAAAAATCCATTTTGATTCAAAAACGTGGAATCGTGTGATTGATAAGCTTAAAAGCATAAAGTCAGATTTTGAATAGTATGTTGATTTAAGGAATAAAGGCATTGATGAAATTTAAAAAATATAAAATATTATTTCTTTCCCCTTTCAATGATAAAACGTGGCAATCTGAATTTAATCGACCTACTCTTATAGTAGGAGTATCTTTAATTACTTTTTCTTTTATTGCGTCTTTATTCTTGATTCTGCTTTCTGTACCTATTGTAAAAGAGTATTTTAAGATTACTGCTATTAATAAAAAGATTGAGCAACAACAAGAGATTATAGACAATATCAGTGAAACTTTAGATGATATAGGTTTAATGAAATCTTATATCGAAAATA